>JBLRXC010000010.1:0-50411 GCA_047920975.1 Bacteroidales bacterium | reverse complement strand
ACCTTGTTTCCCGGTCGAGGAAGAGTGAACGGAGCCTCATGGGAAGACCGTTTGATTGCTGTTCAAGAGATATCCGGCCAGTTTTCAGAACATAGGAGGTGTGGGTTCTCACCATATTTGTCTGGCTGCTGAGCAGTTGATGATGCTTTTCCAGAATCCAGTGCAGCAAGCCCGAAAACCGGTGTGCTGTTGTCTTTATATCCTTTTTGCGCAGGTCCAGGGCAATCTTTGGAATTTCCCTCAGAACGCTTTCATCATGGTCGAGGCGTGTTTTGAAATCGGAGAATTTCCGGATGAGGTAATCGGCCAGGTCGGTGGGTGTAATATTGTTTTGATGTGCCATCATCTGAACCACTGTTTCGTTGGTCGAGTGGCCGATGCCAGCCAATACCGGTAGTGGAAAAAGGGCAACCTCCCTTGCAAGTTCATAATTGTCGTAGCAGCTTAAGCCCAGGTCACCACCACCACCACGGATGATGGCTACAACATCAAAATGATCTTTTACTTTTCTGATCCGGTTCAATTGTCTTTTGAGTTCAGGTACAGCGCCATCACCCTGCAGCAGGGAAGGAAAAAGCATATAAAAGAGATGAAACCCAAATGGGTTCCCGTCAATTTTCTTCCTGAAATCGGCATAACCCTTGCTTGTCTCCACCGAGATCACGGCCACCCGTTTGGGAAGCAGCGGAAATGGCAATGTTTTGTTGCGGTCGGACAACCCTTCCTCCTTCAGTTTCCTGATGGTTTCCAGCTTTTCTCTCAGCATTTCGCCCATGGTAAAAGCCGGATCAACATCCAGGATTTGCAGCGAAAGTCCGTGAACCGGATCATACTGTATCCGTGCCTGAAACAGGATGTTGATACCATCTTTGAGCGGCTCTCCGGTCACCTCCAGGAATCTCCGGTTGATCAGGTTATAATCGCTTTTCCAGAGGATCGACCTCATCTGTACAACAACTGATCCGCCCGATTTTTCAACAAGATCAGGATAACAATGTCCGCTGCGGGGGTAATGATTCAGTTTCAGCAATTCCGCCTTCACCCAGAATGCGCTGGTATAACGCTCTGCAAGGGTTTTGGAGATACTCCGGGCTACCTCAAGCAGGGTAAAAACCCTCCGGTCATTGATTGGTTCAGGCATCGGGTTTACGGTTCCGTTTATAACAACCAGTGCACTTCCTAGCGCACCAGCATCATCTTCTGTTTGAGGTTCATTCCTTCGGTTGTGAGTGCGAAATAGTAGACTCCGGGAGCAAGATTGTACCGGGTAGCATCAAAGTGTTCGATGTATTTTCCTGCACCTCTCTGTTCATGATTGATCAGGGTTGTGATCTCTTTTCCGAATACATCATATACCTTCAGGGTCACATTTCCGGTTTGGCGAAGTCTGAACGCGATCACAGTGGTTTCAATGAAAGGATTTGGATAGTTGGGGTTCAAAGTAGCTACTGGCTGTAATTCTTGTCCGGCATCACCGGTTGCAACAAGCACTGCATCCACATCAATGATGGCTGTCCAGATGCTTTTCTGACCGCCATGAAGCCTGGTCCATATTGGCCTGACCACGTTGTCATGTGCCGACACATTGTTATAATCGCCAAAGAAAATGTTGGCTTGTGGAAGAAAAGGTTCTTCACTTACCGGGAAATTGATGAATGTTTCACCGCCATCGGTTGAGACGGCCATAAAAACCTCGGTCATGTTGTTGGTGTAATTTCTTCGGTCGTAATAGACAAACCAAAGATAGCCCGTTACCTGGTCAATGGCCATCCAGGTGAAAAACTGGTGCCTGCCGGGGGGATCATCATTTACACGGACCGGCTCAGTCCAGGTATTGCCGCCATTGGTTGATTTGACAAGCCATACATCGGTATCATCCAGCCCGTTGCGCTGATCTGACCAGTTTACATAGATGGTCCCATGATGAGGGCCGCCACTGAGATCGCAGACGGTAATGGCAAATCCATTGCACCGCATAATACCGGGAATGCTGAAATCCCATCCTCCGGGCATATCCGAAACGGGTATTTCGTAATCAAGCCAGGTTTCTCCCTGATCTAAAGAACGGTTAAAGACCAGTCCGTTAGGTCCTGCCCACGTCACATAGATCTCCCCGTTCGGACCCACAGCAGGTACGGCACCCTCCACCGTGTTGTCGCTGTCGATGCAATCGCCATCTGTTATATTGATCTTGACGGCATTGCTCCATGAATCACCGGCATCGGTTGATTTGGAAAACCGGATGATGCTTTTACAATCGGGATTGGAACTGCCATAGACATCAAACTGTGTCCAGGTAACATAGATGTTGTTGTTGGTGCGGTCAACCACAGCCCACTCCTTATCCTGAGCTTTGGTACCGTTCAGTCCCATGTAATTTCCGTCGCTCCATGTCAGCCCCTTGTCGGTTGATTTCTGGCAGACAATCCTATCAATCCAGCTTCCCGACGGAGGATTTGACAAATGGAAAAAGAGATAGTTTCCGGCGGTATCAATGATAGTGACCGGATCACCCCAAACGCCATGGGCATTCGATACCAACACATTGGCCGTCCAGGTGTAACCAGCGTCATTGGAGACAAACACATTGTTGATATTGGAACCTGCAACAATCTCATCTGTGTTCCTGGGGTTGATAAAGATTGTCGGTTCATCCACCGAATAAACGGAATTTGAATAGGGTAGCATGATGTTCTGATGCTGCGCCATCAAAGAAACGGAAACCAGGATGTAAAACAGTGTGAAGAAATAGTATTTTTTCATTGAAAAAGTTGTTGTCGGGCAAAACTAATGAAAACTCCGCAAAAGACAATGCAATATTTGATTTGGTTGTCAAAGTGACAGGAATGTAGGGTTGCAAGGGAATAAAAAAGTTCACACGGCTTATGATTATGACGAGCTATGCTGAATCAGATTTTCAATAATGTGTACTTTAGTCGGATAATTTACAGCTTATGAAGAGACTTCAACTCCACTGGCAGATCCTGATCGGACTGGTATTGGGCATTCTTTACGGGATGTATTTACCCGAACACATTGATTACGTGGCATGGATGGGTGAACTTTTTCTTCGTGGCCTTAAAATGGTGATCGTGCCGCTGATCCTGAGCAGCATCATTACCGGCGTTGCCAATATCGGTTCGGCACAGAACCTGGGCCGACTTGGGTTGAAAACCATTGGTTATTACCTGATAACCAGCACCCTTGCCATTGTCACCGGTCTGTTTTTCGTGAATATTTTCAAACCCGGCATTGGCTCCGACCTGGGTTTTGTCCAGGAGGTTCAGGACCTTGCCCTTTCTAAGGATTCACTGGGACAGACCCTGATCAAAGTTATTCCGACCAATATTTTTACCGCCTTTACGGAAGGGCAAATGCTTTCCATTATTTTCTTTTCGGTCCTTTTTGGGTTCTTTATTACCCAGGCTCCTTCCAGGCCGAAGAAAGTCTTAAGTGATTTCTTCAGCGCTACCTTTGAGGTGATGATGAAGATCACGATGTTTGTCGTGAAGTTTACCCCCCTGGGTGTTTTCGGAATTGTAGCCTACCAGGTGAGCAAATCCCCTGATATTTTAGCGTTGGGACAACGCATGGGCGTCTATATGCTAACCGTTATTATTGCGCTGGCAGTCCATGCGGTGATTACCCTGCCCCTGCTTTTGCGTTTTGTTGGCAGGGTAAATCCCTTCAGGCATTTCAGGGCAGTGTCGGCACCTTTGCTTACTGCTTTTTCAACAGCCTCTTCAAGTGCCACGTTGCCACTTACAATGGAAGCTGTGGAGCATAAATCAGGGGTTTCAAATAAGATCACCAGTTTTACATTACCCCTGGGGGCCACTATCAATATGGACGGTACGGCACTCTATGAATGTATTGCAGCCATCTTTATCGCACAGGCTTATGGTATTGAACTTTCTGTGATCCAGCAGGTAATCGTAGTTGTGACAGCATTGCTTGCCTCCATTGGTGCTGCAGGGATACCCATGGCAGGGCTGGTGATGATCACGGTGATCCTTACCGCCGTTGGTTTACCGCTGGAGGGGGTCGGGCTTATCCTCGCGGTTGATCAGTTACTCGACATGTTCAGGACATCGGTCAATGTCTGGAGCGACACCTGCGGAGCTACCATCATCGCACGGTCGGAGGGGGAGACTTTGCAAGTATAGCCTGTGTTTCAGGATACACCCGGCATATCCCGGGAGGAACTGTATATAATTTTCTCATGCTTAACCGGGTTAATATTTCTCCCATGCAACCATTCAAAATCCTAAAAAGTCTATTTTTACACCTTCATTTTTTAAATTAAGTTGATTCGTATGATGATTTATTCAAGACTATCTCTGCTCATGATCCTTTTCATCTCTCTTTCCTACTGGTTACCAGCCCAGGAAAAAACAGAGAAATACATCTATCCTTACACACACCACATGTCGGAGGAGGAGAAATCACTCTTTCATTTGGTTGGCAAAGGTTATAAAGGAACTGATCCGCCTCCGGGGGATGTGCGTCAAATTGCAGAATTTGACCAGGTGGAAGGGGTACTCATTGCATACCCGAACACTTTTGGAATCTCCTATCAGCTTATCGCTGCCATGTCGCAGGAGACCGTGGTTACCACGATTGTTGCCAATACCACCCAGTTGAACAATGTGTCAACCTTATATCAGAACAACGGAGTGAATATGACCAATGTCAGTTTTCTTGTTGCGCCGATGAATTCTTACTGGACCAGGGATTACGGTCCGTGGTTCGTAAGGTATGGCAATGACCAGATTGGTGTTGTGGATTTTATTTACAACAGGCCTAACCGGCCGCTCGACAATGCCATTCCCCAGAAAGTTGCCCAGTTTATGGGACTGAGCTGGTTTGGAATGGATCTGATCCATGCAGGTGGGAACTACATGACGGATGGTTACGGAATATCCGCGTCGTCCGACCTCGTCTGGGATGAAAATCCCTCCCTGACCCAGTCCCAGATAAGCCAGATGGTGCAGGATTACCTTGGCGTCGACACCTACCATGTTGTTCCCGACCCTAACAATACTTATATTGACCACATTGACTGCTGGGGAAAGTACCTGGGTGTGGACAAGATCATGATCCGGGAGGTGCCCACCTCCCATCCGCAGTATAATGCTATTGAAGCTACTGCTGCTTATTTTGCTGCGCAACCCTCTGCCTGGGGAAACAATTACCGGGTTTACAGGGTTTGGACCCCTAACAACCAGCCTTATACCAATTCATTGATCCTGAACAACAGGGTTTTTGTCCCGATCATGGGTAGTGTGTGGGATACTCCCGCCCTTGAAAGTTATGCCGAAGCCATGCCCGGATACGAAATCATCGGAGTTACCGGCTCATGGCAATCCACTGATGCATTACATTGCCGTGCTATTGGTATTGCCGATCGTCATATGCTGTTTATCGAGCACTATCCGTTACTCGGTGATCAGCCTGTTCAGAATCAATATGAGATATCTGCATCGATCACTCCCTATAGTGGTGCTGCTTTGTTGAACAATGATGTAAAAGTTTTTTATTCCATCAATGATGAGCCATACCAGGAGCAGGTGATGACCCACACCGGTGGCAAGAATTACACATATACCTTCATTACGGAGATCCCGGGCTCAAAAGTGGAATATTATCTTACAGCAGTTGATATAGCAGGAAACATGGCCAACCATCCATACATCGGAGCACCTGACCCGCATATTTTTTATGTTGGCGAGCCGATGTTTGCTGAGATTACACTGGATGTCACCCAGATCAATGCCTGGGTGAACCAGGGAGGTATAACCAGCGAAAGCCTTCAAATCAGCAACACGGGCGGATTCCCACTCTACTATGCGATAGAGTATACTTCAGCTTCAACAGAGGATCTGACATTTTCCATTCCCAACAGTCCTGCTGCCAATGCCTGGACCGGCAATACGCTGACAGAGAATGGCTGGCATGAACTGATGATTGAAAATACGGAGGGAGAAATTGGCGGATGGAAAATTGATTTTGAATGGCAAACCGACAACTGGCCGGAAGAAGGAACTTTTTATGTACTTTCCCCATCTGCAACACTGGCAGTGATTGCTACCGGTATTACAACAGGTAGTTACACCATCAGTCTGAACGATTTTGACGGGGAGTCGGTGAATGGCCTCTGGCGTTTCTGGCTTACTGATTCGGACGGGGATGGCGGCCATTCTGCCTCGAATGTGGAGATGACCATTACAAAATCATACGCGGCCGGCTCCTGGTTGTCAGTTGATCCGGTTGAAGGAACAGTGCAACCCAATGGCTCAGCATCAGTTCAGGTAATCTGTGATGGAACTGACCTGCCCGTGGGTGATTTCGAGGGAACGATCTGGATTTCATCCAATGATCCTGAAAATCCGGTTGTTGAAATTCCGGTTTTCTTTACGGTAGATTTAGCTTCCGGATCTGATCCATCAGTCAGGAATGATTTGATGGTGAAAAACTATCCCAATCCTTTCAAAAACCTGACTACATTTGAGTTGGTAACGTCAGAACCCGCCTTTGTTTCGCTTGAGATTTACAATGTCAATGGCCAAATTGTACGGTCGTTGATCAGTGGAACACTTCCATCGGGTTTACATCAGATAACCTGGGATGGAAATGATGAGAGGGGAAACCGGTTGGAAAACGGCATCTATTTTTACAGGATGCGCTCGGGAGCAAAGGAGATATCTGATAAACTTATCCTGAATCGTTAGCAATTACTTACAGCGAAGGCAAAATAGCTTTTGATGAAGAATAAACGGTATTCAAGCCGAATTGTGTAGTTTACTGACTGGCAAAAATCAACCTTATGCACGTCAATGGCAAGCATTATCAAACGGTCTGGATGGAGCGGGAGCATGTATGTATGATTGACCAGACACTGCTTCCTTTTGAGTTCAGAATATTCAGGGCGGTCACGTATCAGGATTGTTGTCGTGCCATCAGTGACATGATTGTCCGTGGTGCCGGTGCCATTGGTGCTGTGGCCGGGTATGCCATGGCAATGGCCTTTCTGGAGGCCGAACGAACAGCTGACAAAAATCTGCCGGTTCTGGCAAAAAAAACCATTGAATCAACACGTCCTACTGCAGCAAATCTGTTCTTTGCTGTTCATAAGGTTTTTGAGGCAGGTTTGGTATCTGCTCAAAAGGCGCTCGAAATGGCTCTTCAGCAGGCTTTGGAAAATGTTGAGGAGGCAAAGCGGATAGGAACTTTCGGCAATGAACTGATCAGAAGCGGATTTGGGATCGGAACGCATTGCAATGCCGGCTGGCTTGGTTTTGTTGACTATGGCAGCGCACTCTCGCCCGTTTACATGGCTAATGCAAATAAAAAAAAAGTTTTTGTTTATGTGGATGAAACAAGGCCAAGAAACCAGGGATCCAGGCTAACTGCCTGGGAATTGCAGAATGAAAACATTCCACATACTATTATCCCTGACAATGCCACTGCGTGGTTCATGTCGCAGGGGAAAATAGATCTTTTCATCGTCGGAGCCGACCGGGTTGCAGCCAATGGTGATGTAGCCAACAAAATTGGTACACTTGAAAAAGCTATTGCCGCAAGACACTTTGGAATTCCTTTTTATGTAGCAGTTCCACTTTCTACCTTTGATCTGAATTGTGCCACAGGGAACGACATTGTCATTGAAGAGCGGGATGAGTCGGAAATGTTGTTCCTGGAAGGACCCGATATAAGCGGAAAAGTAAAGAAAATCAGGGTTTGCAATCCCGGGTCGCAAGTCATGAACCCAGCTTTTGATGTGACTCCTGCAGATTTAATAACCGGACTGATTACCAGCAGGGGGATCATCAAACCCACTGCAGAAAACATTCAGAAATTGTTTACATGATGGAATTCTCTACCGAAAAGGATTTGGTTGCTGCCTTCATGCGCAGGCTTTACGAACAGAAACTTACCAGTGCATCCGGCGGGAATATAAGCATGCGGATCAACAACAGGATCCTCATCACCCCCTCACAAAAAGATAAAGCCTTCCTGACCGGAGATGATATCCTCATCATGACATTGGAAGGCAAGTGCCTGTCTGAAAATATGAACCCCAGCATGGAGTGTAAAATCCACCTTGCAGTCTATAACAGGCATCCCAAAATCAACGCAATTGTCCATGCCCATCCTGTCGTTGCAACGGCCTTCATTGTTGCCGGAAAACCAATCAAAACAAACCTGACAGGGGAGTCTTATGCCATGCTTGGTCGACTTGTATCAGCACCTTATGCCCTGATGGGCAGCAAGCCCCTTTCTGATCTCGTAGCGGAAGCAAGTATGGCAGGGCATGTCATCCTGATGCAGAACCATGGGGTCGTCACTACTGGTAAAACTTTATTTGAAGCATATGACCGCATGGAGGTTCTGGAAGCTTGTGCAAAACTGAACATGATCACGGAAATTCTGGGAGACAGGAAAGAACTTTCAGAAAGTGAGATGAGGGCTATTGATGATCTTTTTATGGCAGACAAATAATTTAAAAATTTAAAGGAAGGATAATGGAACGATGCACATGGCCTGCAAATAATCCCCTGATGCTTGCCTATCATGACAAGGAGTGGGGTGTCCCGGTGCATGACGACCACAAGCATTTTGAGTTCATGGTGCTCGATACTTTCCAGGCCGGATTAAGCTGGTCTGTGGTATTAAAGAAAAGAGAGGGTTTCAGAAAGGCATTCGATGGCTTCCGGTTCGAAAAGATAGCCTCATACGATGCATCAAAAATCCAGGAATTGTTGGTCAATGAGGAAATTATCAGGAACCGGTTAAAAATCAGTTCTACCGTGAACAATGCCCGGCGTTTTCTTGAAATCCGGAAAGAATATGGGAGTTTCGACCGGTTTATCTGGTCTTTCACAGGGCATAAAACCATCGTGAATCAATGGAAATCGATTGGCCAAATACCATCAGCAAGCAAAGAATCGGACACGATGAGCCGTGAATTGCAAAAACGGGGCTTCAGATTCACAGGATCCACCATATGCTACGCTTATATGCAGGCTGCCGGAATGGTGAACGACCATCTGATGCATTGTTTCAGATACCAGGAACTCCTGTGAATGAAAGCGGAAGCAATGGAAATTTTCGATGGGTTTGGACCTGTTGTTTATAAGCCATGTCAGAGAACCACAATCTTTTCAACAAACCAACCTTGCACCGTTTCAACCTCCAGGAAATAAATACCCTGGCCGACTTTATCGAGATTGATTTCAAACAGAACTTCTTCCAGGATTCCGGATTCGCGCATGAAAATATTAGTACCCGCCTGATTTTTGATCCGGATTGATCTCACTTCAGTTTCTGTGTTGAATTTCACAAATATGCTCTCCTGTGCGGGATTTGGAAAAACAACAAAAGGTTTCTGTCGCGCATAGACCGGAACATCTGTATTCCAGTTGACGTAGATGGTCAGGGGTTCAGAAAATTCACTTTCGCCGCAGGCATTCACTGCTTTCACCCTGAGCTGGGCGCTGTAGCTGGAAGCCTGGCTCCAGTATACCTTCACCTGTGTGATGGTATCTCCGCTTGTGATCAAACCAACATCAGGCGGATTGAGTTCCCAAATGTATGATTCAGCATTCTCAGATGATGTTTCATAAAAGGTAAAAAGGGTTTGGGAGGTAATCACCTCAGTGGGTCCAACAGGCTGATCCGGGATCACAGGGTCATCATCCACACGGATGAAATTTTCCTTGAGCAGGGTGCTGGTGTTTGTACCGTCAGTAATTGTGAGGGAAACATCAAACTTTCCCGGGTTTGCATAAAAAACCAAAGGATTTTGTTCAGTGGAGGTGTCCGGAGTTCCTCCTTCAAAAGTCCAGTCCCAGCCTGTCACATTGCCATTCGACTGGTCAGTGAATAGAATGGATTGACCCTGGCATATTTTGTTTAAAGAGGCGAAAAAATCAGCACTCAGTGTCAGGGGATCCACATACACGCCATCATGTCGTACATTGTATTGAAGAATCGTAAGGGGAGACTTGGCCGGGTTGACTGGTACATTGGCATTCCAGAGATAAAAATAGAGATCGGTTGTGGAGATGGTATTGCTTGCACCGCTGATATCCATGATGCCGTCATTATTGATGTCGACTATAAACGGGTTCATAAAAAAAGAGGACCCTGTAACCGTGAGGGGCCAGCCTGTCATAGGTGTACCGTCGTGGTTGTAGCCGATATAAACGCCGGCATTGGTATTATCGTCCCACATCAGTTCAACCTGGTTGTCACCATCCAGATCGGCAAGAATAATCTGGTTGTTGATGGCATTCATTGCCGGTGTAGGCCAGCCAGGCAACATGTTGCCATTTTTGTCCCAAACATAAACCTTGTTGCTGGGCACACCGCTCAAAACCTGGTCGCCGACAGCTATTTCAAGGTTCCCATCGCCATTGATATCTCCAACAGCTGCGGGTCCGTATATCCAGTAATTGGTATATTTTGGCCACCCGGTGAGCGGCATTCCATTGTTTTTGAGCACATGGATGGCTCCGTTTCCAGCGGTCAGGGAATGATCACCTGCAATGATCTCCCGGAAGCCATCACCGTCAATATCGGCAAGCACCGGGGACGAATAGGAGAAAACCCTGTCGTTTCCCGGAGTAAAAGGGAATCCGGGCAGAATGGCTCCGGTAATGTCAAAAGCGTAAACACTGTAGTAGGATTGTGCTATGATTTCAGGAATCCCATCGCCGGTAATATCTCCCACGGCAACAGCGGACGCCGGAATATAATCAAGCGCTACGGGGAATCCCGGGAATGGCTGGCCGTTTCCTTTGTAAACGCCAACATAGCCGTTTGGCCAGCTGCGTTCCTCAATAATGATCTCCAGGATGCCATCTCCATCCAGGTCAGTAAGCACAGGTGTTTTAGTAGCTCCTCCGGTCAGCACAACAGGAAATCCCGGTACAAGTGAACCGTCCGGTTTATAAGCCAATAGTCTGCCTGTGTTTCCGGTTCCTGCCTGTCTCGTTGAAACAACAATTTCACCCACACCATCACCCGTGATATCGCCATAAGCCGGTGCTCCATCGGGCCAGAGAGGTGTTGTTACCGGCCAGCCCGGAACTACGGACCCATCAATCTTCCAAGCATACACCTGCTGGCCTGCACTGTAAACAATTTCCAGGTCAGGGTCAGCATCAAGATTGCAATAGATTCCACCTCTGTTTGAACTCCCGGTGTACTGCAGTGGCCAGTTTGGATAAAGCACGATCGGATCAGGTTGCTTGTCATTTTCAATGATCCATTGCAAATCGCTGCCAACCAGAACTTTGCCGTCAACATCGGGTACTATGTTTAAATCCGGATGAACCTTGATCATCGCCATGTCAGTTACCCGAGTTTGTCCGGATAACGGAATCTGCAACATGCAGAGAGTTCCGATATAAAGTAGGGATATTGTCTTCATAACCATGCCATTTAAATATTTGGTTAAAAGTATGAAAAAATTTGATCAAGCAGTCATGATGATTGGTTTTTATTAGATTTGGGAGCCCCGGTGCACAAAACAGGAAGCATGCACAATAATAAAATCATACAACATCTTATTAGTTATCAAGGACTTTTAACCCACTGAACCTTTAGCCACCACTTCAAAATAATCTTTGGTTTGATTATTTTGTGCAGAAGAAGATGACCTCTTCCCTGTTCAATTGCAGCAAGGATTTGCTTTGCTGCAGTGCAGGATCTTCTGTCCACCGGTATTGCAGGATGGAGAAACCGGCTTTCTTTAATCTGTCAGTATAATCCCGGCCATAGATCCTGACATGGTCTTTTTGCCCAAACGCCTTTTCTCTGTCTCTTTCATCCGTTATTGAAAAATCTTCATAGGTTTTTTCAATGTTCATTGAAATGGGCACCTGAAGAATTGCCCATCCATTGGGTTTAAGGATTCTGTATAACTCTTCCATGGCTTCTAAATCATCCGGGATATGCTCGAGTACATGGTTGCAGAGGATTGCATCAAAGGTCGCCCCGGGAAAAGGAGTGGCCGTAATATTAAGCTGCATCATACCCTTTTCAGGATTGAGATCTGCGGTCAGATAGTCAATGCTGCTAACCTTATTGAGGATGTATTCGAGTGAAGGTTCCGGTGCTATATGCAGCAGTTTCACAGGTTTTTTGAACAACGTTGTGCTGTTTTGCAGAAAGTGAAGCAGCAGTCGCACCCGGTCGGAAGCACTGCAAACAGGACACAGTGCATCTCTCATTCCACTACCGATGATGTTATAGGTTTCAATAACCGGAAAATCATATCCGATGGGTTTCCATTTCCTGATGCTGGCATTGCAAACATTGCAATGATATGTCCGGCCATACCAGATGACCTTCAGGAAAGCCCGTTTCAATGGTTGCTGAAACCTTTCCGGAATCAGTTGCTTCATTATATGCCTGATCTTTTCGTTCAATCTTTCCTTGTTTTTTCTTTCAGGATCTGATGGCAAGCCGGTATCAGGTCGCCGGCCATCTTTTCAGCGATGATGAAGTTGCCGGATTCACCGACATGGCACCAGTCAATGAATACCGGCTCTGTTAATCCGAGAAAAATATTACTGATATCCTTGAAATCAATTCCATCCGGTTCAGTCACAAATGTTGTGGCCTTATGATAGGTCTGTTCAAAAAAATCCCGGAGGTAACTATTTTCCGCTGCCTGTTTCATTTCATATCCGGTGAGGTGCTTTTTATTGAAAATGGCAGGCTGCCAGTAGCAGTGTGTTTTAAAACCGTACTCCATCCCAAGGGACCGGATCATCCGCACATTATTCCGGTAATGCCGGGCAACGGCAGATGAGA
Source organism: Bacteroidales bacterium (assembly GCA_047920975.1). Lineage (GTDB taxonomy): Bacteria > Bacteroidota > Bacteroidia > Bacteroidales > JAADJA01 > JAADJA01. Next base: position 37,586 of record JBLRXC010000010.1, on the reverse strand, counting down.
GGGTATCTGACTCAGCTTCAGACAGGGTCGAAACGAAGCTCTTCTTATCTCTCATCTTTTCTGTAAGAAACCGGACAGTTGAAAAGGTTGGTACTGCGTGTAAAATTGATCTGACAACTCTTTTTTTCCCCCGGAAAGCATTGAATTCATGTTGACGGTTAAATTCATTCTGCGGAATGCCTGCCTTCTTTTGCTGCAAGGCGCTGAAAACATCATTGATGCCATCATAAAATACCACCAGGTCCGGAATGTTTCCTTTCTGCAACTCCACCATCAGGGCAATGAGCCCCTGCGTGCTGACATACCCTGATTCGCCAAAGTTGAAAGCTTCGGCATGAATTCCTTGCTGACTCAACAGTTTTCCGGTAAGTGAAGGAATGGTATGATCATCCCTGACCCCTGTTCCCCACAAGGTTGATCCCCCCATAAAAAAGATCCTTATGGCCGGGGTACCTGAAATTGAATCCGGAACAGGAAATGTGGATACTCTCAGGCCGTCATCACCAATATGGATATATCTGCCTGAAAATGGCTTCCGTCGCCAGTAAACATACGAATGCCAGGTTTCCAGGCTGGAGGCCGCGAATTCATCATACAGATCCTTCACCCATGCCTCTTCCGGATAACAATCTGCCTGGGATCGAGGATCGGTTGATGACCGGTTATTGTAATAGAGTGAGAAAACTATCTCAATTATCATGAGCAGCAGCAGTGTGATTCCGGCAATGATCCAAAGATCATTCAATTGTTTCAAGAACTTTTTCATGGATATCTCCTGAACTACAAATCCTTTCCGGTTCGTTAGTCTTCAATACTCCAAACCGGGCCTTCTTTTGTGTCTTTCACTGTGATGTTCAATCCGGCCAACGAATTCCTGATCAGGTCGGAGGTTGGCCAGTCCTTTTTTTCCCGGGCTTTCTGGCGTAAGTCGAGAATGACCTGCATCAATGCCTCTGTAAGATGACCTGATTCATTGGTTTCTTCATCAGTCAGCCCCAGGATGTCCTGAACAAAACGTTGCATAAGGTTTTTCAGCTTTTCAATATCCGCCTGTACAAGGCTCTCTTTCCTGTCGTTCACTGAATTGATGATACGTACACCGTCAAAAAGATGAGAGATCAGAATGGGTGTATTGAAATCATCATTCATGGCAGCGTAGCACTTCGATTCAAGTTCGGAGATTTCTATGCTGCTCGCTGTTGCCGGTAAAAGTTTTTGCATTGTTTTCATGGCGGCCAGCAGTTTCTTCAAGCCCCTTTCGGCTGCCTGTAAGGCCTCATTGGAGAAATCAAGCGGACTGCGATAATGGGCCTGGAGCATGAAAAATCTGATCGTAACGGGAGTGTACGCCTGCGATAAAAGCGGATGGTCACCACTGAAAAACTGATCAAGCGAAACGGCATTACCCAGTGACTTCCCCATCTTCTGGCCATTGATGGTGATCATGTTGTTATGAAGCCAGTATTTGACCGGCTGCTTGTTGTTGGCAGCCACAGACTGAGCGATCTCACATTCATGGTGAGGAAACTGGAGATCGAGACCACCCCCGTGAATATCGAACCGTTCACCCAGATATTTTGTGCCCATCGCTGAACATTCAAGGTGCCAGCCGGGATAGCCTTCGCTCCAGGGTGACGGCCAGTGCATCAGATGTCCGGGTGAGGCTTTTTTCCAGAGTGCAAAATCAAAGGCGTTTCTTTTTTCTTCCTGCCCCTCGAGTTCCCTTGTAAACGCCATGAGTTCATCAATATTTCTCCCGGATAAAATACCGTACCGGTTTTCGGCATTGTATTTTTCAATGTCGAAATAGACTGACCCGTTATTTTCATATGCAAACCCTGCTTCTAAAATTTTCCCGATCATTCCGATCTGCTCAATGATATGTCCGGAAGCGTGGGGTTCAATGCTTGGCCGGAGTACATTCAGTTTGTCCATGGCTTTATGGTACTGGATGGTATATTGCTGAACCACCTCCATTGGTTCAACTTTTTCAAGCCTGGCTTTTTTTCCGATCTTGTCTTCCCCAGCATCGGCATCACCTTCAAGATGCCCAACGTCGGTGATGTTCCTTACATACCTGACCCTGTAACCCAGGTGAAGCAAATACCTGAAGATCATATCGAAAGTGATGGCAGGGCGTGCATGCCCCAGGTGTGCATCGCCGTAGACCGTCGGGCCACAGACATACATTCCCACAAATGGCGGGTTCAGCGGTTCAAACTTCTCCTTTTTCCTGGATAACGTGTTGTATATGATCAGGGTCTTTTCCATAGCTATAGATTAATCTTCAATATGATTGTATTTTTCATGGCCACAATCTGATCAGCTTTTCTTTCACATCAGTGGTGTCGGGATTGATATCAAAAATCAGTGATGGTTTGAGGGTATACAGCTTTTTATCCCGCATGAAGCGTTTTTCTCCGCCACCTGTAATGTTGAGCATGATCAGGGATTCTTTTTCAATCCGGTTTTCTTTCAAGGCACTGATCAGGGAGGCTGTTGCAACAGCCGCAGCCGGGTGTATATCAATGCCTTCCGTTTCCTCAAATATCCCTGCCGCCTCCTCCGCCTCCCGGTTGGTCGCCAGCAACACATCCCCGCCTGAATCAACCAGGGCATCGTACAATCCGCCTGCTATGGAATAGGGCGGTTTTCTGTTCGACAGCACTTTGGCCATAATGGCTTCAACCTGTTTCCGTGCCGTATCATCATCCAAAGGAAGCATTGGTCTTGAGGCAGCTTTCCAGGCATCATAGATAGGTTTGAAGGGCAGGTTTTGTGAAACCATCAATTTCATTTTTTTTGATCCGAACCTGCCGTCGGCAATGAGTCTGAGGTTAGCCTCCCATGCTGCAATGGCACCGGTGCCGCTTCCAACAGCCTGAAAATAATAATCCGGGATGGTACCAATTGTGGTGACGGCTGATAAAACTGTGGTGCCCATCCCGTCGCGGCGGGCTATATTTTTTGCACCTCCTTCAGCAACAAACTGCTCAAGCTCAACGGCAACATTGGAAAGATGAATGGCATCAAAATAATCACCTCCCGAACGGCTTACCACCAGTTTTACATGATCTCTGATCGGTTCATCAAACCACAGTGCATGGATGTTGTCTTCCGGAACACAAAGCAAAAGAGGAATGTTATTATCGGAACAAACCCTTGCAAAGGAGCGAGCGGTATTACCGGCGGAAGCCACAACAAGCACCCTGTTTTCACCGGGTTTCAGACGGGCACAAACCGAGAAAGCTTCGGTCTCCTTAAACGAGCAGGTTCTCATGCTGGCTCCTTTTTCAGGCCAGTACCCGCTAAAGGTAATGTACAGGTTTTTTAAACCGAGTTTCCCGGCCAGTCCCTGACTTTTAAAGGTAACAGGGGCTGAAGAACCTTCCAGCATCCGTGTTATTGGCAGCCAGTCGGCAAAAGTGTATAAACCGTATGCATCGCCTTTAAGGTCAAGTTGTTTTTTTTTATAGATGGCCCTGATGAGGGTGGGAATCGTTTCTCCCGGCGCTTCAAGCATCCACCCCGAATCCTCAAACATGTTTTCCGTTGCTATCGATTCGAGCAAATATTCCGTCTTTTCGAGTTTTAATGGCATTGTATTTCCGAATCAAATGATTTCTAAAAGTACAAAAGTAAAAAATATAACCCTGACCTGACTTCAGTCCGGCCATTACATCAGGAGACTCCTGTCTGGAAATAATCCCAAAGTTTATCTTTCGGCGTTGGCGCTGTAATGGAAATCTTTTCACCACTCACCGGATGATTGAATTCAACCCGGACCGCATGCAGGTGTATGGACGCATCAGCATTTGGACGGTATGAACCGTATTTAACATCTCCTTTGATGATACATCCGATTTTGGCCAGTTGCACCCTGATCTGGTGATGCCTCCCGGTCAGTAATTCCACTTCCAGCAGATGATAGTGATCCCCGGAAAGTAAAAACCTGTATTTCAACTCTGCCAGCCTGCTTCTGCTTTTCTCCTTATCCAGTGCAAAGGACTTGTTGTTCTTTTCGTCTTTCACCAGAAAATGGCTGAGATGGCCTTCGGATTCCGGCGGAGGTCTGTTAACCACGGCCCAGTAAATTTTATGGATCTCCCGGTCGTGGATCATTCTGTTCAACCGGCCGAGTGCCTTGGATGTTTTGGCGAAGATCACCACACCGCTTACCGGCCTGTCAAGCCGGTGCACAACGCCAAGATAGGCTTCTCCGGGTTTATCGTACCTCTCTTTTAAATAAGCTTTGATCTCTTCACTCAATGGGACATCTCCGGTTTTGTCTCCCTGGACAATCTGGGAAGATTTTTTATTGATGATGATGAGGTGATTGTCTTCAAACAGGATCTGACCGGGATGAAAGGGAACCTTCATGGTATGGAGGGCTTGTTGAATGATCAAACAGTCAGCAGGTCAATACTGTTCATATTCATTTGGAAAACTCACCGACTTCACATCATTGATATATGTGGTTACCGATCCCTTGATTTCCTCGCTCAGGTTGTGGTATCTCCTGAGAAACCGGGGGGAAAATTTGGTAGTAATGCCCAGCATGTCATGCAAAACAAGTACCTGTCCGTCAACCTGGCTCCCGGCGCCGATCCCGATTGTAGGGATCTTTATTTCTGAAGTCACCCGGCCTGCCAGCTTTGCAGGAATTTTCTCAAGGACAATGGCAAAGCAGCCGGCTTCTTCAAGCAAATGCGCATCCTTGACAAGTTTTTCGGCCTCATCATCACCCGTAGCCCTAACTACATAAGTCCCGAATTTATGAATGGCCTGCGGTGTCAGTCCGAGGTGTCCCATCACCGGAATACCGGCAGAAAGAATTCTTTTGACCGATCCGATGATTTCTTCACCTCCTTCAATCTTGATGGCATTGGCGCCTGCCTCTTTCATGATCCTGATAGCCGAATGAAGCGCTTCAATGGAGTTTCCCTGGTATGTCCCGAAAGGAAGGTCAACAACGATCAGGGCACGCGTAACGGCCCTCTGAACGGAGGAGGCATGGTAAATCATCTCGTCAAGGGTAATGGGAAGTGTTGTTTTGTGCCCTGCCATAACGTTTGAGGCGGAATCTCCTACAAGAATCACATCAATGCCCGATTCTTCAAGAATACGTGCCATTGAATAATCATAAGCGGTAAGCATGGCAATTTTTTCACCCCGCAGTTTCATTTCCTGCAACACATGGGTAGTGATCTTTGTATAGTATTGCCGGGAGTCGTTTGACTTTTGCATTTCCAGTGTTTTTTGGCAAAAGTAAAAAGTTTTTTTATTGTCAGTTTTTGTGAAAACTGCCGTTTGAATAATATTTATCCTGCTTTGAGGTTATTAAACCCAAATGTAATTTGTTACTTTTGCGCCCATGGTGTCATTAAATGCTTTTCAATGAACAGGTTTTTAAATCTATTATCGGTTACAGCCATGTTATTGGTCGTATGTGTTTCCTGTGAAACCGATTTTGATACCACGGCACCCTATCAGGATATTACAGTGGTGTATGGTTTGCTTGATCCGAAAGATTCCATGCAGTATATCAAGATCAATAAGGCATTCCTGAGTGAAGACAATGTACTGAGGTATGCCATGATGGAAGATTCAAACAGCTATCCTTTTCCGATGGATGTTACGGTTGAAGAATTTACCCCTTCCGGAGTTTTAGCCAAGATCCATTATTTTGACACCACCACGATTTATAACAAAGAACCGGGGTTGTTCTACAATCCTGAGCAGGTGATTTACCGATGGCAGAAGCCTGCTTTTCCGATTGAAGTCATTCCTATTCTGGATTACAGTCAGTTACCGCCTGATACGCTTGGATTTGAATATTTTTGGTTGAATACAGACAACAGGTATAAGCTGACGATCAGGAATCCGGAGACCGATAAGCTTATTTATTCAGAATCATTGTTATTAAAGGATGTGGAGTTCACACGGCCGCAAACACATATACACACCATCCGGTTTGTCACAAATCCTCAGACTGTCAGGGAATTTACATGGAAAAGAGTTGATAATGCAGGAAAATATGAATTTGAATTGCGTTTCAATTACAGGGAGCTTGATTTTGGCAGCACTGACACTATTGACCGGTATGTCACCCTGGCCACCTCATCATTTTACGGAAGTTCAGGAAGTTCGACCCTCTCAAGCTATTTTTCTGATGACCGGTTTTACACCTTGTCGCGAAACAGGATACCATACACTGATCCTGCCAGGGAGAGTCAGGTAAAGGACAGATTTTCCGGCCCGGTCAACCTGATAGTGTCAGCTGCCGAGGATCAGTTTGCTTTCTATTTGCAGGTGAATGAACCATCCACCAGCATTGTGCAGGAAAAACCACAATATTCGAATATAGAAAACGGAATCGGTATTTTTTCGAGCAGGATCAAAAAGGTCAGGTTTCTACGGCTTCATTCCGAGTCTGTTGTGGATTTACAACAAATGGAAGAAAATGTCCTGAAATTCAGGTTCTGACCAATCATCTCCGGTTAACATCCAATATTCGACTCAATCTTTTTTCTAATGCCTGATTTGAAATACCTGTTTCGTTTAGTCTTGTGTTTTTTCTGACTTTTTGTCACCTGAGTTCATGGAAGGCCGGATTCATTTTTTTAGATTGATTATATTTTAAATGTCAGGTTTACAGCTTAATGGGAGATTCAGTCTGACTCCGGATGACTGCATTCTCAGGCACATCTGACTGCTATAAACCTTTGGCATAATGATTGAGTTTTGGGTCATTCGGCATCATAAATGTCGTTTTCTGGAAAATTAATTGATTCAAAAAATCCAAATAAATAATAAAATGGGAAAAATAATTGGTATTGATCTTGGAACAACCAACTCATGCGTTGCGGTGATGGAAGGGAATGAACCTGTGGTTATTCCGAACAGCGAAGGCAGGAGGACAACACCCTCGATCGTTGCATTTACAGAGAATGGTGAACGTAAGGTAGGTGATCCGGCTAAAAGACAGGCCATCACCAATCCTACCAAAACCATCTATAGTATCAAGCGGTTTATGGGCGAAACATTCGACAGGGTGGGAGTGGAAGTCGCAAGAGTCCCCTATAAAGTGATCAAAGGCGACAACAATACACCCCGCGTGGCCATTGATGACCGTAAATATACACCGCAGGAAATATCTGCAATGGTGTTGCAGAAGATGAAAAAAACGGCTGAAGACTATCTGGGCCAGGAGGTGACAGAAGCGGTCATTACCGTCCCGGCGTACTTCAGTGATTCGCAGCGTCAGGCAACCAAGGAGGCAGGTGAGATTGCCGGGCTGACCGTAAAAAGAATTATCAACGAGCCTACAGCGGCCTCACTGGCTTATGGCCTTGACAAGAAAAACAGGGACATAAGGGTAGCAGTTTTCGACCTCGGCGGGGGAACTTTCGATATCTCTATCCTGGAGCTTGGCGACGGCGTTTTTGAAGTGAAATCAACCAACGGCAATACGCATCTTGGAGGAGATGATTTTGACCAGAAAGTGATTGACTGGCTGGCAGATGAATTCCAAAAAGATGAGGGGATTGACCTGAGAAAGGATCCTATGGCTCTGCAAAGACTGAAAGATGCTGCAGAAAAGGCAAAAATTGAACTGTCCAGTTCTTCGGAGACAGAGATCAACCTGCCCTATATCATGCCGGTAAATGGAATCCCCAAGCACCTTGTGAGAAAAATATCACGGGCTAAATTCGACCAGTTGACAGAAGACCTGGTCAAAGCAACCATTGAACCGTGCAAATTGGCACTGAAAGATGCGGGTTTCAACCCTTCAGACATTGATGAGGTGATCCTCGTAGGAGGGTCAACCCGGATGCCGTCCATTCAGAAAACTGTTCAGGACTTTTTTGGTAAAGCTCCATCGAAAGGTGTAAACCCCGATGAAGTAGTGGCCATTGGTGCTGCTATTCAGGGAGGGGTGCTCACGGGAGAAGTGAAAGATGTACTGCTGCTGGATGTGACCCCGCTTTCTCTGGGAATCGAAACACTGGGAGGTGTAATGACCCGTTTGATAGAAGCCAATACTACAATCCCCACCAAGAAATCGGAGGTGTTTTCCACTGCTGCTGACAGCCAGACATCGGTTGAAATCCACATTCTGCAGGGAGAAAGACCGATGGCCAACCAGAATAAAAGCATCGGAAGGTTTCATTTGGACGGGATCCCGCCATCACCCAGGGGAGTTCCGCAGATTGAGGTGACGTTTGATATAGACGCCAATGGTATTCTCAACGTAACTGCTAAGGATAAAGCCACCAGTAAATCGCAAAATATCAGGATTGAAGCATCATCCGGATTGTCAGATCAGGAGATTCAGAAGATGAAGGATGAAGCAGCTGCCAATGCAGAATCTGATAAAAAGGCCAAAGAGGAGATAGAAAAACTAAACAGCGCGGATGCACTGGTTTTTCAAACTGAAAAACAATTGAAAGAATATGGCGACAAGATTCCCTCTGGCAAAAAAGAGACTATTGAAAAGGCCATGCAAAAGCTCAAAGAGGCTCATAAAAACAGGGATCTTGCTACAGTAGACCTGGCAATGAATGAGCTGAACACTGCATGGCAGGCTGCCAGCCAGGAGATGTATCAGGCTGCAGGACAACCCGGAGGGGAAGACCAGTCTGCGCCTCATGGACAACCGGGAGGTGACGGAGGAAACGGACAACCCGGGGCGAAAAATGACGAAGTGACTGATGTGGATTTTGAGGAGGTGAAAGACGATAAATAATCATCTCAACGACCAAAGATAAGGTTATCACAGAGTGACAGCATCATCCTGATCAACAGGTCAGGGTGGTGCTGTTTTACTTTTCTTCCCTTAGTTTTTCCTTGATAGTTGCTGTTAAGATATTGATGGCAATCTGATTTTTGCCGCCCTGGGGAACGATGATATCTGCATATCGTTTGTTGGGTTCAATGAATAGCAAATGCATCGGCTTTACAAATGATTCGTAATGCTCAAGCACCTGTTTGAACGATCTTCCGCGCTCTTCAATATCGCGCCGGATAATCCTCATCAGCCGCTCATCGGGATCGGCATCCACAAATACTTTGATGTCGAGTTGTTTTCTGAGCCGTGAATTCGTGAGAATCAGAATTCCGTCAACAATCACTACCTTTTTCGGTAAAATGGGTGTCGTTTCTTTGGCCCTGGCACAGGTTACGTAAGAGTAGATAGGCATTCCAATGGTCTCCCCGGCTTTCAGTCTGGCCAGATGGTCTATCAGCAGGTTGAATTCAATGGATGAGGGATGGTCAAAGTTGATCTTCCGCTTTTCTTCGGGTGACAGATGGCCATTATCACGGTAGTAAGCATCCTGATAGATGATGGATACTGAACCGGGAGGTAGACTGTTGACAATTTTTTTGACCACAGTTGTTTTTCCTGATCCCGAACCTCCTGAAATACCGATGGTTAGCATGTTACAATGTTAGAATGAATAAGTTATCAATACATTATTTCTGTTATGGTTATTGGTCTGCTTCTTCATGTCAGATCATCCAATATCCATCACCGGCAGAATCCGTTTATCTTTCCACATCCCGCGGGTGAAATCCGGAAACTGCACGGGCCAGCTGCCGGAGGCAATGGAACGTTCACTCAATTCACTCACTGCGCTTAGCAGCGCGGCATCATACACATCCATATCCGGTTCAATACCCTTCAACAGCGCGTTGATCAGCCGGTAGTCCTCGAGGTAGTCCATGCCCCCGTGTCCGGCTCCCTGTGCATCTTCCTCAAGTTGTCTCCAGAGAGGATGGTAATAAGTTTCCCGGTAAACATTCAGGTCTTCCCACCGGTGGGCGGGACTTTTCCCCTCAATGTGAATTTTAGGAGCCGGGTACTTTTGAACGATACCATGGGTTCCCTGGATAAGTATATCCCGGCTGTAAGGCCGGGGGCTGTTTGTATCATGAGTCACCAGAATGGTTTCACCGCGCATGGTTCTGATCAGTGTTGAAACAACATCGCCCAATGAGAACATTTCAGTGGCCTGGGTACTGTCCACTCCGAATTGTTCCAGGGCATATTTCTGAAGTCCCAGTGATCGGGAGCTGAATGAAACCAGGTAATCAAAATAGTTTCCGCGGTTAATATCCATGCATTGGGCCACCGGGCCCAGACCATGGGTAGGGTAGAGGTCGCCGTTCCTTTTCATGGAATGATCCCGTCGCCAGACGCCCTCACCGTTCATGTCGTGTTTCACCTCCCTGAGGTCATGCAGATAGCCGCACCGGGCATGGATCAGATCGCCAAACAGTCCTTTTTTCACCATCTGCAGTATCATCATCTCTTCGCGGTCGTAGTTGCAGTTTTCCATCATGATGCAATGCCTGCCTGTTTGCTCCGAGGTCTCAACCAGTTGCCAGCACTCCCTGATGGTGACCGCTGCGGGTACTTCTGTTGCTGCATGTTTCCCGTTGTTCATGGCTTCCAGGCACATAGGAACATGCCATTCCCAGGGTGTGGAGATAAAAACAAGGTCAATGTCATCGCGGTGGCACAGGTTTATATAATCATATTCGCCATCTGAATACCCCTGAGGCTGCTTAAACCCCGCATCAACAACCATGTTTTGGGCTCTTTCAACACGACCGGGTACGATATCGCAAACTGCAACAATTTCACAACCGGGAATTTTGATAAAATTATCAACATGGAAAGTTCCCATTCCGCCGACGCCGATCATGCCAATCCTGACGACGGTAAGTTTTTGATGTGCATAGGGCCATTTTTCAGGAGCAGGCAGATATGTTTCTGCCGGAAGCTGAAAAACCGTTGTTCCAAGTGCCGCACCCAATCCTGCTTGTGCGCTTTTCCTCAGAAAATCACGCCGGTTGAACTGTTTCTTCATGCTTGCTGAATTAAAACCTCAGCAAATTTAACTTTTTCTGCATTGAATGATGATGCTGGAAGGAAGTAAATAGTTATTCCATTTGTTCCGGCCAATTATTTTCCCCCCTTTGATCTGCAGAATCTGAGAGAAATTTTACAAAAGAAAACTGAGCAGAATACCTGCTGCAACAGCTGATCCGATAACTCCTGATACGTTGGGCGCCATGGCATGCATCAGCAGGTGATTGGAAGGATCGTACCGGAGCCCCTCGTGCTGGACAACCCTTGCACTGTCGGGAACAGCTGAAACGCCCGCTGCGCCGACCAGTGGGTTGATTTTATTCTGTGCCGGAAGGAAAATATTCATTACCTTGGCAAAAAGAATGCCTCCTGCTGTTGCTACCATGAATGAAATTGCACCAAGCACAAAAATGAGGATAGACTCTCCTGTCAGGAAAACATCGGCCTGGGTTGAAGCACCAACAGTCAGACCCAATAGAATAGTCACAATATCAATCAGGGCATTGCGGGAGGTTTCGGCCAGGCGTTTTGTGACGCCGCTTTCTTTAAGAATGTTGCCGAAAAACAACATCCCAAGCAACGGAAGTGCACTTGGCGAAATAAATGCAGTGACAAGGAGGCCAATCACCGGGAACAGAATTTTCTCAAGTTTGGTGACAGACCGTGGTGGTTTCATACGGATGATCCGTTCCTTTTTGCTCGTGAGAAGCCGCATGATGGGTGGCTGTATAACCGGGACCAGTGCCATGTAGGAGTATGCTGCAATGGCTATCGGACCGATCAGGTTTTTTACATAAATGGGATCTCCCAAATCCGTTACCCCGATGATGTTTAAACCGTTGGCCAGCTTTGAAGAGAGGAAAATGGCTGTAGGCCCGTCGGCACCTCCAATGATACCAATGGCGCCAGCTTCAGAGGGGTGGAATCCAAGCACCAGAGCTCCCAGAAAGGTGACAAAAATTCCCACCTGGGCGGCTGCACCCAAGAGCATCAGCCGGGGATTTGATATGAGGGATGAGAAATCGGTCATAGCGCCGATGCCCAGAAATATCAGCGGGGGATATAAACCGGTCCGGACTCCAAAATAAAGATAATTAAGAACACTGCCCTCCTCATAAACTCCCAGTTGAAGTCCGGCATTGAGCATGAACGGAATATTCCCTATCAAAATGCCGACGCCGATGGGAATGAGCAACAGGGGTTCGTAGTTATATCGGATCGCCAGAAAGATAAAAAACAAACCCACGGCAATCATGATCAGATGACCCCACGTGGCATTGGCAAATCCCGTGAAATCGAAAAACCTTTGAATTCCCTTGCCGGGATCGGCATCACTTTCTTCTGAAATATTCACCGGAACACTGGTTTGCAGGGTTTCTTCCGTACCCGGTTCAATCCGGTCTGATTGACCGGTATTTAGAAATCCTGTGAGTATAGCCAGCAGGGTGATGATGCCGAATACTGTTATCGCTCTTCTGATGGGTATCTTCATGACATCTCCATTAAAACATCACCTTCCAGAACATTGTCACCAGGCTGAACTTTGATGGCAATAATCTGGCCGTCTTTTTCTGCCAATACATGGTTTTCCATTTTCATAGCCTCAAAAAGAATAAGTTTATCTCCCTTTTTCACTTCATCGCCTGTACTGACAAAAATCTGCATAATGTTTCCCGGCAGAGGGGCTTTAACCTGTGTCGCCCCGATCGTTTTTTTGATCTTGGTTTCACTGCGACGGGGTGCGGGTACCTCCTGCCTTACCAGCACTGGTGTTTTGGATTGCCTGATCTCCCGGTGGATATCAACCGAATAGCGGGTACCATTCACCTCAACCTCCGCAATGTTTTCTTCAAGACTGAGAATCTCAACCTCATATTGGTTGCCCTGAATGGTGAAATTAAATTTCTTCATGCGTGCTATTTCATTTTAAAGTAGTCGTTCACGTTATAAATTCTTGAACTCCATGGCGTATATGACCGCTGTACATTTTTAATGGTCAGCCGGTGGCTCTCTTCATCGTGTTCATTGAGAAAAAGATACAATGCCGTAGCAATGGCAGCATTCACTTCGCCAACAATTTCAATGCTTCCTTTAGCATCCTCCAGTTTTCCCTGCTTGCGAAGCTTTTGCTTTACATTGAGCCGGATGAGTTTTGGAATGTTAAAGTAGATAAAATACAAAAAGACCAGTACCACAAATACCGTAAGGTATCCAACCACAGCAACCATCACGCTGAATCCGGAAATGGCTGAAAAATCAAACGAGATCATAGTTGTTATGCTGTTCATGACCTATAGTGGTATATTGCTGTGTTTTTTCAATGGATTCTTGTCTTTCTTGGTCGATAGTGTACTGAGTGCCCTGATGATCCTGAAGCGGGTATTTCTGGGCTCGATCACATCATCAATGTAGCCGTATCTGGCTGCTTCATAAGGGTTGGCAAATTTTTCCCTGTATTCTTCCTCCTTCTCTGCAATAAATTTTAACCGCTCTTTGGGGTCTTCTATCTTTGCTATATTTTTCCCTTCCAGCACCTCAATAGCGCCTTTTGGCCCCATCACGGCAATCTCGGCAGTTGGCCAGGCGTAGTTGATATCACCGCGTAATTGCTTTGAACCCATCACATCATGCGCACCACCGTATGATTTTCGAAGGGTGATGGTCACCTTTGGAACAGTTGCTTCACCATAGGCGAACATCAGTTTGGCACCGTGGGTAATGATACCCCCGTATTCCTGTGCGCTGCCCGGCAGAAAACCGGGAACATCCACAAGGGTGACTACCGGGATATTGAAAGCATCACAAAACCTGACAAAACGGGCTGCCTTGCGCGATGAATTGATATCGAGAACGCCTGCCAGGAAATTAGGCTGATTGGCAACAATCCCGCAAGGAATCCCATTGAAATGTGCAAACCCAACGACAATGTTTTTGGCGAAATGCCTGTGAAATTCAAGAAATTCACTGTTGTCGACAATGGCATAGATAACATCCTTTACATCATATGGTTCATGTGTATTTTCAGGTATGATGTCGTTTAAATGATCTTCGAGCCGGTCAATCGGATCATCGCAAGGCAATACCGGGGGATCTTCAAGATTATTCTGTGGAAGAAACTGCAATACTTTGCGGATCAGTAAAAATCCTTCCTCCTCATCATCTGCTTTGAAATGGGCTACTCCTGATTTGGAGGTATGCACGGTTGCCCCACCCAGGTCTTCGGTTGAAATGTCTTCGCCGGTAACTGTTTTGGTGACGCGCGGACCGGTAACGAACATATAGCTGGTTTTATCGCTCATGATCACCACATCGGTAAGTGCCGGAGAATATACAGCACCGCCGGCACAAGGGCCAAAAATCGCTGAAATCTGGGGGATCACACCGGAAGCCATAATGTTTCGCTGAAAAATCTCAGCATATCCGGCCAGGCTCTTCACGCCCTCCTGGATTCTTGCTCCCCCGCTGTCGTTGATCCCGATCAGTGGTGCACCGACTTTCATGGCCTGATCCATCACCTTGCACACTTTCAGTGCAAACGTTTCTGAAAGAGATCCTCCAAAAACAGTAAAGTCCTGCGAGAAAATATAGACTACCCTGCCATCGATTGTTCCGTGCCCGGTGATGACTCCATCGGACAGGTACTGTTGTGTTTCGAGCCCGAAATCATGGCTGCGATGGGTGACGAACATATCATATTCTTCAAAGCTACCCTCATCCAGAATCATTTCAATACGCTCCCTGGCAGTATATTTTCCCTTTTTATGCTGTGTTTCAATCTTATCCTGGCCTCCTCCAAGCCTTGCTTTTTCACGAAGCTTGATAAGTTTCCTTATTTTCTCCTGATTGCTCATTCCTGTGAATTGTTTTAAAACTTTGATCCTGATTGTTTTCTATTGACCACAAAATTCCATTAACACGCCAAACGTTGATTTGGGGTGCAGGAATCCGATGTGAAGCCCTTCAGCTCCTTTGCGGGGAATCTTGTCAATCAGTTGAACTCCTTGTTCTTCTGCGTTCTTCAGAGCAGCGCTGACATCCTCCTGAGCAAAAGCGATGTGATGAATCCCTTCTCCCTTCTTCTCAATGAATTTTCCAATGGGCCCTTCCGGATCAGTCGACTCAAGCAGTTCAATCTTGGTGGGGCCAACCATAAAAAAAGCGGTTTTAACTTTTTGATCCTTCACCTCTTCAATGGCATAGCAGGATAATCCCAATATTTTTTCATAAAAAGGAATAGCCTCATCCAGCCTTCTGACGGCGATCCCAATGTGCTCAATATGAGTTGGTTTCATGTGCATGTTTCTATTGTTATTGAATTCACAAAAGTAAACTGATTTTCAACAAAACAAATGAAAAGATGATTTTTTTACAGGAAACACGATCAGAAAAAAATGATCACAGAATGGATTATAAAACAAATGGAACCGGGATGATCACAGTGCTTTTCATCACCTTGTTTTGCCGGATGGCCGCCTTCCATTTGCCAGTTGTCAAACCCAGCACCCTGAGGGCTTCCGCATCAAGCAACGGATGAACACCTTTGATGATGGTAATGTTATATATTTTACCCTGTTCATCAATCAGCAGCTCAGCATAAACAGTACCCTCAATTTCTTCCTGCTTTGCCAGTGAAGGATAGATCAGGTTCCTGCGGATAAAAACCTGTATTGATTCTCCCCCGGGGTTGAATTCAGGTTTGGGGCTGACTGAAGGCATCACCATGCCATTGTCTGTTTCATAGTCCTGTTCTTCCATGGTTTCAAGTATGCTACTTTCACCAGTCAGCATTGTTTGATCATGATATGAGCTGCGTACTTTCATTGACCCTCCTCTTTTTGATACCATGCCAACGGCATAATTGCTCACTCCCCTGGGTAGCGGAAGCGGCTGGTTGATGGTTATCAGTGTTCCTTTTTCATTGACTGTTTCTGAATCAATCGCAACGAAAGAGGTGTAAGCGGTAAGCAAGTTATATTTCAGGCCCATAGCAGTGATTTCGCCCGCCAGTGAAGCATTGGAAGCCAGGTTTGAATAGTCACCCAAAAGACGGATCCGTTCGCGTGCCCACAATTGTTGCAATGCAGCGTTTGTGGGTTCAGGACGGTAATCATGGATGAGAATTCTTTGAATAAAATCACTGGTCCCGGTTTTCCCGGATATTTCGAAAAACCCTGCTGGTTTACCCTGGTATTTCCCGAAGACCATCAGGGGTCTTTCTGAAAAAAGATCCGGGGCTTCCATTGGTTCAATATCATAGATATCGGATCCTTCAGATCTCAACCGGATGTTTGTAAGCACCGGACTGGAAACATATTGCAGGAATTTTCCGGCCAGCAATTGAGCCTCATCCCTGTTGGTTGCAACAAATGGAATGCCTTTTCCTATATGTGCCATACCTTCGAGTAAATGTCTGTTCACTGCCGTTCCGATTCCAAAGGTGAAAAAATAAAATTGCAAATACATTCATTGTTTTCATATGATTTTTTTTGGATCACCATGAGTCAGACAAAAAAGTTGTGTTGACTAACCGGTGATGGGTTAATAAAAGTTTTTTACTAATTCAGTTTGAACCTGACCGGCATTGTTAAGCGGACATTGACTGCTCTTCCGTTCTGACTGCCGGGGGTCCACCCGGGCATTTCATTCATGACACGGATAACCTCTTCATCCAAACCTGCGCCGAGCCCCCGCAGAATCTCAATTTCACGAATTGATCCATCTTTCCAGACAACAAAGGTTACATAGACCGATCCCTGCAGGTTGATTTCCCGGGCAAGCCTTGTATAAACCAGATTGGATTTGATATATTTTTGCATGGCTGCTTCACCGCCGGGGAACTCAGGATATACCTCAACGGCAACATGAATTACATCCTCTTCAGTATCCTTTTCAATGATTTCATTGATCCTGAAATCAGGGTCATTCACTGTTTCATCGGTAACCTCAACAGTTACCTCAATATCATCCTGGTCATTAAGATTATCAACTACATCAATAACGGGTGAGGGTTTGGGCCTGGTAATCTCAATTTTATTCTCCTGATGGATGGTAATCTCTGCCATCTCTTCATCTATTTTTGAAAAATCATAACCGGGAAGGGATTTGCCGGCATTTGGAGCACCCCACTCAAAAGCAACCAGAACGGATGCAAGTGAGAAGATCAGACCGATTTCGAAAAACAACCACCGCTTGTTTTCCAGGTTTGCTTTTTCTGCTTTTTTTGTTTTCATTGCTTCACATTTTTAAGTGTTAACTATTTTGCTTTTGCAAGTAGGATGAAACTGATTTTAAGATTCCATAAACAGAAAGCATATTCCGGTAAGGAAAAGAGCATAAGACTATAATTCATTATTTTGCAAGGATTTACAGGGGCATGGATTTTGTAAGTATTTTCGCTTATTAAATCCTTCACATGGTTCCTGGGTTCAATTTTGGGTCGAAAAGGAAAAAAACGTTTCATCAGGTTACAGATGAAGAACTGATCCGTTTTTACAGGAATTCAGGCCATGGTCAATACATTGGAGCTCTCTTTGAACGCTATACCCATCTTGTATTCGGGGTTTGCATGAAATATCTGAACAACGCAGATGACAGCCAGGATGCTGTCATGGAAATTTTTGAAGAACTTCATCTAAAACTGCTTAAACACGAGGTTTCATCATTTAAAGGCTGGTTGTATACTGTGGCCAGAAACCACTGTCTGATGAAGCTTCGTAAGGAGAAATCGGAGATCCATACGATAGAGAATTATTATCATCAAATCACCCGGGAGATTATGGAATCAGCCGATGATTTTCATCCTTCAATCATGCAGGAGGAAAATGATGAGATATGGCAACTCAATAACGGAATTGAAACCCTGAAAAGTGACCAGCGTGTTTGCATCGAACTGATGTATCTTCAGAAGAAATCATACAAAGAGGTATGTGAACTAACGGGTTTTAGCATGAAACAGGTGAAAAGTCATATTCAGAACGGAAAGCGGAATCTGAAAATATTTTTAAAAAACCATGAAAAACAAGCATAAGCAAAACACTTTTCTGCCCTCGGGATGTCTGGCACAGGATACTATGAAACGGTACCTGGCCGGGGATCTTTCATTATCAGCAAAAGCAAAGGCAGATAATCATTTATTGCATTGTGAATTGTGCAGAGATGCGATGGAAGGCTATGGTAGGGTACCAGGTCATCAGTTATTTGAACAGAAGGTTTCTGAGATCAATCAGAACGTAAACAGTACATTTGGCAAAGAAAAATTGGGATACCAGCCACGCATGGCCGGTGTGAACAAACGGTTTTTTTATCTGACCGCAGCAGCCTCTGTCATAATCCTTTTGGGACTCTATTTCATACTACAATATATGCTTCCGACCCATTCACCCCTCCTGACGACCGCTGAACATATTGATGCCGGAGAGGAGCACATCCCGCCCAAACCTGTTGCAGAAGAGCAAACTGTGGACTATTCAGGCAATCTGCCCCAACCCACATTAGAGAAAGAAGAAATTACACCGGTTGATGTTGCTGAAACCAGAAAAGAGACACACGCAACTCAAAAAATAGTTTCACCTCCGCAACAAACCCAGCCTGTGAAAGAACAAATAAGGAACATTCCGGAATCCATCATCGGGTCACATGATATCCGTGAAATTCTCATTGAAGATGACCAGGATGAATCTTTTGCCGGAGAGGTCAGTCAATCTGTTGATTTAGCTTCTGCCGGACCTGTTGAGTACTTTCTGTCAGGTTTTACCTTTTTCAATGAGGTGCCCGGTTATAAAAGGGCCGGGGATCAGGAGGCAAGTGACAGATATCCTGCAGGTACCCTGACGAAAGCAGTCAGCAGCAAAACATCTGGTCAAACCACTACAGCTGCTATGGATTTACCGGAAAGATTACCTGATGCTGAGCATATTGCGTTGGAAAAGGAACAGGTTTTTGATTCAGCAGGTATCCGGGAGCATTTCTTTGTGCTGGTTGATCAGATGCCACAGTTTCCGGGCGGAGACGCAGCCCGTGCAAATTATTTTCAAACATCCCTTCGCTATCCTGAAACAGCCCGTAAAGCTGGTGTTGAGGGCACAGTTTCTGTTTCTTTTATCATCGAAGAAAATGGTCAGGTCTCTTCTGTGAGGGTTCATTACGGGCCAGGCCATGGAATTGATGAGGAAACCATCCGGGTTATTTCAGAAATGCCTCCCTGGTTGCCGGCCATACAAGACGGGATGTCAGTCAGGGCTGTTTTGACCATGCCTGTTACCTTCAGGTTGAGATGAGTCTGGCGTAAAAAAGTTGACCTGGTTCAACTGCCGATACCCCGGTTGATTATAACAACTCTTTTGATGCCATGAGATACTGAGCATAGCTGTAAATTCATGCCCGGTATCCTCTTTTTTTTCGACCAAAACCTTTTTCAATCATCAAAATTATTTTTTCCAAAGTTATTTTATTTTTGAGATTCTTTTAATCTATGTATTTTTACAACTCATTAATCATTTACAATAAGGAATCATGAAAAGAAATCTGCTTTTTCTTTCCCTGGCCGGAATGGCAATGATTGCAAATGCCCAATCCGTTAGTCCTGAAGTAATCGCCACATCAGGTGATTATTATGAAAATGCCAATATTTCAATCAGTTGGTCGCTTGGCGAAGTCGTTACAGAAACTTTTACAGGAGCCAGCATTATCCTTACACAGGGTTTCCAGCAACCTTTTGGTTTGCAAATTACAGGTGTTGACCTGGATCTTATGGTCTTTCTGGAAGGACCTTTTGCAGGTTCTGAGATGGTTCCGGCTTTAAATGCAGCCGGTTTAATTCCATTAAGTCAGCCATATAATACAACTCCCTGGAATTATGCCGGGACAGAGTCGGTGGTTGCAATCCCCAATCCGGATGTGGTGGATTGGGTGCTGATTGAGCTCCGTGATGCACCCAATGCCGGATCTGCCACAGGATCCACACAGATTGCCATGCAGGCTGCTTTCCTGCTGAGAGACGGCAGCGTTGTGGGTTTGGATGGTTCTTCAATTCTTCAGTTTAATAGTTCAGTAGCCCAGCAATTGTTTGTGATTGTCTGGCACCGAAACCACCTGGGAATCATGTCGGCGAATGGAGTTTTGGCTCAGGGCGGTATATTCACCTATAATTTTTCGCTTTCTGCCACCCAGGTTCATGGCGGTAGTCTGGGATACAAGCAGTTACCCGGAGGACTCTGGGGAATGGTAGCAGGCGACAGTAACCATGACGGGCTCATCAATATCACTGACAAATCTGAGTGGGCAGCATGGGCTGGCAAACAGGGATACATCAATGCTGATTTTACCATGGATGGGCAGGTCAATAACCCGGACAAAGATGACCGATGGGTTCCGAATACTACAAAAACAGGACAGGTTCCTGACTAATCATTAACTCGTAATACACTAAAATCTTATCCTATGAAAACAGTTTTACTCACAACAGCGATGTTGATTTTTGTTGCATTGCTGTCGGCACAGGCTCCCCAGTCCTTCAAATACCAGGCAGTAGCCAGGGACAACATGGGGAATGTAATTGCAAACCAGAACGTCTCATTCCGTATTGGGATCGTGAAGACCGATCCTGCCGGCACATTGGTCTATAGTGAAACACATGCAGTCGAAACCAACCAGTTTGGACTGGCGAACCTGGAGATTGGTTCCGGAAATGCCGTAATTGGCGACTTCTCAGGGATCCTCTGGGATAGTGACGCCTGGTTTCTTCAGGTCGAAATGGATGAAACGGGAGGGATCAATTACCAAATGATGGGCAACTCCCAATTGTTATCTGTGCCTTTTGCACTCTTTGCCAACCGTGCAGGTCAGGCCGAAGACGATGACTGGATCAAAAGTGGTGATAACCTTCTGATGAATGTTTCGGGCAATGTAGGGATCGGAACAGACTCACCGGAAGCAAAACTTGAAGTGGCTTCCATGTTCAGGATAACTCCTTCCTCTGCAGGTTGGGATTGTACAGAAATCCTGAAGGGGAGCATCATTTATGATTCGGTATTGAATGAGTTCTGCTTTTGCAACGGAACGGCCTGGATGCAATTGGACGGGGGCGGACTTTGCGGTTGTGCAGATAATGATGGTGACGGCTATGATGTTTGTGACCCTGATCATCCCAATGATACGGATGGTCTTCCTGCCGACTGTGACGACAACGATCCGCTGGTCAATCCCGGTGCCACTGAAATCTGCAACGATGGCATTGACAATGACTGCGACGGATTGATTGATGCAAATGATCCGGATTGCCTGGATATACCCCCCGGAAGCGTTTTTGTGTCTCCCTACGGGCAGGACTCTCCGACCGGTGGCAGCATGGAGAACCCTTTTCTGTCCATCACTTATGCAGTGAATCATGCCCAGTCCATGGGTCTTTCAAATGTCGTGGTGGCAAATGGCGTTTATTACGAAACGGTGCAGTTGGCCGACGGAATTTCCCTGCTGGGAGGGTATGATCCGGATACCTGGATCAGAAATACAGGATCGTCACTTACCATACTTCATGGCACAGGATCAATCGGCAATCACGTAGTAACCCTGCATTGCAACAACATTACCTCAGCGACACTGGTAGAGGGGTTTGTAATTTACGGTGGGAACAATACACTGCCTTCGGGGAATTCCTATGCGGTTTACATCAGCGGTTCAAACAGCAACCTGCAGTTTCAAAGCAATGTAATTTACGGAGGTAATGGCGGTAACGCGGTCAATGGTTCAGCCGGTAATCATGGAATAACCGGTGTTGACGGAGCAGGCAGGGATTCCAATCCTGCAGCTTATGATGCGTTCATCACAACCACCTCTCCATGCAGCAGCAGTAATAACCGCCAGTATGCCAACGGCGGGTACCTGGTATTCAATGGCAACAATATCAGTGGTGGAAATGGCGGAGGAAACATCTGTCCTCCGGTTTATAATTCCCAGTCAAGTGCCCTGACCGGTTTCCCGGGATTGTCGGGTCTGGGTCCGAACGGTGGTGATGGTGGAAATGGAGGGAATGGCGGACACGACAGCAGGATTGACGGAGGTTTGTGCTATGTTCCGGGAGGGCCGGTAAACGGATCAAACGGAGCCAATGGAATCCACGGACTTGATGGTACGGGGGGATTTGGCTGCACCTCGCCTTCCGGTAGCGTTATTGCCAATCATTGGGTTGGGAATAGCGGATCCGGCGGAACGTCCGGCGGTAATGGCGGCGGCGGTGGTGGCGGCGGTGCCGGTGGTGGTGGAGAGTGTTTTGCCGGCTGCAATAACAATGATCGTTTGGGTGGCCACGGTGGTGGCGGCGGATCAGGTGCCGGTGGTGGTGAAGGAGGCAATGGTGGCCAGGCCGGCGGCTCATCGTTCGGGATCTTTATCCTCTCGAGTGTTGCACCGGCCATCAGCAATAATACCTTTTACCTGGGCAACGGAGGTAATGGCGGGAATGGCGGGAACGGTGGTTATGGTGGCATTGGCGGACAGGGAGGTGCCGGAGGTATTTGCCCGTCCGGGTGTTTCTGCTATAACAATGCAGGAAATGGCGGCAGCGGCGGAAACGGCGGTCATGGTGGAGGTGGCGGAGGTGGCTGCGGTGGCAGCTCATTTGGCATTTATAGCTTTAATACAAGCGGTTCAACGGATTATACCATCAGCAATATGTTTACCGGGGGAGCGGCCGGCAACGGTGGAAACGGAGGCCTTTCGATTGGAAACCCCGGTTTTGACGGGTCAAATGGAACTGTAATTTATAACAGCAATTAGGTTAATAACATATTCATTTACAAAAGATTCAATTATGAAAAAATTTACGATCTTCACATGTACAATGATTTTATCGGTTGCCATACTGGCACAGGCTCCCCAGTCCTTCAAATACCAGTCAATCATCAGGGATAACAATGGTAACCCTGTAATGAACGAGGATGTATCTTTCAAAGTGTGCATTATGCAGGGCAATCCCGCAAGCACTCCTGTTTACTGTGAAGTTCATCTATACAATACAGGTAATTTTGGCCTGGTGAACCTTGAAATTGGGAAAGGTTTGGTTCAATTGGGTAATTTCAATGAAATTCATTGGGCGGAGGATGAATTCTATTTTCAGCTTGAATATGATCTTGCCGGCGGGAATAATTTTCAAATAGCCGGGACTTCACAAATTCTGTCGGTTCCATATGCGATTCATTCAGCATCTTCACAGAAGGCTGTATTATCGCATGCAATTTCTGCGATGACCTCAGAAGAACGGGATAGTTTTCCAAACCCACAGCCCGGTATGATCATTCTCAATGCCGATACCGATTGCCTCAATAGTTTTACCGGAATTAAATGGATAGAAACATGTGGCGAATGTGTTCCTTTGCCTTCACAAGCCATTGCCGGCGATGACCTGATGCTGTTTGGCCAGATGAATAATCCTTTTGCCGTTGCATTATCTGCCAATCCTCCGGTCACAGGCGACGGTTACTGGACTGTTTTGAGTGGAGAGGGTGGTAGTTTCACAGATGCTGCAAATCCGGGAACAGATTTCAATGGTATCATTGGGAATGACTACATAATCAAGTGGACCATCAGCAACATTTGCGGATCAAACGAAGATCAGCTTTTCATCAGGACATTTCAACAAATTGACGGATGTAGTGCCATTTTCACAGATACCCGGGACGGTCAGTCTTATCAGACCATACAGATAGGCAATCAATGCTGGATGGCGCAGAATCTAAATATTGGGATAATGGTGACCGGCGATCAAACAGACGATGAGGTTATCGAAAAAAGATGTTATGAAAACAATCCTGCCAACTGCAATAGTTACGGAGGACTATATCAATGGAATGAAATGATGCAGTACACAACGGTATTTAATAAGCAGGGTATCTGTCCTGAGGGTTGGGAAATTCCTGACGACATGGACTGGATAGGCTTGGAAGGAACCGTTGACAGTCAGTATAACATTGATGCTGATGTATGGTTAATGACAGGTTTCCGGGGATCAGATGCAGGAAAGGTTCTGAAATCAACCAATGATTGGAACAACAATGGCAACGGGACGAATTCATTCGGATTCAATGCATTACCAGCTGGTGCAATCATCAATAACATCAGTATCAACCTTGAGTCAGGAACCTTGTTTTGGAGTTCACAGGACAATGTATTTACAGCCATGTCAAGAGGATTGATGGATACAGAAGACGGCATTAACCGTGAAAGCCTGAACAAGCAATTCAATCTTTCTGTCAGGTGCATCAAAGCTTGTCAACCGCAGCCAACATCAGCCAATGCGGGTGAAGACCAAACAGTTCCTCCCGGCTCGGTTGTTAATCTGCAGGCCAATACCCCAACAGAAGGAACCGGGATGTGGTCTGTCGTTTCAGGTGAGGGTGGGTATTTTTCGAACCCTACCAACGCCAACAGCCAGTTTTTTATGGAGGGTTGCGAGAGTTATTCATTGCAATGGGAAATCACCAATTCCTGCGGAAGCAGTATGGATAATGTTTTCATCTGGGTCGAATATCCTGAAATTCTTGCAGAGGCTGGCACAGATCAGTTGATTTATGTTACAGGTAATAATTTTAGTGTAACGCTGGACGCCAATGTGCCACCATCCGGAACAACCGGTGAGTGGTTTATAAATTCGGGTAGTGGTGGAAGCTTTCAGGATCCCTTGCTTTATAATACTGTATTTTATGGAATTACCGACAATGCGTACAACCTTTCATGGGTGATCACGCATGATCTGTGTGGGATATTCGCCGAGGATGAAGTGCTTATCGGAGGCTATATAACCATTCCAGGTTGCGGGTTCCCATATACCGACACCAGGGACAATCAACAATACAATACTATTCAAATTGGGAATCAGTGCTGGATGACTGAGAATCTTAACATCGGTACGATTATACCGGGAGTACTGAACCAACTGGATAATCAAATGATTGAGAAATATTGCTATGATGATGAACCGGATTCATGCTTGGTTTACGGTGGTCTCTATCAATGGGATGAATTGATGGAGTATTACCCCTCTTCCGGATTTCAGGGAATTTGTCCCACAGGGTGGCATGTACCCACAGAATACGAGTGGAATAACCTTGTTGGGGTTCTTGGTGAGGTCTTTGTTGCAGGGGGCAAACTCAAGGAGAGTGGTTTTACTCATTGGTTACCGCCCAATCAGGGAGCAACAAATACAAGCGGATTCAGCGCATTGCCCGGAGGAATGAGAAATGCCGGAGGTAGTTATTCAGGTATCGGTGAAACCGGCTTATTCTGGACTTCGGATGAGATGTCGTTTGACAGGTCTTACAATGGCAATCTGATGTATAATACAACGGAGGTTATGATCGAACACCGATATAAAACAACCGGATTAAGTGTCAGATGCTTAAAGGATTAAAGTTCACACTATTCAAAAATTAATATTCAAAAATTATCCGATTATGAAAAATTATTTACTGTTATCCATTGCATGTTTTATTGCATCTATTTTGTTTGCACAACCTCCCCAGTCCTTCAAATACCAGGCAGTCGCCAGGGACAGCGGAGGTAATCTTTTAATGAACCAGCCGGTCACCTTCAGGATCAGCATTCTTCAGGGCAGTGCAGGAGGTGCTTCCGTTTATGCGGAGACCCATCCTGTGACTACCAATGACTTTGGTCTTGCCAATCTGAATATAGGAGGCGGCATACCGGTTTCAGGTAATTTTACAACCATTGTCTGGGGTGCCAACACCTATTACATCAAAGTCGAATTGGATCCTTTGGGAGGTTCGGCTTATCAGCTGATGGGAACCTCGCAGTTGCTGAGTGTTCCTTATGCCCTGTATGCAAAAAATTCAGGTGACGGAGTTGGTACCGGAACCTCCGGACAGACACTCCGCCACAACGGGACATCCTGGATTGGGAGCTCAACATTGTACAACAATGGCACCAATGTAGGGATCGGAACCACATCACCCAGCCAGAAACTCCATGTAAACGGCAACCTGCGGCTGACCGGCAGCCTTTACGATGCAGGCAATCTGCCGGGTACTTCAGGACAACTACTGTTATCAACCGGAACCGGAGTACAATGGACCAATCCGGCCAATATCAGTGATGGCGACTGGCTGATTAGCGGTAATGATATGTATGCTATCGCTACTGGAAACGTTGGCATCGGAACATATGGTCCATCAACAAAACTTTCTGTCTATGGAGATTTTTCAACCGGTAATACTGTAGAGGACGTCATGACCCTTAGCAGAGGAACCACAACCACACCTGCCAATGGTATCGGGGCCGGGCTGATATTCAGAAATCAGGTTTCAAATGGTGGCCAGACTCTTTCCGGCAGAATTGCCAGTGTCATGGAAGGTGTTGATGTTTCATCGGGAATTTATTCCGGGATGCTTTTTCAAACCCGCAATTCAGGGGGAAGCATGAATAATGCCCTGTATATTGATTCACAAGGTAGAATAGCGATCAACGTAATAGCCCCAATAAAAAAGTTAGATATCAACGGGGATGTGAGAATTGCTTATTCCGGGGGAGGTGTTGCATTGGCAGTAATGGCAAGTAATAACAATCCAGTTGTTAACTTAACTAACGATTACAATGGCAGTTCATATGGCCTTGCAGCGGGTATGACCAATGCTTCAGCTGGCTCCAACTCTTATGGCGTATTTGGATACAATTTTGGATTTGGGTATGGTGTTTTTGGGATAACTTATGAAGTATCAGGTATTGGAACCTATGGAATTAGTTATTATAAAAACAACTATGGTTTTTTAGGAGGAGAATATGTCGGTGCTTTTGGTGAGCACGATAATGGTAATGCTGGTTATTTGGGTGGTGCTTTTTATGGGGTGGAAGGTGGAAATGCCGTTTCAGGACATTCCGGACGTTTAGGTAGTTCCTCCTATGGTGTTTATGGGTATTTGAATAACAGTAATGCAACTGTTGGGCATTATGCCGTATATGGTTATGGCGTTTATAACTCAGGGCCCAATGGAACAGGCTATGCCAAGGGCAGCACCATTGGAAGTGTGATGGGGGATAATTACTGGGGAAATCCTTATACATTTGCCAATGCCGGCTATTCTTACCTTGATTATAACCGAAGCGGTGGCAGTTTTGGAAGTAACTATTCAGGGACAAGCTGGGGTTCACTGGCCTATAAAAACTCCACGGGGAATATTTATGGAGGGTATTTTACAACATATACCCAGGGATCAGGAAAGGATAATCTTCCCAAAATTAACAACGGCATAGGAGCATGGGGTGATCTCTTCGGTGCAGATATTCATGGGAAGGTCTATGGAGCTTACATTGAAGGGGAAAACTATGCCACCTTTGCCAATGGTGATACATATCGTACCGGACTGGATATCCATCTGCAGGAAAACGGGTCTTCTGCGAGCACTGTGCTCTACACTGCTGTTGCAACGGATGCAACCATACAGACCAGTGGGTATGCCATTGTTTCAAATGGCAAGGCTACGGTTTCATTCGACCAGTATTTCACCAGTGCAGTGTCGGGTGACCATCCGGTGATTGTTACCGTAACGCCCATGGGAAATTCCAATGGAATTTATCTGTCGGAAGTCAACGCCAGTGGTTTCAGCGTCGTTGAAAACAACAACGGCAAAAGCCAGGTAACCGTTTCATACATTGCCATTGGTAAACGAAAAGGATTTGAAAACCCAAAACTTCCTCAGGAGGTTATCGCAGCTGATTATACCGGTAAACTGGCACAGGGGCTGCACAACGACAACGATACAGGAACAGACGGTGCCGGGCTTTATTACGAAAACGGGCAGTTGCATGTTGGCAAACATCCCTCGACCTTTCCGGATTTGAACAAACAGCCGGCGATCATTGAAGTGCCTCAGAAACCTGAGCGCAGGATCCCTGAAAATATTGGCGAAGGCATAGTGCCTCCGGGTGGGAGAATTTCGGAAACACCTGAGAATTGATTAAAATACCGTGTTGGTTCAGAACTCAGGAAGAATCTCGAAAAGGAGATAGCAGGCAACGGTCTCAGTGCCGCTTCATGACCCACACTGCTACAAACGTCCCGCTTGAAGTACTCACACTCAATCACACCGTAAAAAATGGAACGTTCCACAACCTTCCTCAGTGCCTCAGGATGACCACGCCGCCTGACTAATAAAGAAGAAAATCCAGTTCACATAACAAAAGCGTGTGTCTGAGGATTGCTTCGTCATGGAAACCTGGCGGTTTCCCTTCCTCGCAATGACGGCGTTTAGGTCATAAAAGGGGGATGCGTGGATCGGGCGAAGCCCGATCCACGCATCCCCTTACCCTAAAGCAAACCCGTCATTGCGAGGAAGTTCCAATGAACATTGGAACGACCGAAGCAATCTAATCCGGAACCCACACTACTACAAGCGTCCCGTTTGAAATCCTCTCACCCAGTTAAAACGATAGAAAATACGAATCGTTCAACAACCTGCTTCAAGCCCGGAAGCTTGAAGCCGTGTTTCATTCAGGCTAACAAACTGAACCCAATTAATTCTTTACGACACTCCGCTCTCCGCGCTAAGCACTCCGCACAGCAACCTGCTTCAAACCCGTAAGCTTGAAGCCGCGTTCACCCCTTCGTGTCTTCGAGCCTTCGTGGCAAAAAAGATGTTGATTATTTTTTTATCAGCCACCAAGGCACTAATACACAAAGAATCACGAAGAAGAATAGCGGTATATAGCACTTCTGACATTGATTATGGATGAAGATCGTTCCTGATTTGCGAATATTTAAATAAAAAAGTTATTTCAGGGGATTGACACACGGTCATGCACCGATGGTTAAAATTTGTTAACCTTACAATAACATAAATTCCGGGGCATTATCTTTGTCAGGTTCGTCGGATCATGAACAAATAACAAATAACTGACATGTTTGCAGACAGAAATTTGAACACAACTTCGCATTTAAGGATTGAGTCGCAAGACCTGGTGAAAAATTTCATGGCCAGTGTATTCTCCTGGATGGCTATTGCCATGGCCATTACAGCATTCACTGCCTGGTATTTTGCTTCCAATGAAAACCTGATTTTTGCACTGATCAACCCCACAACCGGTGGTTATACCATGCTGGGATGGATTGTCATGTTGTCACCCCTGGGATTTGTCCTGGCCATGTCGATGGGATTTCAGCGGTTTTCAGCGGGGACACTTGTGCTGCTGTTCGGGGCCTTCTCCATCCTGATGGGAGCCAGTCTTAGTTTTATCCTGCTTATCTATACCTCTGCATCCATTTTTAAAACTTTTGTTGTTACTGCCGGAATGTTTGGAATTATGGCGTTTGTAGGGTACACCACCAAAACCGACCTCACGAAGTTCGGATCCATCCTGTTCATGGGGCTCATTGGCATCATCATCGCCAGCGTGGTCAACATGTTCATGCGCAGCGGTATTTTTGATTACATCATCAGTTTCCTCGGTGTTCTCATATTTACAGGATTGACCGCATACGATGTGCAGGTTCTGAAAAGAATAGGGGCAGGTGCCGAGTACGGACATGAAAATACAAGGAAGCTGGTCATTATGGGAGCCCTGCGGCTTTACCTCGATTTTATCAATCTGTTCCTGTTTTTGCTCAGGTTTCTCGGTCAGCGAAGATAAGATACACTTTTTGTTTACATACCGCTTCAATGAAAAAGCCCGCATGGAATAGCATAGCGGGCTTTTTACAAGTTGATAACCTGTATATCTTAAATGACAGTCATCTCCAGTTTAATACTGATCTTTTCAAGCATATCACTGGTCATCTTTTCCAATCCGTATTTCGGGTTCCATCCCCACTCTTCACGGGCTGCAGAATCGTCCATGCTGTTGGGCCAGGTGGCAGCGATGGCTTCTTTCATCGGGTCAACCTCGTACGACATCACAAAATCAGGAATATGTTTTTTGATCTCAGCGGCAATGATCTCCGGGTCAAAACTCATGGCGGTAACATTGAAGGCATTGCGGTGCTTTAATTTGGAAGGATCGGCTTCCATGAGGTCAATGGCGGCATCCAGTGCATCGGGCATGTACATCATATCGAGGAAAGCTCCTGCAGGGAGAGGACAGGTGAATTTTTTCTGCCGGATGGCCTCATAGAAAATTTCCACTGCATAGTCGGTGGTGCCTCCACCAGGTAAAGTTACGGACGAGATGATGCCCGGATAACGCAGGCCTCTTGTATCGACACCGTAGCGTTTGAAATAGTAATCACTCAGCAGTTCTCCGGTTACTTTGGTGACCCCGTACATGGTGTTGGGTCTTTGAATGGTATCCTGCGGCGTGTTGTCAAGCGGAGTTGAAGGTCCGAAAGCGCCAATGGAGCTGGGAAAGAACACTGCGCATCCATGCTCGCGGGCTACTTCAAGCACATTGAAAACGCCATTCACACCCACATTCCATGCGGCCTGTGGTTTCGATTCAGCAACTGCTGAAAGGAGTGCTGCCATATTGTATATGGTGTCGATCCTGTATTTCTTCACAACTTCATGTAGTTTTTCCAGGTCGGTTGCATCCACCATTTCCAGTGGACCGGATTCTGCAAGTTCTTTAGACGGCTCTGTTTTGCGATATCCTGCCACCACATGTTCATTTCCATACCTTTTCCTGAGTTCCATGGTCAATTCCGAACCGATCTGACCTACTGAACCAATGATCAATATATTCTTCATAAATAATTAAATTTAGTGTTAATCAAATAACAAAAGTGCGGCAAAAATAATTATTTTTGCAACCCGGCAAAGAAATGAGAAATTTTGTGAAGAAAGCCGGAGGGGGGTTGTTAGATGGTTAAATTGTTAAATTGTTGGGGAGCTTGTTAAAAATAAAGTATTGAGAGAAGTTGGCAGTGGGCAGTGGGCAGTAGGCAATTGTTGAATTGCTAAACTGTTAAATGGCAGATTGCTCAATTGCCCAATTGTTTATTGAATTGTCGTTTCCTGATAAAAGTGAACCTAAAAATATCGAACAATAAACTTCAAACGATAATTATATGTACGGAAAAATGAAAGAGTTTCTCGCCACTGAGTTGAAAAATATTGAGGAGGCGGGATTGTTTAAAGCGGAACGGATCATTACCTCACCGCAGAATGCTGATATCAGGCTGAACAACGGCCAGGAGGTACTTAACTTTTGTGCCAACAACTATCTTGGCCTGTCAAACCACCCGCGCCTGGTGAAAGCAGCCAAAGAGGTGCTCGACTCTCACGGGTTCGGCATGTCGTCGGTCAGGTTTATCTGTGGGACTCAGGATATCCACAAAACACTTGAGAAAAAAATTGCAGAGTTCTTCGGTACAGAGGATACCATTTTATATGCCGCCTGTTTTGATGCAAATGGAGGTGTCTTTGAACCCTTGTTCACAGCCGAAGATGCCATCATCTCCGATTCGCTGAACCATGCCTCCATCATTGACGGGGTAAGATTGTGCAAAGCCCAGCGTTTCCGGTATGAAAATGCCGATATGGCCGACCTTGAAGCCAAGCTGAAAGAGGCTTCTGCAACAGCCCGGTTTAAGATCATCGTTACCGACGGCGTATTCTCCATGGATGGCAATGTGGCGCCTATGGATAAAATCAACGAACTGGCTAAAAAGTATGACGCCCTGATCATGGTGGATGAGTGTCACTCTGCAGGCGTTGTTGGTGAAACAGGCCGGGGTGTGACTGAACTTTTCAACATCCGGGGAGAGGTCGACATCATCACCGGAACACTTGGAAAAGCTTTCGGTGGCGGCATCGGAGGGTTCACCACCGGACACAAAGAGATCATTGAATTATTGCGGCAGCGCTCAAGGCCCTATCTTTTCTCAAACTCTCTCATACCGGCTGCTGTCGGCGCCGGCATAGAGATGTTCGACATGATGACCGAAACCAACGACCTCCAGGACAAATTACACTGGAATACCGGTTATTTCATGGAAAAAATGAAAGCAGCCGGCTTCGACATCAAACCATCCAAATCGGCTATTTGCGCTGTGATGCTGTATGACGCCAAATTGTCACAGGTGATGGCACAGAAACTGCTTGAAGAGGGGATCTATGTCATCGGATTCTATTATCCTGTCGTTGCAAAAGGGTTGGCCAGGATCCGTGTGCAGCTCTCAGCAGCCCACGAAAAAGAGCACCTCGACAAGGCCATCCATGCCTTTACAAAGGTTGGCAAAGAGCTGGGCGTGTTGAAGCAGTGAGCGAAGAGCGCAGAGTTAGTGCGGTGCCGAAGGATCGAAACCTCGGGTTTTTAAACTGTTTTCAAACACCAATCTGCTGAATTTTTTCATAGATTTGCTGAACATTCAATCCGTTTTTGATGTATATATCAGGTTCAACATCTGCACTTTCGAAATTGGCTGAAGTGTTAATGTTTTAATCAATGGATTGGCAATATGAACAGACTGATGAATTCATCACAGGTGATGGTGCTGTTTTGCGCATTCTCATTGTTAGTGATCAGCAATGCCCAGAATAATCCGGCCTGGCAAACAACAGCAATCAATATTTCTTCTGTTTTTGATGCGGGATCAATCGTTTTAATGGGAGGCGAAGTTGATCCGGAATCTGTTTCCAATGCCAGTCTTTATGCTTTTAGCCAGACAACCGGGTTCTATTTACCCGTCAGTGGCGGCACTCTTGTGGGAAGTTCAGTACCGGGGGTCGGAATAGACTATCTGGATGATTTAAACTTTGAGTCACAGCCCATTTCGTTTTCATTTGACTTTAACGGTGTTGCCTATACCTCTTACAATATCAATACAAATGGGTACATCACATTTGGTGGAGTGATCCCTACACCCGGAACAGCGGCTCCAATCTCCGCAAATACCGCTTTTGCTGGCGCAATCTCGGCATTCGGCCGTGACCTGGATGGCCGGTTTGCCTTTCAGGCAACAACTGCAGCAGGCAGTAACGTTTTGACCGCTGTATCACATTTCGGAGGCATTGTTACAGGTAAACAGATAACATCTTCCAATATCCCGTCAGGGACAACCATTGTTTCGTTCAACCAGGCTGCAGGAACGATCACCTTATCAGCCAATGCAACAACAGCAGCCACCTTGCAGCCTTTTATCGCCTATACCGGTGAGATCAGAAGACTGACCATCGGATCGGCTCCCAACCGTTTACATGTGATCCAATTCAAAAATTTTAAAAGAACGGGTACAACAGTCTATGGCGAGAACTTTAATTTCCAGATCCGACTTTTTGAGACCTCCAGCATCATAGAGATCGTTTATGGGAGCCATACCGGATTTGCAACTCCAACCTCCGGTCAGGTTGGACTCAGGGGAGCAACCAATTCTGATTTTAACAACAGAACCACTTCTACTGACTGGAGCGCAACAACAGCCGGACTTACCAATACAGCCTCCTGCACCATGTCGGCCGTGGTTTTTCCACCCGAAGGATTGACATTTATTTTTACTCCCCCCGTGCCTTGCACAACCCCTGTGAATC
Source organism: Bacteroidales bacterium (assembly GCA_047920975.1). GTDB lineage: Bacteria > Bacteroidota > Bacteroidia > Bacteroidales > JAADJA01 > JAADJA01. The sequence goes on along the minus strand of JBLRXC010000010.1, from coordinate 4,244 downwards.
AGCCAGTCAATCTGATACTCACACCTGCTTTTGCGGCTATCAGCGGTTCTTTTACAGGAGCTTCCGGTTCCGACAGCTACCTTGTTGTCAGAAGTACTGATGCTGCACTCACCGCTTTGCCGGTTGACGGGATTACGTATAGTCCGGGCGCTGCACTCGGCAATGGTACCATTGTTTACAGCGGCCTCAACACATTTTTTAACGCCACCGGCCTGCCTTCGTCAACTACCTGGTTCTTTTTTGTCTTTTCGATGAATTCATTCTGTACGGGTGGTCGCAAATACCTGACGGTTGCCCCGCTTACCGGCCAGGCCACTACACTTCCCAATCCTCCCTCGGGTTTTACAGCCACTCCTGCCGGGCAAACCCAGATCAACCTGTCGGCTACAGCCAATGCAGCCGGAAATGACATCTTTGTAGTGCGGAACTCAACCAGCGTTATTGGAACACCTTCGGGAAGTTACAATGTGGGCGATCCCGTCGCAGGCGGCGGGATTGTTCATTACATGGGTCCGGCAGTCTCGCTCACCCCTCACACAGGACTTGATCCGGGTACAACCTTTCATTACAGGGCATGGTCGGTTGTTTCAGGGCCGGGATATTCAACAACCGGAATCAATGCCAGCGCATCAACCGTTTGCGATACTGTTTCATTTTTACCATACGCTGAAGACTTCAACAACACCGTATTTCCTCCGACTGCCTGCTGGGAAAGGTACGCCGGCATGCTGGCTGCACCATCGGTATTGAACCCCGTTCCGTATGGCTGGGTGCATGACGACTGGCGCAACCTGGTTACCGGAAACAGAGCTGCCAGAGTGAATATATATGGCGATCTCGTCAATTACTGGTTCGTTACACCTTCCATTAACCTTGGAGCAGGTGGTTACCAGCTTGAATTTGATCTCTGCATGGTAAAGTGGAATACATCTGATCCCCCTGATCTGAATGGAACAGACGACCTGTTTGCCGTGGTGATCTCACCTGATAACGGTGTTACCTGGTCATCTGTCAACACTTTGCGATTGTGGAACAACACCGGGTCGCCCTTTGCCTACAACAATATTAACCCATTGGGTCAACAGGTGATCATTGATATAGGGTCGTATACAGGTGTGGTGCGGATCGGGTTTTATGGCGAATCTACTATGGAAAATGCCGATAATGATCTTATGATCGATAACGTGAAAGTAAGAATTCCACCTGCCTGTCCCGAACCCTGGAATTTAACCACCAGTAATATTACCCAGAGCGGCGTAAGAGTCAACTGGCATGATGCCGGACAAGCGAATAATTATCTCATTGTATGGGGATCGCCGGGTTTTGATCCGGATAATCCGGACACCTGGGCCGGGTCTTTTAACAAAATCTATATAATCCAACCCGGGTCATATTTCCATGATATAACCGGTTTGCCTTTCGGAACTGCTTTTGAAGTTTACATCCGTGCCCAATGCAGTACAACTGGCGTGAGTGAATGGACAGGGCCGGCATTATTTACAACACTTTGTCCTGTTTACACGCTGCCATTTACCGAAAGTTTTAACGGGGATGCCATCCCGCCCTGCTGGACCCAGACCTATTCAGGGGATATCTCCGGACTCCGCTGGAAATTGAGTACTACGGATATGGCTGGCGGCTCTCTGCATGAAATGCGGGCATCAGGAACAACAGGAACAGGCGTTTCAAGACTGATCACGCCGGCGCTTAATCTGGCGGGCGCTCCTGCTTTGCTCTGGTTCAGGCATTTTTATAACGACGCCGGCATGCAGGTAACAAAGGCTACAATGAAGGTACAATCCAGTGCCGATGGAGTCAACTGGACTGATGAATCATGGTCTATGATGTCGGGGAATGGCAATGGCGGTCCGGAGACGGTTATCGTGAACATCACCGCCAATGCCGGTTCGAACGTATCGATTGCCTGGGTCATTGACGGAAATCATGCTGATCTTGATTTCTGGTACATCGATGATATAGTGGTCCGGGTTCCGATGGCTCATGACGCTGCGACACTTTCGATTGATATCCCCGGAGTTACAGGTACCGGAACCGTAATACCCAAGGCAACCGTTGCCAACCTTGGAACAAGCTCAACCTCCTTCAATGTGCAGTTGATGATCGGTTCCTGGTCATCAGTTGTTCCTGTCAGCGCATTGGATCCACTGGAACAGTTGCAGGTGATGTTTGAGCCCTGGAATGCTGTTACGGGAGATTACACCGTTCAGGTTTGCACACAGTCGGGTTCCGATCCCGATCCTTCAAACGATTGTCAATCGATGCCTTTGAAGGTTCTGGATCTGAACAAACAGGTTTATGGATACATCTCCCTGGCAGGTACCGGGCCCAATCCGGTTGGTCCGGTGACATTCAGCCTTGCAGATCCCGGCAGTTTAACCTCCATAGCAGACCAGTCGGTACTCAATAATGTAACCGGCGGTACATGGGCTGACGACACCTGGTACGGAACCGTAACCAAGTCATCCGCCCCGTTCCATTTTATCTCCATTGATCCGGTTACAGGATCCAGAACCATCATCGGTGACATGGGTGTGAACATGACCGGTTTGTCTTACAATCCAGTCAATGGATTGATGTACAGCGTGGGTTATGATGGCACCGGCCACTCACAACTTTATACCATCAGCATCAACACGGGTGCTGCAACCCTGATTGGCGATTGCGGTTCGCGTATGCTTACTTCACTGGCTATCAACAATGCAGGACAAGCCTATTCGGTGGATATGGCTACAGATCTGCTGGGCACTGTAGACCTTGCATCCGGTTTGTTCATTCCCATCGGCCCTACGGGATTCAACACCGGACTTCAGATGGACATGGAGTTTGACCGTGAAAGCTCCCAGCTTTATATGACAGCCTATGATCATTCCGGCTGGCTTGGCTGGGTTGATCCAAACACCGGGTATGTCAGAAAAATAGGAAGTTTGGAAGGGGGCGCCCGTGTAACCGGGTTTGCCGTACCCTGGGCAGGTTCATTGCGGGTTTCACTCAGGGTCTTTCTCGAAGGAGCCTACGATGCTGCCATCAATAAAATGAATACCGATCTGTTGGATATGGGAACTCTGCCTGCCCAGCAACCCTATAACCCGCCATTGCCTTATTATGGCAATATGTCGCCAGTATGGCTCCATAGCGGAGCCGAGGGTGTAAGCTCTCTCCCTCCCGGTGTGGTTGACTGGGTCGTCGTAGAGTTGCGTGATGCTCCATCAGCAGCCGCTGCAACTTCAGCTACTATTATTGGTACGCAGGCTGCCTTCCTCCTGAACGATGGATTTATCGTTGGTCTGGATGGTGAGAGTACCCTTTTTTTCATGGCAGCGCTGAATAATGATCTCTTTGCTGTGGTTTACCACAGGAATCATCTGGGGATCATGTCTGCTTTTGGACTCACCGAAACGAATAGTGTTTATAACTATGATTTCAGTACGGGTATTAAGATGGTCTACCAGGGTGGTGCTGGTTACAAACAGATTGATGCTTCACCCATCGTATGGGGCATGGTGGCAGCTGACGGTAATGGCGACGGCCTGATCACTCCGTCCGACAAAACTTCTGTCTGGACACCGCTGGCTGGTGAGCAGGGCTATCTGCCCGCTGACTTCGATCTGGATTCACAGGTTGACAACAACGATAAGAACACCCTGTGGCGGATCAACTATCTGAACGGTTTTGCCAGCCAAATACCTGATTAGGATACGGAGCGGAAATATTTAATTTCCGGATAAGATTGCTTCGGTCGTTCCTCCATGATAACTGTTATTTAACTGGCTCAGTTTGAGCTTGCTTCGGTCGTTCCTCCATGATAACTGTTATTTAATTGGCTCAATTTGAGCTTGCTTCGGTCGTTCCTCCATGATGCCTGTTGTTTAATTGGCTCAATTTGAGCTTGCTTCGGTCGTTCCTCCATGATAACTGTTGTTTAATTGGCTCAATTTGAGATTGCTTCGGTCGTTCCTCCCTCGCAATGACGGGGCTTCCTTAGGTCAGGAGGGGGATGAGAGGGTCGGGCGAAGCCCGACCCTCTCATCCCCTTTTTTATTCCGAAGCCCCGTCATTGCGAGGAGCGGAAACCGCCAGGTTTCCGTGACGAAGCAATCTGTCTTTTCATGAAGCCGCCAGGTATAAGTGACGAAGCAATCTCATCCTGCCATGAAGTCCAACCGCCAGGTTTCCGTGACGAAGCAATCTGTCTTTTCATGAAGCCGCCAGGTATAAGTGACGAA
>JBLRXC010000009.1:0-52705 GCA_047920975.1 Bacteroidales bacterium | reverse complement strand
CTGCTAAAAAACCGGTTATAATTACAGAAAAGGACAATCCTGAAGCGAGAGAGGATAATGCTAACAAAGAAAACGAGTAATTTATTAAAAAATAGTGAGGGATGCTGAAAACATTCAAACTTGGAGGTGTTCATCCGGAAGAGAATAAACTGACAAAAGACAAGGTCATTGAGGTACTCCCTCTTCCCAAAGTGGCATACGTCCCTATTGCGCAGCACCTTGGCGCACCGGCAAAAGCCCTTGTGGATAAGGGTGTTGCTGTGAAAACCGGTCAGCTCATTGCAAAAGGAGAAGCTTTTATTTCAGCCAATATTCATTCACCGGTATCCGGAAAAGTTCAGAAAATTGACAATCTCGTCGATTCAAGCGGGTTCCGCAGACCGGCAGTGGTCATCCAGGTTGAAGGAGATGAATGGCTGGAATCGATTGACCGGAGTGACAAATTTATAACCGAAATTTCCTGCTCACAGAAAGAGATCATTCAGAAAATCAATGAGATGGGTGTTGTAGGACTGGGTGGTGCAACTTTCCCTTCGCATGTGAAGCTGATGGTTCCCGAAGGGAAAAAAGCGGAAGTACTGATCATCAATGGCGTGGAGTGCGAGCCATATCTGACTTCCGACCACCGGCTGATGCTTGAAAAAAGTGAAGAGATGCTGGTTGGGGTTCAGATCCTGAAAAAAGCCCTTGGCGTTAACAAAGCCATCATCGGGATCGAAAACAATAAAGCGGATGTCATCAGCCATTTATCAACGCTGGTGCAAAAGTTTGAAGGGATTGAGGTTGCCGGGCTCAAAGTGAAGTACCCGCAGGGTGCTGAAAAACAATTGATCAAAGCCCTGATCAACCGTGAGGTTCCTTCCGGCAAACTGCCCATAGAAGTTGGAGCGGTTGTCAACAATGCAGGAACAGCCTTTGCAGTTTATGAAGCGGTTCAGAAAAACAAGCCCCTCATCGAAAGGGTTGTGACGATCACCGGGAAATCAGTTAAAAATCCGGGGAATTATATGGTCAGAATCGGAACACCTGTTTCAGAACTGATTGAAGCGGCCGGCGGATTACCCGAAGATACCGGTAAAGTGATCAGCGGTGGTCCCATGATGGGCAAAGCCTTGAACTCTTTAGAGGCTCCTATAGTAAAGGGAACCTCAGGGATTCTGATTATGCGGGCAGAGGAGGCTGCAAGACCGGCCGTTCAGCATTGCATCCGCTGCGGTATGTGCATTACCGTCTGCCCGATGGGCCTTGAACCTTACCTTTTGGAAAAACTTGCCATTGTTGAAGACTTTGAGCGGGCCGAAATTGAAAAGGTAATGGATTGCATCGAATGTGGTTCATGCCATTATACATGCCCCGCCAACAGACCTCTGCTCGATTATCTGAGGCTTGGGAAAAATAAGGTAGGTGAGATCATGCGGAAGCGTTCAAAAAAATAATCGGGTTTAATTAAGGTATATATCAAGCAATTTGTTGACAACATGAATTTACTCAAAATTTCAGGGTCACCCCACGTTCATACTTCCAATTCAACCCCATCCATCATGTATGGCGTTGTTTATGCCATGATACCTGCCATGCTGGTCTCATTCTATTTTTTTGGCCTGGATGCCGTGCGGGTTATTCTTATCTCCGTTATTGGATGTATGGCGGTTGAGTATCTGATTCAGAAATATCTCCTGAAATCAGAAATAACTGTATTTGACGGATCGGCTATTGTTACCGGGGTGCTGCTGGCTTTCAATGTACCCTCGAATCTACCCTGGTGGATACTCATTATCGGTGCCATTGTCTCCATCGGTATCGGCAAAATGTCGTTCGGCGGATTGGGGAAAAACATCTTCAACCCGGCACTGGTTGGAAGGGTTTTCCTTTTGATCTCTTTTCCTGTCCAGATGACCAGTTGGCCCATACCACAACCCGGCTTTAAAATGCCTCTGGCCGATGCCATCACAGGTCCAACACCCCTTGGAATTTTGAAAGAAGGACTTGCCGGAGGAAAAACAGTGGAGGAAATCATGCCGGATATTCCCAACTATGTCGAAAACCTGATGACCGGATTCCAGGGTGGCAGCCTCGGTGAAGTATCCGCAATTGCATTGCTGTTGGGCGCCATATATATGTTTTACAGGAAAATCATTACCTGGCACACACCCATGGCCTACCTAGGCAGTGCAGTCATTTTCTCAGGAATTCTCTGGCTCTCAGATCCAACCTATTATGTTGACCCGCTTTTTCATGTTGTAACCGGAGGGATGATCCTGGGTGTATTTTATATGGCAACAGATATGGTGTCATCACCCATGTCAGCCAAAGGGCAGCTTGTCTTCGGGGCGGGGGCAGGAATTCTTACCATTCTTATCAGGGTCTATGGGGCATACCCTGAAGGGGTATCATTTGCCATCCTGATCATGAACGCCTTTGTTCCGCTGATTGATATGGCATTTAAACCCACGCGGTTTGGTGAAGTTGTCGCAAAAAATTGAGAAATTAAATAAGTATTTTGATCATGGCTAAAAAAGAATCTACATTCGGCAACATGGTTCTGACACTATTTACAGTTACTGCTGTAGCTGCGCTTGCATTGGGTGGGGTTTACAATGCAACCAAAGAGCCCATTGAAATGGCAAAGCGGCTGAAAATTGAAAAGGCTATAGGAGAAGTCTTACCAGCATTCGACCGGATTGAAGAGTATAAAATCCTCCCTGAAGGCAGTAAAGACTCTCTTACATTTTATAAAGCATTCATGGCTGATATTCATATCGGAACAGCAGTCAGAAGCTATACCGATCAGGGTTTCAGTGGCAGGATTTGGATCATGGCTGGCTTCACAGATGAAAATGTGATATACGGCACATCCGTGCTGGAACACAAAGAAACTCCGGGTCTTGGTGACAAAATGGAAAGAAAGAAATCGGACTGGCCTGAAGTTCAGTTTAATGGAAAAAGCCCTGAAAATTTTCGATTGACAGTAAAAAAGGATGGCGGTGATGTAGATGCCATTACGGCAGCCACAATTACTTCAAGGGCTTTTTGTGATGCCCTGCAAAGAGCTTATGATGAACTCATTAACCAGGAAGGAGAATAGATCATGGACAACATAAAGAATTTTACCAAGGGTTTTATCAAAGACAATCCGGTTTTCGTGCTCCTGCTGGGACTCTGCCCGGCTTTGGGGGTGACAACCACAGCCATTAACGGTCTGGGAATGGGACTGGCCACAACATTCGTGCTGGTGATGTCAAATTTTGTGGTTTCTTTGATCAAAAATCTGATCCCTGCCAAGGTAAGGATACCCTCATTCATTGTGATCATTGCATCGTTTGTGACTATTGTAGAGCTGGTCATGCAGGCGTATACCCCGGCACTCTTTGAAGCACTCGGACTCTTCATTCCCCTGATTGTGGTCAACTGCGTGGTACTGGGCCGGGCCGAAGCTTTTGCATCAAAAAACACACTGGGCTCATCCATCATTGACGGTTTGGGCATGGGACTTGGGTTCGCCTTTGCCCTGACTTTACTCGGGGCTACCCGTGAAATCCTTGGGAGTGGAGCCCTCTTTGGCTTTAAATTCATCCAGGGTGATGGTATGCTGGTCTTTGTCCTCGCACCAGGCGCCTTCATCGGACTTGGTTACCTCATCGCCATCATGAACCGGATAAAAAAGGCATGAATTGTAAAACTATAATGTAGAAAAACATGGAATACATTGTGATCATTATCGGAGCCATTTTTGTGAATAACATTGTGCTGAACCAGTTTTTGGGAATTTGTCCTTTCATGGGCGTCTCCAAAAAGGTTTCAACTGCTCTTGGAATGTCAGGAGCAGTACTGTTCGTGATGACCCTGGCCACCATTGTCACCTGGCTGATCAGCAACTATATTCTGCTGCCATTTGGCCTGATGTTCCTGAGAACCATATTTTTTATCCTGATCATTGCATCCCTCGTTCAGATGGTAGAGATCATTCTAAAAAAGGTCTCCCCTGCCCTCTTCCAGGCACTTGGCATATTCCTCCCGCTCATAACCACCAACTGCGCCATCCTGGGTGTTGCTATTCTTAATATCCAGAAAGACTTCAATCTTACAGAAGGTGTGGTCTATGCCATCGCCAATGCCATCGGTTTCGGTCTGGCATTGATGCTTTTCTCGGGCATACGCGAACATCTTGATCTGATGGAAGTTCCGAAAGGAATGCGCGGGGTGCCCGTTGCATTGCTGACTGCCGGTATTCTTGCACTGGCTTTCATGGGATTCGCGAACCTGGTTTAGGTGAGGTTGTGCGGGGGTGGTTGATGGTTTGGGGTTTGGAAGGTAGAATACAGAATTTAGAAGACAGAATTTAGAAGACAGAATTCAGAAGACAGAATTCAGAATTCAGAAGACAGAAGACAGGAGACAGAAGATAGGATGAGGAAGGCAGATGGGTTTGCAATAATAAATTCTCTTCATGTTTAAGCAGTGTCAAATTTGCATAAATGATGCTGCATGCCTTCATACCTGGCGCATTTGAATTTCTGTCAGCGATAGCTTTTCAACATTCTGGATTCTGAATTCTGTATTCTGTATTCCTCTCTCTCATCTCAAAAAACTCATCCATCCACGCTAAACAATCATCCCAAAACCCTGTTATAAAGAAAATTATAAAGTTATGTCAAATCCAAAGATCGTTGAACGCAAATCGAAATGCCTGAACATGGAACCCGGTGATTATTTCTGGTGTGCCTGCGGAGAGAGCAAAAACCAGCCTTTCTGCGACGGATCACACAGAGGTGGTGAATTTTCCCCCATTCCGGTTAAAATTGAAGAAAAAAAAGAGGTTTACTGGTGCATGTGCAAACACTCCGGAACCAAACCCTTCTGCGACGGGACGCACAGGAGTCTGTAAACTGCATCCTATGATTTTGCTTCATCAAGTGTGTGCCTCCTGGTCATAACTACATTGAACTTGCTTCATTTTCAATTAACAGGAAAAAATTGAGAATAGAGATGTTTCAATTCGTTTTTTTAACTCTTAAAAGGATCAAAAATCCCAGGATCAGGTAGATCAGCGTAATGATCATCCACAAAATGGCGAACTGGTTTTTGCCCAATTGAAAATCAATAGCAACCACGAGTGCAGCCAATGCAAAGATAAAATTCAAAATGGCAAACAGGATGCCTTTCTGCTTGACGGATGTTATCAGATAGATGATATTCAGGAATCCGGCTACCAGCAAAATGATCCCAATGGTGTTGCTGCGCGACTCCCCTATCAGGTAGAAAACGCCTGTTATTCCAAAAAGTAAGGCATTGGCTGCAATAGCCACTTTTGTGAAGAGCGGCATGGAGTTTTTAACGGTGTTTGCAATATTGTTATCGGTGTTCATCACTGAAAGATTTTAAGATCATCAAAACTAATTAAATTTTTCATTCAACCCTCACCCTACCAAATTTCTCTTGGACGTGAGAAATGCCAGATTGTCTTTTAGCTACCATGCTGTCAAATAATACTTTGAAAAATATTTTCAGGTGGCATATAAGTCGATCAGGGCGGTCAAAATTAAAACAGGAACATTCAAGCGATGGGTTCACATGATGAATAAAATGAGAACGTACTGCTTGAGATCACCGGTGATTTGATTGAAAGTAAAACATCGTGAGGTCTTATTATCCCCGGCACAGCCAAAGAAAAGCCACTCATGGTAAAAGTTGTTGCACTTGGGAATATTGAGAATCCGGGAGTTTCTGCAGGTGATATCGTAATTTACAAAAAATACTCGGGTACAGAAATTAAATTCGAAGGAAGAGATTTCCTTTTTGTTCCTTATAGCGACTTACTGGCTAAAGCTGTAGAAACGGAATCTATTTAACCCTGTTCTGCCATTGGAAAAAAGCAATCAGGGCTTGTCATAAATATCAACGATCCATCGTATTTATCAAGCCTTGATTGTCATATTATTCCTCTTTGACTTCAGGATCACCTTGTGTTGAGTTTTCCCCTCCATCTCCGAGATCTTCAAAATCAATATCTGCATGAGGATGCTCAGCCGGTTTTGAATCAGACGTTTTAGCTTCAGGAACTTGTCCTGACTGAATGAAATCAATTGCTGTATTCAATCCCATCCGGAACTTTTCGAAATCCTCTTTGTAAAGAAAAACTTTGTGTTTTTCATAAAAGAATTTAGCCTGATCATTACTGAACCGGCGCTTGCTTTCAGTGATGGTTAAATAATATTCTCCTGCACGGGTAGCTTTCACATCAAAAAAATAGGTTCTCTTCCCGGCCCTGACGGTTTCTGAAAAAATCTCCTGGCGATCTTCTCCTGAACCATGATCCTGCTTGTCATCAAATCCCTGATCATGTCTTTTATCATTGTTTTCCATCTCTTCCATACTTTTTCAAATTTAATTTCTGAATTTCCCTTCGCAAATATAAATATTTTAAATAACAAGGTTTTTTTTAAACTCTATGCCTGGATCAAGAAACCCGGCAATTAACCCTGTTTTTTCCTAATTTTGCCTAAAATTTAAACCGTTTGAAAGATTTTATTCGCGATCAGGTTTTTGATTTAATCGGCAAATCTTCTGAAGAACTTGGCTACAGATCATACGTTGTGGGCGGTTATGTCAGGGATCAGTTTTTAGATCGAAAATGTGTTGATATTGACATTGTTACAGTAGGAAGCGGAATTGAACTTGCAATGAAATTTGCCGGCAGAATGCCCAATAAACCCAAAGTGAGTGTTTTTAAAAATTTCGGGACAGCCATGGTGCATTACAGGGGGTCAGAAAACTGGAAAATTGAGTTTGTTGGTGCCCGAAAAGAATCATACAGGGCTGATTCGCGAAAACCGATTGTAGAAAACGGGTCGCTTGAGGATGATCAGAACCGGCGTGATTTCACCATCAATGCTTTGGCCATCAGCCTTGAAAAAGAGAATTATGGAGCGTTGATTGACCCTTTTGGAGGACTCAGGGATTTGAGGGACAAAATCATCCGCACTCCGCTTGATCCCGATATCACTTTTTCGGACGACCCCCTCCGGATGATGCGCGCCATCAGGTTTGCTGCACAGCTTCACTTTACAGTTGAGGAGAAGACACTTGCGTCCATTCGCAAAAATGCCGGCAGGATTGATATTGTATCGAAGGAGCGGATCATTGAGGAGCTCAATAAAATTGTTTTATCTGATAAACCGTCTGAGGGATTTCTGTTGCTCGAGTCCACAGGTCTATTGTCATTGATTTTCCCACAGATGCAACAACTTAAGGGTGTTGAAATAATTGAGGGGAAGGCGCACAAGGATAATTTTTACCACACCTTGAAAGTACTCGATAATCTTGCTGCAACCTCAGACAATCTATGGTTACGCTGGGCTGCAATTCTCCACGATATTGCCAAGCCTGCGACCAGGAAGTTTGAACCAACGGTTGGATGGACTTTTCACGGACATGAGTTTCTGGGAGCCAAAATGATACCCACTATTTTTTCAAAACTGAAATTGCCATTGAACGAAAAGATGTGGTTTGTTCAGAAGATGGTACTGCTCCACCTAAGGCCCATCGCATTGGTAGAAGACCATGTGAGTGACTCGGCATTGCGCCGGTTACTTTTTGATGCTGGCGAGGACATTGATGAGCTGATGCTTCTGTGCGAAGCTGATATAACTTCCAAGAATCCTCAAAAAGTGAAAACTTTCCTGAAAAACTTCAGGATGGTGCGGCAGAAACTGGTTGAAATTGAGCAAAAAGACCGGTTGCGAAACTGGCAGCCCCCCATCACCGGGAAGGACATTATGGATGCATTTGATTTGAACCCCGGCAAAGCAGTGGGCGACATGAAGACAGCCATCAGGGAAGCAATCCTTGAAGGAGTGATCAAAAATGATTTTGAAGAGGCATATGCATTCATGATCCGGACTGGTAAGGATATGGGGCTGATTGAAAAAAAAACCGGGCAACATAAACAGAAAATGGGCAACTAAAAACAGAGAGTATACCGGTTTATTTTTATAATTTTATCTCGGTATTTAAAATGAGTAAGATGCATATTTACAAATTCAGAATGTTGTATGGTGAAAATGAGGATTTTGTGAGAGACTTTGAACTTAAGGCCACACAAAATTTTGAAGACTTTCACAAACTGATCGCTGAATCCGTTGACCTAAACCCTGAAGAGCTCTCTTCGTTTCACATCTGTGACCAGAAATGGAATAAAAAAACCGAGATCACATTGATAGATATGCTGGAGGGAGAGGACGCTGAGCCTAAAAACAGCACTGTTCAGGAAACTTACGTCATGCACAACGCATTGATCCGCGATTTTATCAATGAACCAAGACAACGGTTGCTGTATGAACACGATTTTCTGAATATGAAGACCTTTTTCATCGAGTTACTCAGCGTCTATAAGATCAAAGAAGATGGGATCTACCCGCGCTGTACCTTTAAAAGGGGTACGGTAAGCGATCTTCAGGATGAAGTGAACATGATTGAAGAAGATGATGAAGAACTGCGAAAACAATTGATACAGGATTTTGAAGATATCGTTGATGGTACCCTGGATGACTACTATCAGATTGATTAATACATTGACGATAGATTTAACTGTATCCGCTAATGGATAATCACCAGCCAGTGCCAACCCAAACCCCAGCCTTGAATAAAATACTGATCGTTATTACCGGTCCAACAGCCATAGGAAAAACCAGACTGGCCATTGCCGTTGCCCAAAAGCTGAACACCGAAATTATTTCGGCCGATTCCCGGCAATTTTACAAAGAACTTAAAATTGGTTCAGCTGCACCATCACAAAAAGAATTGAAGCAGGTTCCACACCACTTCGTCGGACATCTATCAGTTACCGACTATTACAATGTTTACAGGTTTGAACAGGAAGTCCTGGAATTTCTGGAGGGATTTTTCAAGAACCACAACTATGCAGTGATGACAGGCGGCTCAGGCTTATACATGGCTGCTGTGTGTCATGGAATTGACAAACTTCCCGATCCTGACCACGCTGTAAGGGAAGCAATCCGTGAGACCTATCTAGAACACGGAATAGAGCCATTGCTCAGGCAATTGAAAATATCTGACCCTGTATATTTTCAAGAGGTTGATCACGGAAATCCTGCCAGGATCATGCGGGCACTGGAGGTATGCAAAGCTACAGGGAAGCCTTATTCCATATTCCGGAAAAATGTTAAAAGACCCCGGCCTTTCAGGATTATTAAAATCGGCCTGAACCGGCCAAGAAATGAGTTGGTTGAAATCATCAGCAAAAGAGTGGATCAGATGATTACAAATGGACTGGTAGATGAGGCAAGGTCACTCCTGCCTTATCGAAATGAGAATGCGCTAAAGACAGTAGGTTATTCTGAAATTTTTGACCATTTTGATGGAAAATTGACCATGGATCAGGCGATTGAAAAGATCAAAACCAATACCCGCAGGTATGCAAAACGCCAGTTGACCTGGTTCAGAAAGGATGATTCAATCCGTTGGTTCCATCCCGACCAGCAGGACAAAGTGTTGGAATTTCTGAAAATACAGTAAGAATGATACATTGAATCATCCTGTGAGACATCCTCATGATCAAAGCAGTTGGATTCACGCCTTCAATGATTCGAGAAATGAAGTCAGTTTCTTTACGGCAAGTCCCCGGTGACTGATCTTATTTTTATCTTCAAGACGCATCTGGGCAAAGGAAACATTAAAACCTTCAGGCTGAAATACCGGATCATACCCAAATCCTTTGTCACCATGTTTTTCTTTGAGAATACTGCCATTCACAATGCCCTCAAACAGAAACTCTTCTCCTCTGATGATCAATGAGATCACAGTCCTGAAGCGTCCTTTTCTGTTGGGTGCACCTTCCATTTCAGCCAGAAGTTTCCTGATGTTTTCTTCATGGTTATGCCCTGGTCCGGCGAATCTGGCCGACTGTACTCCGGGTCTGCCATTCAGCCATTCAACTTCAAGTCCCGTATCATCGGCAAAGCAGTCGAGGCCAAATCTTTCATAAACATAACCGGACTTCAGCCTTGCGTTGCCTTCAAGTGTGCCGGCGGTTTCAGGAATATCATCAAAACAACCAATTTCGGCGAGTGAAAGAATTTCAAACCGGTCTCCAACCGCATCCTGAACTTCTTCCAGTTTATGTGCATTGTTGGTTGCGAAAACAAGCCTTTGAGGCATTTGCTTAAGTCTTCCTTAAATAAGTTAAGGCAAAATGTTGCCACGATATTTCGTTACATCCACAAGCGGAATACCAGCGCCGTACTTCCTGTTGATCGCTGTAATGAATTGGTTGGCTATCAATGCATAGCCTTTGGGCGTAAAGTGAATACCATCCAGCGAAAAGGCATTTCCGGTAACATAGGTTAGCGTAAATGTCTCCCCATTGTAAATAATCCCTGACGAAAGTTCTTTCATGAATTCGCTCATGTCAGCGAACGCCAATCCATAATCGTTGGCCATGTTACCGATGATCTGATTATAGGCAGTAATCGTCGCATTGATCGTACTGATCTCGGCAGCAGTAAGAACATACTGACCGGGGATTGGCTTTGCACTGCCCCATCCGGCACATTTGAGTGAGTCTTGAGGGATTGATAAGAGAACAAGCTCGCCTGCGATCATCTGCCTGATTCCTGCCTGCGATGCAGGATCAGCAATCACAAATGGATTGGCACCCAGTTTGAAAGTAATTCCAATTGCCCCATTTCCATACGCTTCATTCAAAGCATCTACCTGTTGTTGCTGTATCAGAACCAGTGCGTTGTATGGTACAGTGTTAAAAAATGGCATAGAGGAAGGATCGGGAATGTTGGCGATTACACCCTTTGCACCGCTGGCTGTGAGATTAGAAATAATGGTTTGCATCGCAAAATTAAAGGTATTGATCTCGGTAATTGCTGTTCCCTCGCCACCGGCAGTAGCATAGGACAGAATATCATTGCTGCCGATCCACAGTGAAAAAAAAGTTGGAGAAAGCGTCATTGCGTCCTGTAAAACAGAAGATTGCGGGGATGAAGCAAATCTCACATAGAAGGGGTTAGCTGTTCCCATTGGTATGCCAGATGGATTGCCATACCCCTCCGCCAAAAGATGAAACGATTTGGCCAGCGGAACACCGAGGTTGTGTACTGCTTTTCCATATGGCTGAAGCATATCATCGAGTGGTCCGGTATCGGGTAAAGGTCCTACAGAGGTAGTTCCTAAACAATCAGTCGTGATGCCGAGTTTCATTTTACCCGGAAAAATACCATACTCGCCGTTCATCAAGGGCTGTTCAAAACTCCCCCCTCCAACTTTCCGGAACTGCTCGGCGAGTAAATTTGGGTAAGAGGTTAACTGGCCTGAACGGTACAATGCACCATCTGTAAAACCCGCTGTATGTGAATTCCCTAAGGACACGTAGGTTGAAAAATCAGCGCTGCCCCTGGAAAGTTCAAATTCATCCAGCTCTGGCTTGCAGGAGATTATAGTGGCAAGCGCGAAAATATAAATTGAATATCTTAATTTCATTGTCTTATTGATTGAAGGTTAAAAACTATAGCTGACGCCAATACCGGGGATGAAAGCCCTCGATTGATAGGTTCCGCCAAAATTGGCCGGTTCGTAAGTCCGTTCCTCTTTGCTGCCATTGGTCTGCAAATAGGAAAGGTCAATGCTCAGGCCTTCAACAGGCATGTATGACAGTCCCAAAGTAAATGCCAGTGTATTGAGTGTTATCGTTTCCGGCGTGAAATATTTTTCACTTGCCGGCGAAGGGTCGTAATAAAAACCAGCCCGGGCTGTGAATTTTTCATTGATCCTGTATTCACCTCCTATTCTTCCGATCAAAGAATTTTTGTAGTCCCTGGGGTTGGGGGAGTCTTCAAGTCTTTCGTTATTGTCGGCAAAATCAATATTCAATGAATCATAGGCCGACCAGAATACGAGGCTCATTTCAACTGCAAGTGTGAATTTTTCTGTAATATCATAAGCGATTCCGGCATCGAGGTTGGCGGGTAAGGGGAGTTCTGCGCTGAAGCTCGTCATTTCCGGGAAGTATTGAACCACTGAAGAAGGAATCTGTGTGAAGCTTGCCTCACCATCTTCAATCTTCATGTTAATCTCACTTCTGTAGCTTACTCCTATTTTTAAACGGTCAAAAGGAGTAACATAAATCCCTGCATTAAAACCATAAGCCGTTGTATTGCCATTCATGCTGAACTGTCCGTTAACAGGAGCTGGCACACTCCTTTTTAAATCCACACTTCCGGTGGCAATCGTCAATCCGGCGCCAAACCCAATCTTGTCATTAAAATTGTAGGCAAGCGTAGGCTGGATGAAAATAGTCTGAAGTGATATTTCCCTGATCAGGTAACGGCCCATCCAGTCATCATCCCATTTGGTTGAACTTCCATATGGCGTATAGACACCGATGCCAATCGCGAGGTTATTCTTTATTTTTCCTGCACCATAGAAATAAAACGGAGTCCCTGTGGGGTTATCGGTTGCTGCCGTATAATCAGAATTTTGTGCCTGAAAGGCAGCATGGGAAAAGATGGTACTGACTCCTCCTGAAAAACTATACTTATCTTTCATAAAGGAAAGCGATCCTGGGTTAAAGAATATGCTGCTTGCGCCATATGCGAAAGGAGTTCCGATCAGTCCAACGCCGGTTTGCTTCTGGCCCTGCAACCGCACCTGGTAACCGCCTGCCTGTATCTGATAAGCAATGAAACCCAGCAAAAGTGCGATGATAATTGATTTTCTCATAGTCTGGTGATTAATTTTTAAAATGGCGGTGAAAATACAAAAAATAATCATTGTTAGCTCCCGCAACCGGACAATACAAATTGTCGACTTGAATCCTTTTTTCGGAGTCGGGATTCTCAGGTAATGAGTGAGTAACAACCCTTTTGTCAATTTTAACATCCATTCAGTCTGATGACCCGGCCAGATAAAAATCGCCTGTGAGACTACGGTAATCTTTTGTGAAACCATTGTCAGTATTTCTTAAAGTAATTGCATCCGATTGTGGGTTTATGGTCCGTATCAGGCTAAATTCGGTCAGGATCCGGTTCACTGGTTTGGAAATCTTTGGTGTGACTAAAAGTTGTCGTCT
Organism: Bacteroidales bacterium; assembly: GCA_047920975.1. Taxonomy (GTDB): domain Bacteria; phylum Bacteroidota; class Bacteroidia; order Bacteroidales; family JAADJA01; genus JAADJA01. The sequence goes on along the minus strand of JBLRXC010000009.1, from coordinate 39,609 downwards.
TTTATATAGGCCATTTACAAGCGCAAGCCTCTCAAAATTCATCATTTCAACCGGAGGCAAAACAAGACTGAATATGCCCTGATTCTCCAGCATTTTGATGACCCCCGATATAAGCTCTTCCTGTGTCAGGGAAATATCGTGCTTTGAAATGGCTCTTCCTTCGACAGGTGAGATCAGGCTGTTTTGAAAGAAAGGAGGGTTACAGACAATGAGGTCGTATTTGGTGTCATTCAATGCTGCGAATTGCTGAACTCTTTGATGGATAGGTTTTATTCGGTGGCTCCAGGGAGATGCCGAAAAATTTTCTGCTGCCTCTTCAATGGAATTTCTGTCAACATCTATAGCATCTACCTGTGCGGCCGAGCGCTGCGCAATCATAAGGGCAATAACCCCACATCCCGTTCCAATATCCAATACCAAAGAGGCATGTTCAACATCACACCATGCGCCTAGAAGCACTGCATCCGTGTTCACTTTCATGGCACTGTTCCGGTCTGAAACAATAAATTGTTTGAAATGAAAAGGCCTTCTCACCTTGAGCAATTATAGATAAATATCAATTAACCCTGCGGGTGTATCGAGGTAGATTCTTTTCTCTTTTCTGTTTACATATTGTATGATCTCATCCGAAACCGGAACAAGAATTTCTTTCCCTTTGAACCGTATGCTGAAGATGGCTTGTCTGCCCTGATCCATAACACTTTCAATGACTCCGATATCTCCTTTATTGGCATCTGTTACCCTGAACCCGATGATTTCATGAAAATAAAACTGATTCCCGGTCAGTTTTGGCAGGAAGGATAATGGAAGAAGAAGATCATGTCCGACAAGCGCCGAGGCAGCCTCTTCTCCGGAAACATCCTCAAGGGTCGCAAAAAAAGTATTGCCTGTTTTGGGTTGCAAACTTTGTATAGCAAAAGGAATGACCTCTCCACCGATTTCAACAAAAACAGCTTCAAGGTCCTGATAGGATGCAGGGTCGTCCACATCAAAAAAAAACACCAGGCTACCCTTGTAACCTGATGTCTTTACAACTTTCCCAAGAACAAAAAAATCCCCTATATTCATTGCGACTGAAACTTTATTCAGCCTTTTCAGGTGCTTCTTCTTCCTGTGCAGACTCCTCAGCCGGAGTCTCAACAGACTCAGTATTTTTTATATCTGTGGTTGCTTCCGGTTCTTCTGCAGAATTTTCAGCGACGGGCTCTTCAGCCGGTACATCCGTCACCTCATCATTTGGAACAGGTTCCTCAATGGTTTCAGCTTGCGGTTGCTCATCTTCCACAACATCTTCAGGAACCACTGTATCCGCTTCTGCTGTGACCTCCTGTTCTGTTTCCGGTGCTGCTTGCGCCTCCTCTGATTCTTTCCGTACAGAAGCTTTTTCAGCCTCTATCATTTTCAATTCAGCCAGGCGCTTGGCTGCGATCTCTGCCGCTCTGGCCTCATTGACCTTTCTTTCAGCCTCCAGCCGCTTCTTGATTTCGTTTTTCGATTCCTGCTCCGTGGCTTTCACCTGATTCGAAATCTTCTCCTGTTTTTCCCTGAACCAGGCTTCAAACCTTGCATCGGCCTGTTCCTGGGTTAAAGCTCCTTTTTTTACACCCTTCTGGAGGTGTAACTTGTACATCACTCCCTGATGCGATAGTATTGCCCTGGCTGTATCAGTGGGTTGTGACCCATTCTGGAGCCAGTAAAGCGCCCTGTCGAAATCAAGCACGATATCGGCAGGTTTGGTCAACGGATTGTAAGTGCCAATCTTTTCAATGAATTTCCCGTCACGTGGTGCACGACCATCCGCAATAACAATGTGGTAAAAAGGTTGTCCCTTCTTACCTCTTCTTTGCAGTCTGATTTTTGATGGCATTTTATAAAAATTAATGAATAAAAAAATATCCCTTTAAAAAGGGGTGCAAAGATCAGTTTTTTTTTGAAATATAATATACTTTTTTTAATTTTTTTGGAAGAGTATATTCAACCCACAAATGCAACTGCTTCAATGAGTCACTTTGATCTTATTGGGGCAGATGTTGCAGACGCAACAGGTCATTCACGGTTTTTACCGGGTTGAACGTAATAACAGGTACTTCCACAAAAACTGTGATCCAGTCGGCCATAGCACCATTCCAGAGACCCGGAAGTTCAAGAGCCTTCAGGCTTTTTCCATTTTTCGACTTAACCGAGATGAAACCCGTTTCAGGATCTGTAAACCGGGTTAAGTCAAATAAATTTCCCCGAAAATCCCTGAAGGCACAAACCAGATCAACCGGATTGAAATGGGTTGATGCATTCAGAATAGTCTTTTGCACAGGGTTATTCAAATCAATCTGTGATGATTCAACGATCTGAAGGGAAATTTCTCCCTTTGTATTTTTCACCCAGAAAGGCCCTCCTCCGGGTTCACCTTCATTTTTCACCATTCCGCAAACCCTGATAGGACGGTTCAAAATCCTGAAAAGGAAACGGCTCTTTTCAAAATCACTCAATGCATCAAATTTTTCAGAAATATTGATGCTGAGGTTCTTTTCAGCAAACAATCTGATATCTTCCAGTTGGTCAGGTTCAGGGCTACTGTCCTCAAGCAGTTTGATGTAAGAGAATGTTTGCTTTTGAAGACTCAGTAATAATCCTGCAAGGGACTTTTTGTAAGTAACTGTCTCTGCCTTGAGCCGGTCAGGTACAACATTATCAATGTTTTTCACAAAAACTATATCTGCATCAATGCCTTTCAGATTCTCAATCAGTGCACCATGTCCACCGGGTCTGAAAACAAGCAACCCATCTTTTTCCCTGAAGGGTTTATTGTCCATGTCTACTGAAATAGTATCGGTTGATGATTTCTGATATGAAAAAGATACATCTAACTGGACATTGTAAGATTCTTCATAGGCAGGTTTTACGTCAGCCAACACCGCACGGAACTTTTCTGAATGCTCGGGAGAAATGGTAAAATGAACACGGGATTTACCGTCATTTCCGGTTGCATACAAGGCTGCCTCCACCAGGTGTTCTTCCATAGCTCTCCTGCTGTGAGTTCCATAACGATGAAATAAAAGCAGGCCCTTGGGCAGATTTCCGTAACCCAACCCTTTTTCATCAACCAGAAATTCTATGACTGAAGCATAATCCTTTTGATGCAGACATTCCTCCGGGGACAAACCGTTGGCCTCCATCGTCCTTGCAAGTTCAGGATAAAAAGCAAAATCCTGTATGTGTTCAATGAAGTAATGAACGGAATCGAAACTTGTATCCTCTGCCAGCATCTTATCCTGATGATCCCGGTTCACATGTTCAATGAATGAAAAAAGGTTTTTGAACATGCGGCTTGCAGCTCCCGATGCCGGAACAAATTTTACAACTTTCAGTCCCCCTGAGTGCTTATCATAGTATCCTTCAAACTCTTCAATCCGGCTTGAAGCATAAACCTGTATTCCATCTCCTTTCAGTGCAGGTTTCACAAGGTTAGCAAAAGGGAAACCTTTCCTGAAGTGGGCAATCTGCTGTTCAACGATCCGGAGGTCAATACCTCTGCCTGAAATCTGTTTTAAATCATTTTCAGTAAACATAACCAACCTTTATAAAATACTGTAATTCAAAGTCTTCATTAAAGACGGGTCAAGAAACCCATTAATGAATTCAATGTGATGGGGGCGCAGGCCTTTCACCCATTTTTCCTCCAGGTAATAGTCGCGGTGAAATTTATTTGATTTGATCCCATGTGAGTGGGTCAGCAGGTTATTGATGTTATAGAAAAAAGTTGGTTTTTTAAGGCCGAAAGTATCAGTCAGCTGATTGAGTGCCCTTTTGTAATCGCTTAACAAATCTTCATACCTTACGACAAAGTGATTTTTTACATAGTTCGCAAGATTCATGTAGGAATTGTTTTTCATGTTCCACATCACGATTGGATTCCTGTAGTCTCCAAAAGAGTACTGAAGAAAATCAGTGAAGCTGAGTTTCTTCAGTGATTCATGGTTAAAAGGGCGCTTATGTAAGGAGAGCAACCATGAATATGGGTTTTTTACGAGGCAAATGAAAATTACCTCTCTTTTCAGTTCTTCGGTAAGCTCTTCTTCAGAAGGAGCAAGTCGGTGTTTCCATCCCAAATCAGGCGTTTCCAGTATTTTCAGTCCCAGGTTTTTCCTGAGCAGCCATTCCAGATAAATAGCGCCACTGTTGCGCTCTCCGTAAATCTTAACCCCGTTTAATTCCATTCTCTTGCTTTATTCAAAATTGATTGGGGCAAAAATAACAATTTACGGACTGGTAGTTCTAATTCGAAAAACCGAAAAATAAATTTTGTGCTCTGTTAAAATTATTACTTTTGCACTCCCTAAATTTGCCCAGGTGGTGGAACTGGTAGACACACCAGCTTGAGGGGCTGGCGCCGGCAACGGTGTGCAAGTTCGAATCTTGTCCTGGGCACATGACTGTTTGAAAGTCATAGTTTTGAGTGAGGATTTGTATTGCTTCGCATTGAGTACAAAATCAAAAACTCAGAATGCCTGACAGAAGTTTACAGGCCCAGATGGCGGAACTGGTAGACGCGCTGGTTTCAGGGACCAGTGGCCGCAAGGTCGTGCAGGTTCGATTCCTGTTCTGGGCACAAATACACCAAAAAAACCTTTCTGAAATCCGGAAAGGTTTTTACTTTCTATAAACCCGATTGGTTGCTTTTTGAACCACAGGCCCTACAGAAACAGGCAGTGGAACATAGAAAATATTGACTTCCGTTGTGTTGTGCCCTATGTGCCCTATCCTTCTATGTGGTTCAAATTAAAATTAACTCAAACTATATTCTTACATTTGTCGATCAGAATGTAAAAAGTATTCGGTTATGAAATCAACATTGTTTTTTCTCCTGTCAATTTCTATTATTTGGTCAGGGTGTTCAGATCAAACCATGAAACAAAAACAAAAAACCACTTCCATCCAGGAAGCTACTGTTGAACAGGTTATCAACGACCTTACCGGGGAGCATGGCGAATTGCTTCTCCCCCGTATTGAAAAAGGCGTGCTCCAGACTGCAAGGCTCTGGCAAGCTAAAGACGGCACATCTGAAGAATTTGCTGCCTTCTGTAATGAGCATTTTATCGCTTCGGATGAAGCATTGAAAACAGTTTTTGACAAGCTGATGGTCAACTATGAAATACTGGAAGGCCACATGCTCAAGGTCAAAAAAGATTTGATGCGGCCCCTTCACCTCGATCAGGGTACGATCCACCCGGTGGATGTCATGTTCGGCAGTTATGAACCCGGTGCCCATATGAAAGAGGATTTCTTTGCGAACCGGATCGCTTTTTTAGTGGCACTCAACTTTCCCTATTTCACCTTACAGGAAAAAACAGATCTGGGACCGGAATGGAACCGCCTTGACTGGGCATATGCCCGTGTGGGCGATCTATATCATTCCAGGGTTCCTGCAGCGCTGATACAGGATGCGTCCACTGTAAAGACCGAGGCAGACAATTATATAGCACAGTACAATATCTATATGGGCAGGCTGGTCACTCCCGAAGGAGAAACACTTTTCCCGGAAGACCTGCGGCTGATCAGCCACTGGGGCTTGCGTGATGAACTGAAATCAAATTACTCAGGTGGCCGCGGACTCGAGAAGCAGCAAATGATCTACACCGTAATGCAGCGGATCATTGACCAGAGCATTCCTGAGAAAGTGATCAACAACAATGCTTACCAGTGGGATCCGGCCGGCAATATTCTGTTCGAAAACGGCACTTCCATTGAATTCACACCTGAGCCGGACACCCGCTATCTGCGATTGCTGAATAATTTCAGGGCGTACAGGAATATTGATTCCTATTATCCTGATTATCCCACATACATCCGCAGGCAGTTTGAACTGAACATGGAGATCCCAAAAGAGGAAGTAGAAAAAATGTTCACGGGTTTTGTTTCAAGTCAACAGGTTGCAGCGGTTGCAGATTTGATCAGTGACAGGCTCGGGCGCAACCTTGAACCTTTCGATATCTGGTATAATGGGTTCAAAGCCAGTGGAAGTTATTCTGAGAAAGAGTTGGACAAAATTGTTGGGAATAAATACCCCAGCGTACAGGCGTTTCAGGATGACCTCTCACATCTGCTTTTAAAGCTTGGATTCAGCCAGACAGATGCTGATTTCCTGGCTGCAGAAATTAAAGTGGAAGGATCGAGGGGAGCTGGCCATGCCTGGGGCGGCGCCATGAAAGAGGACAAAGCGCTGCTGCGCACGCGGATCGGAGCTGAAGGAATGGATTACAAAGGCTTCAACATTGCAGTCCACGAATTCGGGCACAATGTGGAGCAAACTATTTCATTGCATCTCATAGACCATTATATCCTCCGGCGTGTACCCAACACCGCATTCACCGAGGCATTGGCCTTTGTCTTCCAGAAAAGGGATATGGAACTGCTGGGGATCAGAGATGAAGATCCAATGAAAGATCATATGCTGAACCTGGATGTTTTCTGGGGTTCGTATGAGATCATGGGAGTTTCGCTGGTTGATATGAGGGTATGGGAATGGCTCTACGCGAACCCTGAAGCGACTCCCGGCCAGTTAAAAGAAGCGGTGATCCGTATTGCCAAAGAGGTCTGGAATCATTATTATGCACCTGTTTTCGGGTCGCAGGATGAGCCTATTCTGGCCATCTATTCACACATGATCAGCAATCCGCTTTATCTCTCCAATTATCCGCTCGGTCATCTGATAGAGCTGCAGATTGAACAATACCTTGAAGGACGTGATTTTGCAGCAGAGATCATCCGAATGTTCAGCCAGGGAAGTATCATTCCACAGGCGTGGATGAAGGGAGCAGTCGGAACGGAGCTGTCCATACAGCCAACACTGGAGGCCGCTTCAGCGGCGGTGAAAGCAGTGCGGGAGGACGGGCAGTAATTGGCTTTAAAGACTTTTTAAGTGAAATTCAGAGCCGATGACATTGGAGGTATCTGATTGGACTTGAGTAAATTAAGGATCTGTTTGATGGCATCAAATAATATTATATTTCCATAAACAACAAATTTTTTTCAAGCTCACCCCCTCTCAAGAACAGCCTCCCCGCATAGTCGACACCTTCCCCATTCATCCAGGCCGGTGACCTCAGTATGATAACCCATACGCATGATCAGCATATGGCCGCACTTGGGGCAGTGGGTATGGTTGCCTTTGCCGGAGTGGAGGTTGCCCAGGTAGACATAATTGAGTCTTTCTTTTGCAATCTCACAGAACCTGTGGAGTGTCTCCTCCGGCGTCGGGTTCTTGTCCATTTTGTACATGGGAAAGTACCGTGAAAGGTGAAGCACTGTGTTTACGCCAAGCTCTGATCCAAGCCATTCAACCATGCGGCTGAAACCGGCTTCATCATCGTTGGTTCCTGTGATCACCAGGTTTGTCACCTCAAGGTGTCTGCCTGCTTTCCGTATGGCTTTCAGGGTGTTCAGAACCGGCTGTAGAGCTGATCCGGTCATTGCCTTGTAGAAATCTTCCGTGAACGCCTTCAGGTCAACGCTGAATGCATCCATCAGTGAGATCAGCGCTGCAAGCGGTTCAGGGTCAACAAAACCATTGGTGACCATCACGTTTTTCAACCCTTTCTTTTTGGCGAGCCGGGCTATTTCTTCCATATATTCAAACCAGACAACCGGTTCATTGTAGGTGTAGGCAATCCCGTTGTTGTCTTGCCGGGAACAAGCCAGGTCAACGATTTCATCCGGAGAGTATTCCTTCAGGTCAAAATGCTCATCCACACCCGTTTGGGAGATGCTCCAGTTCTGGCAGAATTTACAACGAAGATTACAGCCAACGCTGCCAATCGAAAATATCGTCTGTCCGGGATAAAAGTGATACAACGGCTTCTTTTCAATGGGATCGAAGTTCAATGAGCAGACCTTTCCGTAATTTTCTGCAATCAGACGGCCTTCAACATTTTTTCTCACCCGGCAGATCCCCCGCTTCCCGGGCTTTATGATGCAGTGATGCGGACAGAGTCTGCATTCAACGACCTGATCGTGTGTTGCATGATAATAAAGTGCCTCTTTCATTTTTCGTGTGATCTAAATGTGATTTGTTGAGGTCTCCCGCAACAGGCCTATTTTATCAAGCATCTTTTTATAATGCGACCCCTCCCAGTATATCTTCAGGCAATCTGTACACCTGAAAAAAGTATCAAAATATTTCCTTGTTTTTTGCTGCAAATGATGTTCGATCTCATGCTTTCCAACAGCAACAATAGTTCCGTTGCATTCAATACAGCGGCTCAGCGGGTTGATCTTCCCTGAAAGGTCAAAACGCCCGATCACCTCTTCGATCTGCATGGCAGGCTGTGTCGACCTGACGAAATACCCGTGAGTTACCAGCCTGTTTTTCAGAATTCCGACGTCCCTGGTCAGAATGATCCTTTTCTCTTTCAGTGCGATCCCGATGATCTCATCATCATCATAATCATTCCTGTAAAGGGTATCGAAGCCGACCATCCGGAGTTTGCGGGCAAGTTTCCCCAGGTGGACATCCAGGATGAATTTCGGATTTCTGAGAGGTTTTGGTCGAAGCCGTGTGACACTTTCAATGCCCAGACTTTCGAAAACGGGATAAACGGAGACCAGATCACCTGCAACAGGAGCATAACCAAATTCAACGGAATTTCCATTGACCAGGATCAGGTCAACTTCTGTATGTGGCACACCCAGCGATTCGATGACATCTTTTACAGTAGTTTTACCATTGAGTGGCAGATTTATGGTCACCTTCCTGTTGCGGGGATGAAGAAAACCGTTCAACTCTTCATAAAATCTGAATTGTACCTGTTTTTTCATGATGCGTGTAAAGTTAGCGATTATTCCCGGAAGTGGGACGGACAAATATAATCATTATCACCATCTTCTCCACGGTTGTCATGTCGAACCCCTGCGCCGGCCTTGCGGGATGGAGTGAGACATCCCCTAGCATAACGGTGTAAGATAAAGCAAGGGGATTCCTCACTCCCACGCTCTTTCCAGCCCAAAGGATTACCAATGACAAGGGATTGTCATGTCGAACCCCTGCGCCGGCCAACAACAGGGAAATGAAAACAATGATGCTGGTTGGCTCGTTGCTGGTTGAGATCCGGCAACAGTGTGATTGAAAAACAGAGAACACTGATAACACGGATCATACGGATAATCACGGATTAGATTCGTTTTTACTAATCAAAATCGTGAAGAAAAATTAAATCCGCGTTAATCAGTCAAATCGGTGACATCCGTGTTCAAAATTGCTTAGAGCGCAGGGTTGCTGAAAGGCGGTTTGTTCTGGTATTCTTTTACCTGGATTCTTGTGATTGAAGCAGCCACTTCCAAACAGGTATCAGTCTGATGGTTTTTCCATCAACTTCGGTTATTTCTTCTTCATGATCGGTTAGTATGGTTCCTTCATTAAGACTGTATTCATTGAGTGCTTCTATTATTCCTTTGAACTCCCGTCTGCGGGTATTTTCATCACTCATTGAGGAAGTTACCTGTATGGCTTGTTCTACGACCGCACCCTGCCGGATAATGAAATCACACTCATGTTTACCCTGATGGTAAAACACCTGCTTCCCTTGCCTCCTTAATTCAATAAAAACCAGGTTTTCGAGCAATCGTCCACGATTATCAGAGAAATAAAAACCCAGCGTCCTGATCAGGGCCTGGTCAATCAGATAAATTTTTTTAGGATTGCGAAGTTGTGATTTTACCGAATAGCTAAGTTTATTTACTGTAAAAACCAAATAAGCATCTTCGAGGAATGAGATGTAATTTTTTACAGTGGTTGGATTGGATATTCCGGTTATCTTAGTCAGGGCAACGTAAGTTGTGAGTTTACCTACATTGCTGGCCAGATAAAAAACCAGTTCGAGTAACTCTTTTTGGTTGGTGAGGTTATTCCGAACCATTACATCGCGGTAAATTATATTTTCGTAGAGGGTTTTAAGGTATTGTTGATTTTTTTCACGCAGGTAAGCAGGGAATCCTCCCAATCTAAAATAATCATCAAAACAGGCCGTCATCCTTGCTTTTGTTTCAGTAGTCATCAGGCCAAAAGCAGGAATTTCTATTTTTCCCAGTTGCAAATATTCCTTAAAAGAAAATGGCAAGAGCTCGTAAGCATGAAAACGTCCTGTGAGATGCGTTCCCAGTTCCCTGCTCAACATCGAAGCATTGGAGCCTGTTATAAAAACCTTGTTTCCGTAATCATGGAGGCGCCTGACAAAACGTTCCCAACCTGCTACATTTTGTATTTCATCGAAATAAAAGGTGTGCTGGGTTCCAAAAAGGGAAATAAAAATTTCATACAAGAGCTGAAAATCATCGGCTGTGAATTTTACAAGGCGGTCATCATCAAAGTTGAGGTAATAGTCTTTTTCGGCCTTAAGGTGCCGAATCTGATGCATTAGCGTGGATTTTCCACACCGCCTTATACCGGTAACAACTACAATGTTTTGAGTTTGGTTTAATGCGGTTGGAATCTCACGCAGCAGAAATGAATCCTGCCAGCAGAGTTGTTGCTGGTCATTGATTATAAGTTGCAACAGCGATCTGTCAATCATCTTTTTTCTGCAAAGATAGTTTATTCTATTTTAAAAAGCGTAAAATGGCTTTTTTCTATATTTGAAAAAGAATAAACCGTTTACTTTTGAACCTGTTGCATAAGCTGCGTACGATGGCAGGATTTGTGACTTTAAAAACTTTTTGGGGATGGTCGATTTACGGTTCGAAATGACACCGGACTTATGATCGTTGGTTCTAACGCAATTGAACACTCCCGTCAAACAGATATTTCTCCCTTAATATGCGGATGGCACTGGTAGCCCTGCAATTCAAAATCCTCAAACCGGAAACTGAAAATATCCTCCACGTCAGGGTTGATCTTCATGACCGGCAACGGGAAAGGCTCCCGGGATAACTGCAGCCTGCATTGTTCAACGTGGTTCAGGTAAATATGGGCATCACCCAGGGTATGAATAAATTCGCCGGGGTTAAAGCCGGTTACCTGTGCCATCATCATCGTTAGCAAAGCATAGGACGCAATGTTGAAAGGAACACCCAAAAAGACATCACAACTGCGCTGATACATCTGGCAGGATAGCTTTCCATCTGCAACATAAAACTGAAACCAGGCATGACAGGGTGGCAATGCAGCCCTGCCTTCGGCAACATTTTGTGCAAAAGTATTTCCGGGAACTGGCAATACCTCCGGGTTCCAGGCGGCAACGATCATGCGGCGGCTGTCAGGATTGTTTTTCAAAAGCGAGATCACCGCAGAGATCTGATCAATGCCCTTATTGTTCCAATTCCTCCACTGGGCGCCATAAACCGGACCGAGGTCACCTCCCTTATCGGCCCATTCATCCCAAATGGATACGTTGTTTTCTTTCAGGTAGCGAATGTTGGTTTCTCCCCGCAGGAACCATAGTAACTCATGAATAATCGAACGCAGGTGTAGCTTTTTGGTGGTTACAAGTGGAAACCCATCCTCCAGCGCGAACCGCATCTGATACCCAAAAACACTGATCGTGCCGGTTCCTGTCCTGTCAGCCTTGTGCACTCCTCTTTGTAGTATATGATCTACCAAATCCAGGTATTGTCTCATTGTCTCATTGTTTCACTTTCATTCAGGGTAAGTGCGACAAAAATAGAACAAACAGTGCAAGGTCATCAATTGATATCACCTATAATATTAAAGTAGTTTGGTAAGTTATCAACAACCTGAATCATATGAGCCGTACTTCCCAATTCTCATCAATCCAGGCAGGAAATACTTTCACTTTTGGGAACCAGTTATGAATTAACCTCACAGAATCCTGGATTTGCCGCAGATGAACCTCCTTTTGAACGGGATTACCGGCACAATCGCCATGCCCCGCCATGAGTATTGTTTCCGACCCATGTTTGCTTACCGATATCTCAATCCTTGTCCGCGTTGCTTCAACTGCGTGGTGATCAGCGTTTTCGCCAAGGATCTTATCAGGTCCCGGCATGGTGATCATATCCACATAATCAACTCCGAATTTTTCTTTCATAAACCGGATCACCGGCTCCTGAACCCGGCCATCCATGCAATTGATGGCAGTTGCGAATTTTTTCATCTCTATCTGTTTTTACTGACGAACAAACTACCCCAAAATCATCCCTACAATCGTAGCAGAAAGCAGGGAGGCCAGGGTGCCTCCCAATAAAGCCCTCATTCCAAAACGGCTGAGCAAGATCCGCTGGTTGGGTGCCAGTGATCCGATCCCTCCGATCTGTATGCCAATGGAGGCAAAGTTGGCAAAGCCACAGAGCATATAAGTAGCCATGATGATGGATTTAGGGTCGAGCAGTCCTGCTCCTTTCATCTGGGAGAGGCTTACATAACCGATGAACTCCGTCATGATCACCTTTTCACCGAGCAGCCGTCCCACCAGGGTGATGTCTGTACCCGGAATTCCGATGAGCCACATGATGGGAGCAAAAGTGTATCCCAGTATAAACTGCAACGACAATTCAGTATATCTCCCATCCGTGCCTTCGGCAATGAGTGCATTCAGGTTGGTCCATGCCCCGATCTTCAGGGTTATGAAGTTAAAAAGTGCAATGAATGCTATGAACACCAGCAACATGGCTGCTACGTTAGCGGCCAGTTTAAGACCCTGCGTGGTGCCGTTCGAGATAGCATCAAGCACATTGCTCCCAACATTCTCTTTGCTCACCTCAATGGTTTTATCAATACTTTCGGTTTGCGGCACAAGTATCTTTGACACCACAATGGCACCTGGTGCTGCCATCACCGAGGCCGTCAGCAGGTGTTTGGCAAAGAGTAACTTCTGGACCGGATCATCGCCACCTAAAAAGTCAATATAAACTGCAAGGACTCCGCCGGCAAGGGTAGCCATTCCTCCCATCATGACCAGCAATATTTCTGATTTATTCATTTTAGGCAGATACTCCTTGATCATCAGCGGTGACTCGGTCTGGCCCAAAAAGATGTTTCCGGCCACCGAAAGGCTTTCAGCACCTGAAAGTTTCATCAACCGCGACATGATCCAGGCCATGCCGTAAACGATCTTCTGAATAATACCGGCATAAAAAAGCAGACTGGTCAGGGCTGAAAAGAAGATGATTGTAGGAAGTATCTTAACTACAAAATTGATCAGACCAGGTTCCAACTGTCCGGTGACCATAGATTGAAAAAGAAAATTAATCCCTGCCTGGGTGAAATCCAGGATCTTGACAAATAATTTCCCGGCAAACTCAAAAAAAACCTGGATAAATGGGACATATAACACACCGAGGGCAAGCAATACCTGCAGGATCAACCCGGTGATGACAACCTTCCATGAAACAGCTTTCCTGTTGGAACTGAACACAAAAGCAATGGCTATCAGTACGAGCATTCCTAAAAGGCCTCGCAGAATGGTCACTGGAGAGAAACCGGTTTTGGATTGATCCCGGGCTATCAGGAGATTTGATCTGACCTGAAGACTTTGGATGCCGGTACCGGGTTCGGAATCTCTGTCAACTTCTTCTGTAACATCGTTTGGTAAGTCAGGATAAAACACTTCTTTTTCGGCAACCACTGAATCGGGTGAACCGGAAGATGAAAAGAACAAACCGGAAGCTACGATAGCTGCCAAAAGGAGGAAAATCAGGATTTTCTGCTTCATCCGTCTATTTTTTTTGTTTCCGCCGGTTTATCTCGTCTCTGATCCTGCTTGCCTCCTCATACTCTTCCTTCTCTACAGCTTTCTGAAGACGTACTTTCAGGTCTGCCATTGATTGTGATTCAAGCGAATCTGTCTGATCCTGTGTTGATCTGACCTCTTTTTTCTTTTTATCCTCTTTTTTATCTTCAACAACAATTCCAGCTGCCGTCATGATTTTCTCGTATGTATAAACAGGGCAGTGAAAACGCAGGGCGAGTGCAACGGCATCCGAAGTCCGGGCATCAATTCTGTAAACATCGCCTCCGAAAAGGCAAACCAATTCCGCATGGAAAACACCCTCGACGAATTTATTGATCACCACCTCCTGGATTGCAATGTTAAACGTTTCAGCAAAACTTTTAAAGAGATCGTGCGTGAGGGGACGGGTAGGTTTCATCTTTTCAAGCTCTATGGCAATGGCCTGTGCTTCATATCCTCCAATGATGATCGGCAATCTCCGTTCACCTCCTTTTTCTCCAAGTATGAGCGCATAAGCCCCGCTTTGTGACTGGCTGTATGACATCCCGATGATTTCCAGTTTAATTTTATCCATGAACCCTTCCAATGTTTTTCAAGAGAACGAAAGTATGAATTATAACTGAAAACAAAGCACCATTTTTTGTTTCAGGTTAAAAAAATTTGCCGGAAATTTTAAAAATGATCTGATGCGCTTATCATTATAGATTTTTCCATAGTTTTGCGCCTTTTTAAAGAGGGGCTTTCAAGTATCATTTAAATAAATAATTTAAAACGTATGGAAAATATCATTTACTATTTACCTGTTGCGGGATTGATAGGGATCCTGTTCATGATCTGGAAGTCGGCCTGGGTTACCAGACAGGAATCCGGCACCCCAAAAATGGTTAACATTTCGCGGTTTATTGCAAAGGGTGCTATGGCATTTTTGAAAGCCGAATACAAAATTCTATCTGTTTTTATTTTGGCTGTTGCTGTTTTACTTTTTTTCAAAGGCAGGGGCGAGGAAACATCCAATAGTTTTACGGTGCTCTCATTTATTGTAGGCGCTGTACTATCGGGATTGGCTGGATTTGTCGGAATGCGCATTGCAACCAAAGCCAACGTAAGAACCACCAACGCAGCCAGAACTTCTCTCAACAAAGCGCTGATGGTGGCTTTTTCGGGGGGATCGGTCATGGGTATTGGCGTAGTGACCCTCGGAGTGATCGGACTCACCCTGCTGTTTATTTTCTATAATTACGTCATCGGAGTTGACTGGGGACTCGAAACCGTACTCAATGTGATCTCTTCATTCTCGCTGGGAGCTTCTTCTATAGCGCTGTTTGCGCGTGTCGGCGGCGGAATATACACCAAAGCTGCCGATGTGGGCGCTGACCTGGTTGGGAAGGTAGAAGCCGGAATTCCCGAGGATCATCCTTTAAATCCTGCTACCATAGCTGATAACGTGGGTGATAACGTAGGTGATGTTGCCGGCATGGGAGCCGACCTGTTCGAATCATTTGTCGGGTCAATCGTCGCTACCATGGTTCTGGGAGCCGCATTTGTTTCAGCCCCCCAACTGATCGGATCTTTTGAACTGGGCCCGGTTATTTTACCTCTTGCCCTGGCTGCATTTGGTATCCTCACGTCTATCTTCGGAACCTTCTTTGTCAGTGTCAGAGAAGGAGGAAACCCACAGACAGCGTTGAATAAAGGCGAAATTTTCTCCGGAATCGTCATGCTGATCGGATCGTTTCTGATCATCCGTGCATTCATACCGGAAACGCTCACTGTTACGTTTGGTGGCAGTGAACTAGAACTCTCCCCTATGGGTGTATTCTATGCCACCATTGTGGGGATTGTGATTGGTGTGCTCATTGGTAAAATTACTGAATATTATACAGGATTGGGGTCAAAACCAGTTCGTCAGATTGTTGATCAGTCCCGTACCGGAGCTGCAACAAATATCATTGCAGGAATTGAAGTGGGGATGAAATCCACAGCCATCCCGTTGATCGGACTGGCAGTCTCTATCATCCTTGCTTATCATTTTGCAGGACTATATGGTATTGCCATCGCGGCTGTCGCCATGCTGGCCAATACAGGTATACAGCTTGCTGTTGATGCCTATGGGCCCATTGCAGATAATGCAGGCGGAATTGCGGAAATGTCAGAATTACCCAGGGAGGTCAGGCAAAGGACTGACAAACTGGATGCCGTCGGTAACACCACTGCGGCCATCGGAAAGGGCTTTGCCATTGCATCTGCCACCCTTACTGCGCTGGCTTTGTTCTCAGCATTCATGACACAGGCAGGGATTAAAACAATCGACATATCCAAACCAAGCATCATGGCTGGTCTGCTGGTCGGAGGCATGCTTACCTATTTATTCTCCTCCTTCGCCCTGGGAGCCGTTGGGCGCGCAGCCAAACAAATGATTGATGAGGTACGCCGGCAATTCAGAACCATTCCCGAACTGAAGGCTGCCCTTGGCATAATGCGGAAGTACGATGCTGACCTGAGCAATGCAACACCGGAAGATATGAAAATTTTTGAAGCAGCAGAGGGAAAAGCCGAATATGAAAAATGTATTGAAATTTCCACAAAGGCTTCTCTCAAGGAGATGGTTTTACCCGGACTGCTGGCAGTTGCCGCTCCCGCCCTGGTTGGTTTTCTTGGAGGTGCAGAAATGCTCGGCGGATTATTGGCCGGCGTAACAGCCTCAGGAGTTTTACTCGCAATCTATCAGGCCAATGCCGGGGGAGCATGGGACAACGCTAAGAAGATGATCGAGCAGGGCGTGGAAATGGATGGTGAAATGCATAAAAAAGGCGGTGATACCCACAAAGCGGCGGTTGTCGGAGATACCGTTGGTGACCCCTTTAAGGACACATCAGGACCCTCACTGAACATCCTCATCAAACTGATGTCAGTGGTTGCATTGGTGATTGCACCCAGCATTGCCCTTGAAAGAATGGAAGACCGGGTCGTGATTGATCAGCAGCATGAGCATATGATCGTTATCCAGGCTGAAGAGGAGATGGTTCCAACTGAAGTGGTGAGAACCATCCAGACCACCGGAACAATCCCGGAAGAAACTGAAGCAGAAACATCCGACCGTTCAACGGATAAAGGCATTGAGCAGGTATCCAACCCTGATTCCAATGATCAGGATACAAGATCTGTTTCTACCCTATAACCCGCAAAAAATGGCAGGTGAATCATTCCCTGCCATTTTTTTTAACAGTTTTTGCTTATAACCCGGGAACCTGAAAAAAATCAAATCCTTCAGCATAACTGTCACATTGTCCTTAAAATTTAAATGGCAGATTTTTTGCAATTGGACAGCAAATCCAAAAAAAAATTAATTGACAATCTGTTTTATGACCTTAAAAAAATAAATGATGCACTGATGAAAGGTAAAAAATCAAAAGAAAAACACAAAAGAGCGGAAAATAAAAGCACCGAATCTAAACCGGAAGCAACTGAGCAGGGTACAAATGACACAAGCACTGCCGGACAGGAACAAGCAGAATCTGACCTGAAAGAAGGCAGAATGGATGAACAGGCGGTATCACAGATAATATACAATGAATTGAATGATAAGTATTTACGCCTTTATTCTGAATTCGATAACTACCGGAAAAGAACCACCAGAGAGCGGTCAGAGTTCCTGAAGACGGCCAACCAGGAAGTTATTCTTGAACTGCTGACCATCCTGGATGACTTTGAAAGGGCCATCAGGTCAAATGAAGAGGTAGACAACTGTGATACTGTAAAGGAAGGAATGATCCTGATCTATCAAAAGCTTTCAGGATTGCTTGCAAAAAAAGGGTTGAAGGCAATTGAAGCAATCGGGGAAGATTTCAATACCGATTATCATGAGGCGATAACATTTACAGCAGCGGCCTCTATAGAGATGAAAGGAAAAATAATAGACCAGATTGAAAAGGGATATTTATTGAATGATAAAGTTATCCGCTATGCCAAGGTTGTTATTGGTCAGTAAAGTCCCTGATATTTCCCTACAAACAAAAAGGACAAGAACATAAGCATGTCGAAAAGAGATTATTACGAGATACTGGGCGTTTCAAAAACCGCTTCGGAAACAGAGATTAAAAAGGCTTATCGTCAGATGGCCTTGAAATATCACCCTGACAAAAATGCGGGAGACAAAACAGCTGAGGAAAAATTCAAGGAGGCAGCCGAAGCATATGAGGTGCTCCGGGATCCGGAAAAGCGCCGAAGATATGACCAATATGGACACGCCGGTCTGGGAAATGGATCAGGTGGCGGAGGTTTCCACATGTCAATGGAAGATATTTTCAGTCAGTTCGGCGATATTTTTGGTGATGCTTTCGGCAGCTCATTTGGAGGATTCGGAGGTTTTAGCGGCACAAGGCAGCGGCGTCGGAGGGTCAACCGGGGTTCCAATCTGCGTGTAAAAGTCAGGTTAACCCTCGAAGAAATTGCCAAAGGTGTTGAAAAAAAGATCAAAGTCAACAAATACGTCGAATGTAAGCCTTGCAATGGCTCCGGATCTAGAGATGGCTCTTCCTACTCAAACTGTGCAACATGTAATGGTACAGGACAGGTAACCCGGGTTACCAACACATTCCTGGGGCAAATGCAAACATCCTCCACATGTCCTGCCTGTGGCGGTGAAGGGCAGACCATTGTCAACAAATGCCCCCACTGCGCCGGCGATGGTATTGTGAAGGGAGAAGAAGTCATCAGCATCAAGATACCGGCTGGTGTCCAGGATGGAATGCAACTCTCACTGGGTGGAAAAGGAAATGCTGGCGCACGGAGCGGCGTTCCCGGCGACCTTGTTGTGCTGATAGAAGAGATAGAAAATCCTGATTTTGAAAGAGACGGTGTTAACCTGCTGCACAATGCTTTCATCAGTTTTGTGGATGCTGCACTCGGTGCAACCATAGATATCCCAACCCTCGATGGCAAGGCAAGAATAAAGATTACACCGGGAACACAGGGAGGAAAGGTCCTCAGGTTGAAAGGAAAAGGATTACCCGCGTTAAATTCTTATAACACAGGTGACCTGCTCGTAAATATCAATGTGTGGACTCCAAAAACGCTTTCACGAGAAGAGAGAGATGTGCTCGAGAAACTGAAAGGATCCAAAAACTTTGAACCTACACCGACAGCAGGAGACCGAAGTTTTTTTTCAAAGATGAAAGAATATTTCACGCAATAAATATGGTATCATAGTCCGGAAAAAAATAACTTTGAATGACGCATGTTTTAGAAGCCAGAAATGTTGTGAAAGAGTTTGCCAACCACCGCGCCCTGGACAATGTCTCCATCGGTGTACCGGGGCAGAGCATTTTCGGACTACTGGGTCCGAATGGCGCTGGTAAAACCACCCTCATCAGGATCATCAACCAGATCACTGCGCCCGACTCAGGCCAGATCCTGCTGAAGGGACAACCGCTGAACCAGGATCATATCTCACAAATAGGGTATCTGCCGGAAGAGCGCGGTTTATATAAAAAAATGAAGGTGGGCGAACAGGCACTTTACCTGGCCCAGTTGAAAGGACTATCCAAAAGTGAAGCACAGCACCGCCTTTCGAAATGGTTCAGGAAATTTGAGATCACCTCCTGGTGGAACCGGAAAGTGGAAGAACTTTCCAAAGGTATGCAGCAGAAGGTTCAATTCATTGTTACTGTGGTACACAACCCCGAACTGCTTATTTTTGATGAACCTTTCAGCGGCTTTGATCCGATCAACGTGAACCTCCTGAAAGATGAAATTCTTAATCTGAAAAAAACCGGGGCCACCGTTATCTTCTCAACCCACAACATGGCTTCAGTTGAAGAATTATGTGATCACATTGCCCTGATCGACCGCTCCAGAACGGTGCTGGAGGGCAGTGTTTCAAACCTGAAGCAGCAATTCAAACCAAACAACGTGGAAATTCTTTATGCGGGATATGAAAAAAATCTGTCAGCCATTATTGGCGATGCCTATACGATATTAGAGACAAAAAAAGAAGATGATTGTTTTTCCGTTAAAATTCATATTTCTGAGGCAGGAAATTCCAACCATCTGCTGGAAAAATTGCTGCCGGAAGTCAGGATCATCTCTTTTAGGGAGATTCTCCCCTCCATGAATGAGATTTTCATCAGGCAAGTCAATGAAAATACCAAACACAACAAAAATTAGCCAATGAACAAGATAAACCTGATCATACGGCGCGAATACCTCACACGGGTCAAGAAAAAGTCGTTCATTATCATGACCATTCTCGGCCCTATCCTCATGGCTGCCTTGTTTATCGCACCCGTCTATATTGCCAGGCTGGAGGGTGAAACAAAAATGATCGGGGTCATTGATGAAACAAACATTTTTTCAGGAAAATTCATCAATACCGAAAACATCAACTTTATTGAGATCCGGGATGAAATAGACAATTACAGGCAGCATCTTGATGACTATAAACTCTACGCCATTCTTCATATTCCGGCGACAGAACTATCGGTGCCAACCAATGCAAAGCTCTATTCCATACACCAGCCGAACATTGTCATTCAGGGTTATATCAGGGAAACCATCCGGAAAGAGGTGGAAGCTCTCAAACTTGAAGCTTCAGGGATCGATCAGGAGGTGCTCAGGTCGATCAAAACATCCATCAATCTCATGACCATCCGCATCAAAGAGGATGGTGAAGAAAAAGCAGGGTCGACCGAACTCAGCATGGCAGTGGGATTTGTAAGTGCATTGCTGATTTATATTTTTATCTTCATGTATGGCGCCCTGGTTATGAGGGGTGTGATTGAAGAAAAAACCAGCCGCATTGTTGAGGTGATCATCTCATCGGTAAAACCCTTTCAGTTGATGATGGGCAAAGTGATCGGGGTTGTAATGGTTGGTCTCACGCAGTTCATGCTGTGGATTGTTTTAACACTTATCATCATCACCGGTTTCTTCGCGGCTTTCTCAGGTGAAATAAGCGCTTATGAATCTGCACAACTCCGTCTGCAAACAGATACGCGAATCATTGACCCTCAGATGATTCAGGGTGAGCAGCCAGAGCCTGGAGCTACAGCCTCCTCTGATGTCAATGAAATGGTCATATCTGTCTTCAATTCCATTCAATCCATCAACTGGGGGGTTATCATATTCATGTTCCTTTTCTATTTTATAGGTGGCTACCTCCTTTACGGCGCTCTTTTTGCAGCCATCGGTGCTGCTGCCGACAGCGAGACTGACACCCAGCAATTCATGATGCCGCTCACCATCCCTCTGATCCTCTCCATTGTCATTGCACAGTTCATCATGTACAACCCTGATGGCCCTGCAGCCTTCTGGCTGTCTGTTTTTCCATTCACTTCACCGGTTATCATGATGATCCGTATTCCTTTCGGAGTTCCATATATTGACCTGTTCATCTCCATTTCATTGATGATTCTCGGTTTTTTAGGAACCATCTGGCTTGCTGCAAGGATTTACAGAACCGGTATTTTAATGTACGGGAAAAAGATCAGTTACCGAGAACTCTGGAAATGGATTCGCTATTAATAAAGCCTGTGAGCAGGTTTTGATCTGGATCATTTCTAGGATTGAGAGCCAACCCGATCTCAAATTTATTTTCTATATTATTGATTTTGCATAACTTATAAGTATATTTCCATCTTTTAAAAAATCCGGAATATTACTTCAATGATAGTTTGTTATTAAATATTGTTGTTCTATATTTGCACCCTCAAAAATTTAAGGTAGATTTAACGAAATCAGATTGAAATGCAAAGCAGAGGAGCTATAAAATTTTTCGCAATATTATTTGCATTGGTATGCTTATTCCAGTTGTCATTCACTTTTGTGACCTTCAGGGTTGAATCAAAAGCGAAAGATTATGCCGCCAAAGAAGTCTGGGCTGAAAAAGCAGCGGAGCTCTCCAAAGGAGACATGGTTCTGAAAGGATACCTGCTCGACTCAATTGCCCGTGCAAGGCTCAATTATTATCTCGATTCGATGAATAACGAGGTAGTCTTTAACATACTCCTCAGAAAATACACCTACCGTGAGGTGAAAGACCGGGAGATCAACCTCGGGCTTGACCTGAAGGGGGGGATGAATGTTACGCTGGAAGTATCCGTGGGTAGTATTATCAGAGGACTCTCAGGCAACAGCCAGAATCCAACATTTCTGGCGGCGCTCGACATGGCACACGAAAAGATGAAAACAACCTCGAAAGACTTCGTGACCCTTTTCGGGGAGTCTATTGATGAGATAGATCCCAATTTCAGTCTGGCCTCCATCTTTCTTTTCGAGTTCCGTGACAAGGGGATTACCCCAAATTCATCGAACGCTGAAGTGATAAGAATGATCAGAAGCGAAACAGGAGACGCCTTCGAAAGGACTTTTAATATTCTCCGAACCCGTATTGACAGGTTTGGAGTGACCCAACCGAATATTCAGAAGATAGCGGCATCCAACCGGATCCTGGTTGAATTACCCGGCATCAAAGAACCCGAAAGGGTAAGAAAACTTTTACAGGGCAGTGCTCAGCTTGAATTCTGGGAAACCTACCGGTTCAGTGATGTCTATCAGTATTTTTCCGATGCAAACCGGAGACTGTCCGAATCCGGAGATACAGATGAACAGATCCTTGAAATTAAGACGGATGCCGAAACTGATGATCTTACGCAAGAGGCTGAGGCCATAACAACGGAACCTGAACTGGCTGAAACCCTGGCTGACACCGCTGAAGCGACACTTTTAGATCAACTCCTTTCCGATACGTCTGCCGCGCCTTCAGATGAACTTGAATTTGAAAGATACAAAAGAGACAATCCGCTCTATGCCGTTTTGAACCCGGCTTATGAAGAGAGACAAGGACAATATTATCCGGGACAATCTGCCACAGTAGGTTATGCAGCAATCAAAGATACGGCTGCTGTGAACCGGCTGCTCCGGCAAACCAAAAACCTGTTTCCGCGTGACCTTAAATTCGCATGGTCGAATCAGCCGCGTGTGAAAGGAAGCGATTTTCTTGAATTATTTGCACTGAAAGTTACCAATCCACGCGAAATGAAACCGGCACTTGGTGGAGAGGTCATCACCAATGCGAGGCAGGACTTCGACGCGAATGGCCGTGTGGAAGTCTCCATGTCGATGAATACCGAAGGCGCAAAAATCTGGAAAAGGCTTACCGGTGATAACATCGGGAACCAGATAGCCATTGTGTTGGATGATTATGTATATTCAGCACCCAATGTCAATTCTGAGATTCCGACCGGACAATCCTCCATCTCAGGCAACTTTACCATTGAAGAAGCCCAGGACCTTGCCAACGTACTGAAAGCAGGGAAACTGCCGGCACCGGCGAGAATTGTTGAAGAAGCTGTCGTCGGACCCTCCCTCGGTCGCGAAGCCATCAGTTCAGGGTTGTGGTCATTCGTGATCGCATTCATCCTGGTGCTTGTCTATATGATATTCTATTATAACCGGGCAGGATATGTAGCCGATTTTGCACTCCTGACCAATATATTTTTCCTTTTCGGCGTACTCGCATCTTTTGGTGCAGTGCTTACCCTCCCCGGTATCGCCGGCATTGTGTTGACACTCGGTATGGCAGTGGATGCCAACGTGATCATCTATGAGCGTATCAAAGAGGAGGTTAGGGCAGGAAAGGGAATCTCACTGGCCATTGCCGACGGTTACAAAAATGCATACTCCGCCATCATTGACGGCAATGTCACTACCTTGTTGACAGCCATTGTGCTCTATGTTTTTGGATCAGGACCTGTGCAGGGCTTTGCCACAACACTCATCATCGGGATACTCTCCTCCCTCTTCTCGGCAATCTTTATTTCAAGGTTGATCTTCACCTGGGCTCTTGACAAAAATTATGTAGTGAATTTTGCCAATAAATTAACGCTCAACACACTGGCCAATGTCAATATCGACTTTCTAAGCAAGCGGAAGGCTGGATACATCATTTCCGGAACCCTTATTATCGTCAGTCTTCTGTCATTAACTTTCAGAGGTCTCAATTATGGCGTAGATTTCTCCGGAGGGAGAACCTTTGTGATCCGGTTCGACCAGCCTGTGAATACACTTGAGGTAAGGCGGGCACTCGAAGGGGTTTTTATTGATGCCGGAGGACAATCGGTTCCTCCTGAAGTAAAAACATTCGGCCCGGACAGGCAGGTGAAAGTGACCACCAAGTTCATGATCGATGAAACCGGTACTGAAGTGGATTCCATCATCCAGGCAAAAATATTCGAAGGGCTCCTCCCCTTCTATGTCAATCAGGATATAACCTATATAGCCTTCAGCACAGATACGGAAACCGATGATAAACTGCTCGGCATCCTGAGTTCACAAAAGGTTGGACCAACCATTGCCGTCGACATCAGGAACCGCGCCATCATGGCCGTGATCTTTGCATTGATTGTTATCTTTATCTACATCGCATTGCGGTTCAGAAAGTGGCAATACGGACTGGCCGGCGTGGTGGCCCTTTTCCATGATACCATCATCACCCTGGGTCTTTTCTCATTGTTCTACAACATACTGCCTTTCAGTATGGAAATTGACCAGGCGTTTATTGCAGCCATCCTGACCATCATCGGGTACTCCATCAACGACACCGTGATCATCTTCGACAGGATACGCGAGTATGCTGCATTGTACCATAAGCGCGACCTTAAAACCAATATCAACGGCGCCCTGAACAGCACCCTGGCACGTACCATCAACACTTCAGGAACAACACTCATGGTACTGTTCATCATCTTCATTTTCGGAGGTGAAGTGATCAGGGGATTTACCTTTGCGTTACTGATGGGGATCCTGGTGGGAACTTACTCCTCTCTGTTCAATGCAAGCCCGGTTGCATTTGACCTGATCACTTCAAAAAATAAAAAAGTTGAAGAGATAAAGGACAAACCGAAAAAATAAGGCGTCCATCAGAAGTTATATTTTTCCTGCGAACGCACTTTCGGATTCCCGTCCGGCTTCGTCATGGAGAAGGGCATGTTGAATGCCTGACAGATATAAATTTAATATAATATGGTTTTCTTTTGAATCCCTTAATACGTCATTTTTTTTACCACTGATGCACACTTGTATTGAGCTTGCCAAAATATAGAAAACATAGTCCGAGTCTCGTAGAGACGAAAGTATGGTAGCAGATAAAAACGATGAACGAAGATCAGTATACAAGACGGGGTTGGTAGGACGGATTCGACCATTGCATCAGACCATCACAATCCTGTTATCCCGAAATCCCCTGTTTTCACCCTTCAAAATGTAATAAAACAGCGTTCATCCAAACCTGCGCTTTTCATATCTTTGCCAATCAATTGAACGATTATGGGCAGTTTTCTTCTATTCTTCAATATCAGCGGAGGTGAGATATTTATCATCGTGCTCGTTGTGTACCTGGTTTTTGGCCCTAAAAAAATACCCGAACTTGCACGGATGCTGGGAAAAGGGATCAACGAACTCCGCAGGGCTACCAATGAGGTCAGAAATGAGATCAGCCGCGAAGTGAACCAGGTAAAGAACGATATCGACCTTAAGATGGATGATCCTGATGAAAAGCAGAATAAGAAAGCAAAGCCACCCGAAAAACCTGCCGTTTCATCAAATAATCAGAAAGCCAAATCCGGAACAGAAGATGAATTGAAATTGCGTTCAGACAAAAACCGGAAATAAATAATAAATTTAAAATCAGATCACACACCTTACTTTTTACTTTACAATTTGCTATTTGTCATTTTTACTTTTCATGATCCTCTTACCAACTGCAGTCCGATAGCACAATCGAGACATTTTCGAAGGGCACAATACGACCGTTTCAATTCGAGTAGTGCCTGCGTATTAAAGGCTGTCCGCACCTGAAAACCCATCTCTTTCCATTTCCTGATCTCTGTGTTTGTCTCTCCCGGAATACCTTCAAGCAGCTTCAGGGCTTTGTCAGCCAGAGCGGGTTTGTTTTTAAATTTGCCGTAAGAAAAAAGAAAAGGTGCCACTGTGTTCATCAACAGGAGGTGGATGGCATGGGCACCCATTTTTTTTGATCTGGCAGGCGACCTCTTGTCAAAAATATAGTGATCGAACCAGTAAGAAGAGACCTCTGACGCGAACAGCGTGGTGAACTGATCCATGGTTTTGGTTTCCAGTATCTTCGAAAACAAGTGCGAGGAGTTGAATATCAATGCGGCAAACTGTGAAAGCCTGATCGTGGGAAAATTGGATGGCCGGAGCCGCATGAACTTCCAGAGCTGACCATCAACCGGCTGAAGGTCATATTTCCCGGCCAGAAAAATATATTCCTTTTGAAGGTCAGTCAGATACGGGTCCTTATATTTTTTCCCCAGTAAACCTGCCTGGCCGAATAAAAGTGCTTCGATCTGGAAAAGGTCGTTCTTATGTCTGCTGAGGGTTTTCAGGGGCAGGGAGCAGGCCAGTAATTCGAAGGGCAGCGCATTCACCCTGAATCCGAAGTTTCTTGCCAGCAACTGATAAAATGTTTCAGACCAGTCACCTTTGTTGAACTCCAGTTTATTCATAATCTCCGAAGTTCTGGTTTCAAGCCTTTCAACCAGCATCCTGTCAAGCCAATGATTCATGATAACCCTTTCAACTGAATCAATCAACGGCTGGCATGGTATCCAGTACCTGTTTTTGATCAAGGCCAGGTACCGGTTGAAAAGTCCCTCGTCATACCTGCCATGGATTTCAAGGGTCGGAATGACTTCGCCGCTTTTTCTTCTGACAGTCTTATCCTCCAGGTAAACCACATGTAAAATAATGTTGTCGTAATTCACATCTTTGTGATGATCATGTCTGTACCAGTCGCTTGCATTGACATGCACCTCTACGTTACCGGCCCAGATGGTGTCGCCAATCCTGATCCTGGCATTCAGAAAATCAGGCCCGGAATGATCATTGCGCGATCCGGTCTCCAGAATTGTACACGATTCCCCTGAGGTCAGTGTTAGTGATTGCTCCAATAAACGATATTTCCATAGGAAAACAATGAATTCTTCCGGCATGGTTTGTTTTTTTTCAAAGGTTTATAAATTGGTTGATCAGTTACAAATGTACATCAATTCACACTATTTTCGCAAACCAAATGATCAGCATCATGAAAACATTTTTTACCATAGTCTCTGCGCTGGTTTTTACAAGTTCAATGGCTGGCTTCGATACCCTGTTTTTTCAGCAAACCCTACGTATTGACTATATCCGTGGGGGCAATCACGACAGTGAATATTATTTTCTGGATGAGGTAAAAACTGAACCTTTCTGGGGCGGGTCGCATCTCAACCTGATCGATACCTTTTATTATGGTGATAATTTTTTTAAGGTATTTGACCGGCAAACCGGTTCACTGATCTATTCAAGAGGATATTCAACGTTGTTTGGCGAATGGCAAACCACTGACGAGGCAAAAATCATCTCCATGGCGTTTTCGGAGACAATAGTGATGCCCCTTCCACGCAGGGATGCAAGGGTAGTCTTTTTCAGCCGGAACAGAAACGGCTATTTTGAAGAGAAATTTGAATATCTGTTCAAGTCAGGAGATCCTTATATCAGTCCGGAACAAAGGCATAGCCACCTGGCTTTCGATGTTCATATTTCGGGAGCACCAAAAAAATGCGTCGACATCGTCATCATACCGGATGGATACACAGCGGAGGAAATGGACAAATTCACAGAGGATTGTCAGAACTTTGCCTCAGTATTGTTTTCGTTTGAACCATATACTGAGCATAAGGATAAATTCAATATCAGGGGTGTATTTGCGCCCTCCAATGAGTCAGGAAGTGATATTCCTCCCGATTCAGTCTGGGTCAGCACCATCCTCAGCTCCTCCTTTTATACATTCGGCAGTGAGCGCTATTGCATGTCAAATGATCAGAAAGCCGTGCGTGATGTGGCAGCCAATGCACCTTACGACCAGATTTACATCCTTGTCAATTCTGAAAAATACGGCGGTGGAGCAATATTCAACTATTACTGCCTGAGTGTGAACAGCAGTGTGAATGCAGCAAAGATATTCATCCATGAATTCGGGCATGGATTTGCAGGCCTCGGTGATGAATATTATAACTCGGAGGTTGCATACAACGATTTTTATCCGGCTAATGTGGAGCCCTGGGAACCCAACCTGACAACACTGGTGGATTTCGGGAGTAAATGGATTGATTTGCTGGAACACGTCACGCCGGTTCCTACACCTGAAACTGAGTTATTCAATGATAAACCAGGGGTTTTTGAGGGCGGTGGTTATGCTGCCAAAGGAGTCTACCGGCCAGCCTATGACTGCCTGATGAATTCATTCGATGGGAACACATTTTGTGAAGTTTGTAAAATAGCCATTGAGAAAATGATTCTGTTCTATTCAGAATGATACCTTAGCGGTTTGTTCCGATACAGTTACATGCCTATCCCTTATAACCTTTCAATTAAAAACCGGCTGAACCTGAAGGTTGAGCTTATCAGCAACAGGTTTTAATTTATTTGTTAATCTGTTAACAATTTTTACTTTTGCGCCGGTTAAAATATTTTACAACCCTAAAATTGATTAGAAAAAATGATAAGTAAATTGTCGGAATTGGTTGAGATGGCCAAATCGAAGCCAAAAAGGAGGATTGCTGTGGCAGCAGCCGGAGATTATGATGTCCTTGAGGCATTGAAGAACGCTGATGCACAGGGAATTGTTGAGCCCATACTGGTCGGGATCAGGCCCAGGATTGAAAAGATATGCCAGGATATAGGATACGACATCAGTAAATATGAGATCATTCATGTAGAAGACCGGTTTGAGGCCTCACTTATGGCCAATCAGCTGATCCGGGATGGAAAAGCCGAAATCCTGATGAAAGGGCTGGTGAGCACAGGGCAATTAATGAAGGCAGTACTCGACAAGGAGCATGGACTGCGAACAGGTGCAATTATCAGCCACGTGGCTGTTTTTGAATCACCATATTATCATAAACTGTTGGGAATAACCGATGCGGCAATGAATGTTTCACCCACTTTTGAAGATAAGATAGGTCTGATCAACAATGCCGTTGAGGTATTTCACAGGCTTGGAGAGCCTAACCCAAAAGTTGCAGTTGTCGGAGCTGTTGAAACGGTGAACCAGAAGATGGAATCCACCATGCACGCCGCAACCCTTTCGATGATGAACAAGCGGCAACAGATCAAAGGTTGTATCATTGACGGGCCTTTGGCACTAGACAACGCAGTCTCTAAAAAGGCAGCTGAGGTCAAGGGAATTTACAGCGAAGTTGCAGGCAATGTTGACATTGTGGTTGCACCCGATATCGACGGTGCCAACTTCTTGTACAAAGCCCTCAATTTTCTGGGTGGAGCAAGCACAGGCGCTGTCATCATGGGTGCAGCTGTGCCAATTGTACTTACATCCCGGGCTGATTCAGAGCAGAGCAAGTTTTTATCCATTGCCCTGGCAGCTGCTATAGGATAACTTTCTCAAATATGTGCACGGGTTAGCATGCCGTCCTGAAAACAGGAGAATATTTGGTGTGTGTTTGTATATTTGCAGCCTGCTTCCGGAATTATCTTCCGGGTGAAACTTATTAAGTCTGACATTTTCTTTTTGCGATCACATATCCATGGACAATAAAGCCCTTATTCTGGCCATTAATCCCGGCTCCACATCAACCAAAATTGCTGTTTATGCCGGAGATACTGCATTGTTCATGAAAAACCTGAAACATTCAACCGAAATGTTGAGCGGCTTTGAAAAGATTACAGACCAGTTTGAATTCAGAAAAAACATCATCATTCGTGCGCTGGAAGACGCAGATATAGAGCTCTCCCATATAAAAATCATCATGGGGCGTGGCGGCCTTCTGAAACCCATTGAATCGGGAGTTTATGCAGTGAGTGAAGCCATGCTCCGTGATCTCAGAAACAGTCCCATCGGCGAGCATGCCAGCAACCTGGGCGGACTGATCGCCCACGATATCGCACAGTCGCTATCCAATGCCCTGGCCTATATTGCTGATCCTGTGGTGGTGGATGAAATGACTGATCTTGCCAGGTATTCAGGCCATGCATTACTGAAGCGGAAATCTATTTTTCATGCCCTGAACCAGAAAGCCTTAGCCAGGGAACATGCCAAGTCTATCATGAAAAAATATGGGGAACTGAATCTGATCGTTGCCCACCTAGGCGGTGGCATCACAGTTGGCGCACACCGGAAAGGCAAAGTGATTGATGTAAACCAGGGATTGGACGGAGATGGGCCATTTTCACCCGAGCGATCAGGAACACTACCTGCCGGAGACCTTGTGAGACTTTGCTTCAGCGGAAAATACACCCAAAAAGAGATCATGACCATGATCAAAGGTAAGGGCGGCTTGGTTTCCTATACAGGCACCAACAGTGTTTATGATGTGGAATCAAATGCTTTTGAGGGTGACGAGCGCGCCAGTCAGATCTTACAGGCAATGGCCTATCAGGTTGCCAAGGAGATTGGCGCGATGGGGACTGTCCTCGAAGGCGAAGTAGATGGTATCCTGATTACTGGCGGCATTGCCAATAGTAAATGGTTCGTTGATCTGATCATTGAACGGGTGAAAACCATTGCCCCTGTGCACGTTTACCCCGGAGAAGACGAGATGTATGCACTGGCAATGAATGGGCTGCGCATCCTAAGAGGCGAAACTGAGATCAGGCAGTACCGGTAATTGCTGGCTGTTGTATTTTCACTGAACTAACTCACAGGTTCTTAATGGGTTTGAATGAAATCAGAAAATTGATTTTCAAGTCAATTGATTAAATCTAAAATTTTAGATATATTTTTTTTTCGTTTTAGTTAACGAAATGTTAAATGTTTATTTTTGCCGCGTTTTTATGGTAACAAATTTGACGGCTCAAAGAATCAGGCTATGATATCATTGATTTTGGCAACTGCAACAAGGATCATTCTTCCTGTCCTTTTGCTCTTTTCTTTTTTCATCCTCATCCGGGGGCATCAGGAGCCGGGCGGAGGATTTGTTGGCGGACTGGTAGCCGCTTCAGCTTTTGCGCTGTACACCATTTCCAACGGACTTCAAAATGCGAGGAAGATTTTCCGGCTCAGCCCCAATGTTTTTATCATTACAGGTCTGGCCACGGCACTTGGAAGCGGATTGATATCTCTGTTTTTTGGCAAGCCTGCTTTTACAGGTTTATGGCCTGAATTTGAATTCCCCATCATAGGCCCCCTGAGTACACCTCTGTTTTTCGATATCGGGGTTTATCTGGTGGTGATTGGCGTAGCAACAAGTATTATATTCACGCTCAAACAAAAAGAAGGTTAACATTCTGGAATTATGGAGGCACTATTGAGTATCCTGGTTGGAGGACTATTTGCCACTGCAATTTATATGATCCTGCGACGTAGTATCATCAAGGTCATTATCGGATTGCTGTTGCTTTCCCATGGGGCAAACCTGCTTATTTTCACCCTCGGTCGCATTGTAAGGGGAAAAGCACCATTGATTGAGGAGGGTCAGAATTATATTACTGAACCTGTTGCTGACCCGCTTCCCCAGGCGCTGATCCTGACGGCTATTGTGATTGGTTTCGGTGTGACTGCTTTTGCTATCGTGCTGATTGAACAGGTCTATCAAACCATCAAAGTTGATGATACAAAAAAATTAAATTTAAGCGATAAATAATCTCTGACATCAGCTTATGAACGCGATCCTCATTGCTCCCATCGTTTTTCCACTGTTCCTCGCCCTGATCACGCTTTCGCTCTGGAAAAAGAGCAGGCTGCAGGAGATGATTAATCTTACCGGAAGCTTTTTCCTGATGATCATCGGTTTCTTCCTGTTGCTGAAAGTGCTTGATTCGGGGATTCAGGTAATGCAGGCAGGAAACTGGGAGGCACCTTTTGGAATAACCATTGTTGCCGACACCTTCAGTGCAGTTATGTCGCTTATTACGGGGGTAATGGCTTTTTCGGTTTCGGTCTATTCTATTTCATCCCTGAAAGGATCCGGATCACCGGATAACATGCAAAAGAAACAATTTCAGTTTGGCTATTATCCGTTGCTCAACATCATGTACATGGGCATCAATGGAGCTTTTCTAACGGGCGACCTGTTCAACATGTATGTCTGGTTCGAGGTCATGCTGATCAGTTCATTTGTACTCCTTTCATTGGGTGGATCAAAACTTCAACTCGAAGGCACATTCAAGTATGTCACCATCAATCTCATCTCCTCTGCATTTTTTCTGGTTGGAATTGGCCTGCTCTATTCTGTCACAGGAACCCTTAACATGGCGCATCTTGCCCAGATCATACCTCAGATTGAAAACAAAGCCCTTGTGACAGTCATTGCCATGCTCTTTTTGATTTGCTTTGGCATCAAAGCAGCAGTCTTTCCCTTGTTTTTCTGGCTTCCGACCTCATACCATACGCCACCTATCAGCATTTCGGCTATTTTTGCCGGAATGTTAACCAAAGTGGGCGTCTATTCTCTCATCCGGGTCTTCACACTCATTTTCATCACCAATGTGCCCTATACACATACCATTATTTTATGGATTTCCGGCCTGACCATGCTTGTGGGGGTACTCGGAGCAGCTTCACAGTATGACATGCGTCGCATCCTGTCATTTCATATCATCAGCCAGATTGGTTATATGGTTCTTGGGCTGGCACTTTTCACACCTCTGGCCATTGCCGGCTCGATCTTTTATATCATGCACCACATCATTGTTAAAGCCAACCTTTTTCTGGTTAGTGGAATCGCCAACAGGATCAAAGGTCATTACGATATACGGCTGATTGGAAGCTTACTGAATGCCTACCCATTCCTTGCTGTGCTGTTTCTGATCCCGGCCCTTTCGCTGGCTGGCATCCCTCCACTTTCGGGTTTCTGGTCGAAATTCTTTGTGGTGAAGGCAGGTCTGGATTTAGACCAGAATATTGTGATTGCTGTTGCGCTTTTAGTCGGCTTGCTCACACTCTATTCCATGACCAAGATATGGAATGAAGCATTTTGGAAAGAGGATCCCCGTGAAGATCTCAGGGCAAGAGGAAATCAACCGGGATTGTTTTCACGAGGGACTGTTTTTATGGTGCTTCCGGTCATGTTTTTAGCAGCCATCACGCTTACCATTGGGTTTTACCCTGAACCTTTCTTCAGGGTCGCTGAACAGGCTGCGCAGGAATTAATGAACCCTTCAAGCTATATACAAACAGTTTTGGGAGGAACACAATGAAAACACTGATATTGAATATATTTCTTGCACTGATATGGTTAGCACTGACCATGAAATTCACTTTGATCAACATATTTTTTGGTTTTGCAGCTGGTTATATCGTTTTACTGATCATCAGCAGAAATAAAAATGAGAAAAAATACTTCTCCAGACTACCCAGAGCAGTTGCTTATATCACACTGTTTTCAAAAGAGGTGATCAAAGGCAGCCTGAAGATAGGTGCTGACATTATTACACCCAGGCACAATATGCATCCTGCAATCATGGCTGTTCCTCTGGATGCCAAAACAGATATTGAAATCACGCTCCTTGCAAACTCAATCACACTTACACCCGGAACCACAAGCCTGGCCGTTTCCCACGACAGAAAAACACTTTATGTTTACAATGTGTATGCTGATAAGGATATTGAAAAGTCAATTGCAGAAATCAAGAATGGTTTGGAGAAAAAACTATTGGAGGTATTGAGATGATGGAACAGATTATATTGTATTTCATCCTGCCCCTGATGAGCATCTCAATGCTGCTGATCTTCATCAGGTTGTTTAAGGGGCCGACACTCATGGACAAAATCATTGCCCTCGACCTGTTGGTGATCGTCGGTATCGGATCATTTTCGGCATATGCCATCTTATTCGATAAAGCTGTGGTCATTGATATTTCTCTCATACTCGCTCTTATTGCCTTTTTAAGTACGGTGGCATTCACCTATTCATACGAAAGGCGAAAGAAAAAACAAGATGCCGAAGATGAACAATAATGAATTGCTATGAAAGAGATTCTCATTTTAGTCTTTTTAATCCTCGGAACCATATTTATCTTCATTGCTTCCATCGGATTGATCAAAATGCCTGATGTGTACCTGCGCATGTCAGCATCAACCATCGCAGCCACTTTTGGTGTATCGTCCATGTTGATTGGAGTGGCCATTTATTTTGGGAGTACCGGGATGGCTTTTCACGTTGCAGGAGTCATTGTTTTTCTGATCCTGACAGTACCTGTTGGTGCCCACATGATTGGAAGAGCCTCTCATATTAATAAATTACCCATGTGGGATAAAACATTCAGAGATGATATGAAAGGTACATACAACCCGGAGAAAAATGAATTCATGAATCCGGGAGAAAAAAATCCAGCCAATGCAGATCAGAAAAAAAATCAGAGGCAAGTGGACAGCGCTGATAAAAATTAATCAGTAAATTCTGAAGAAATATGTTAACATTTATTATCATCGGTTTTATTTCTGCTATCCTCGCCCCCTTTGTGCACAGGTATGCAGAAAAGATTTCCGGGATTTTACTTTCCATCATTCCTGTGTCCATTTTTATTTACCTGTGGCAGATGATGCCTGCTATATCTTCCGGACATGAGCTGTTTCTAACTTATGATTGGTTTCCCTCTATGGGAGTGACCCTTAACTTTTATGTAGATGGCCTGGGATTGACCTTTGGACTGATCATCAGCGGAATAGGTGCCATTATCACTTACTATGCGAGCGGATACTTAAAAGGCCATAAAAAGCTTGGGCGCTTCTATGGTTACCTGTTGTTTTTTATGACATCAATGCTTGGAGTCGTACTTACCGATGATATCATTGCCTTATTTATTTTCTGGGAGCTTACCAGTATCAGTTCATATCTGCTCATTGGCTTCAACCATGAACAGGAACGGTCACGCTATGCTGCCCTGCAGGCTTTGATCGTAACTGGTGGTGGAGGACTTGCCCTGCTTGCCGGGCTGATCATTATGGGAAGTATCACGGACACTTTTAGTATTCAAACCCAGATTTCTCAATCCTCATTGATTCTTCAGCATACTTTATTTGTACCGGTTGTGATCCTTGTTTTCGCAGGTGCATTCACCAAATCAGCCCAGTTTCCATTTCACTTCTGGCTACCCAATGCAATGGAAGCACCCACACCGGTGAGTGCTTACCTGCATTCAGCTACAATGGTTAAAGCCGGTGTTTACCTTGTGGCAAGGTTCAATCCCATGTTTTCCGGTACAGAAATATGGCAAACTTCTCTGCTGGCTTTTGGCGGACTAACCATGTTAACCGGAGCAGCCATGGCTATCGGACAGAATGACCTGAAGCGGATCCTGGCGTACACAACCGTCAGTGCGCTGGGTATCATGATTTTTTTAATAGGTATCGGTGGCAAATATGCTATCACAGCCGCTGTTACTTTCCTGGTGGTTCATGCCATGTACAAGGGAGCATTGTTTCTCGTTGCAGGAGCCATCGATCATGAAACCGGAACAAGGGATATCAGAAAACTTAATGGATTGAGAAAATATCTGCCTGCTGTTTTTGTAGCAGCTTTTCTCTCTGCACTCTCTTATGCCGGCATTCCACCATTTTTGGGGTTTATTGCCAAAGAACTTATCTACGAAGCCACCTCTCATACTTCTCTTTTACCCGAGGTACTGACAAGCATTGCGGTACTCACCAATATGTTGCTTGTGGCCACTGCCATTATGGTGGGGATCAAACCATTTTTCGGCACTTACACTCCCACACCGCACAAGCCACATCCTGCTCCGCTCACACTGTGGTTAGGACCGGTTTTACTCGGTTCACTCGGACTTATTTTGGGTCTTTTTCCTCATCTTGCTTCGTATAATCTCGTTCAGCCCTCGGTAAATTCGGTCTCCCTCGCAGCCGGAGCTTCTCTCGCATTGTGGCATGGATTTACTCCGTTATTGCTGTTAAGTTTACTTACGCTTGCCGGTGGGGTATTCTTTTTCTGGCTCAGCAATCCTATCAAGAAACAGGAGGTCTTCTTCAACCGGCTTGCTGCTTTTGGCCCCGAAGAAGGATACAACAGCATGATGAGAGGATTGGTTAAACTCGCCACGGTCCAGACAAAATTTTTCCAGGATGGTTATCTGCGGCACTACTTTCTTTACATCATCGTTGTTTTTCTAACCCTGGTGTTGTTCGCCATGCATCACTTTGATCAGTTCAGTCAAATCCACTTTTCGTTTGACGACCTTTATTTTTATGAAGCTTTGATTGCAATCATCATGTTGCTGGCAGCTTTTACTGCAGTTCAGTCCAAATCAGTACTTGCGTCAATAGCTGCACTCGGAATCGTCGGGTATGGAGTAGCCCTGATCTTTGCTTTTTCGAGCGCACCCGATCTGGCATTGACACAATTCTCAATCGAAACACTCACCGTAATCCTTTTGGTTTTAGTAGTATACAAAGTACCTGCGTTTGCCAGTTTATCAAACAGAAAAGCCAGGCGCATCGATATTATATTATCAGCAGCAGTAGGTTTAACAATTACACTGCTGATGATGCTGGCTTTGGCTGCACCTCCTGAGAGCAAGATCAGTACATTCTTCCTGGAGAACAGCTACGTGAAAGCCCACGGCCGGAATGTTGTGAATGTAATACTTGTTGACTTCAGGGGACTGGATACCATGGGAGAGATTACAGTGCTTTCCATTGCAGCCATTGGGGTTTATACACTCCTGAAGTTCAGAAGGAGTAGAAAGTCTGTTGGACAATGATCGCAATTTTTGACAGGTTTTTCACTTTCCGGCCAGATTCAGTGTACAAAAGGACCAGAGATTAGGAGAGATTATATTTCTCAGGATATTTGGCTACTCTGCCCCGGTAGAAATTCTCAACCATTTCGAAATCTTTTTTAAAATCACCTGAAGGTGTGAATATTTTTTCAACCCCGCCAATTTTTTTCTTGTAATCAAGGATAGCAAGTGCCACCGGTACATCTGCTTTCATGGCAATGTAATAAAATCCCTTTTTCCAGCGCGTATTCAGGTGACGGGTACCCTCAGGAGTGATGGTAATATAAAGTGAATCGTATTGATGAAACAGGCTCACCACAAAATCCACCATATTTCTGCTTTGCGCACGGTCGACCGGTATCCCGCCCAAACCTTTCAGGATTGGCCCTATCGGGAAGAAAAACACCTCCTTTTTGATCAGAAACTTAACTTTTAAACCTATGACATACCATGCCAACCGGCCAATTACAAAATCCCACATACTGGTGTGAGGCGCCACAATAACCACACACTTTTTGATCTCCGTGGGAATACCGCCAGTAACTTTCCATCCCCATATCCTTAAAATAAGCCGGGACAAGTATCTCATATTTAAAAATCAATTTCCAGATTAAGTTGATCTTTCAGAGTTTGAAGTGCCGGATTTTTTTTGACCATCTCGTTGAATTTCTCTTTGGGAGAATATGGTTTAGCCCTGGAGGATGTTCCTGATACCTTAACTTCAAGCTGAAGCTTATAATTTTTCAATCCCTCCCGCACAAATGCCATGATCTCTGCCTTCCTGTCCTCCAATTCCTGCTTCTGGATTTTGTTATCCACAATAAACGTAATCAATTGTTCATCTCTTAGCTCAGGGGTTTTATTTGATAATGTGTAATAAAGATTCTTATCCGTTTTGAAATTTTCAGAAAGCTTCTTCCAGATATCTATTAAACTTTGATGCGAAACCGGTTCGGAAGGTTTTTCATGAGATGAGTCTGCAATGTCTTCTCTAATCTTTTTCTCCTGATGATTTCCAGGTTTTATGGATATGATCTCAGCTGCTAATGATTTGCTCGTACCTGTGCCTGCTGGTTTATTATCTGCCTCAGCAGGCCGTTCAGGAATATTTGCAGTTTTTGATTGATATGAAATCTTACCTGTTTGCTCAGCAACAACAGCTTGAGATTTTTCATAAGAAACTCCAGTCCTGTTCAATGCACACATTTTCATCAATGTAATCTCCAGGTGTAGTTTTTTATTGTTGCTGTTTCTGTAGTCAATATCACATTTATTGTTCAGGTCCAGTAGTTTTAGTAGAAAATCAGCCTGGCAGGCCCTGGATTGAGCCAGGTATCGATCCCTGATACTGCCTCCAACTTCGAGCAATGAAACAGTTTTTGTATCCTTTCCTACCAGCAGATTCCGTATATGCTCTCCGAAACCGATAATAAAATGCTGGCCGTCAAAGCCATTATCTATTATTTCATTGATGATCAGCAGGGTTGTTACCATATCTCCTGCAAGAATTGACTCAATGATCCTGAAATAATAGTCGTAATCAAGAACATTAAGATTCTCAATGACATTTTTATAGGTGATTTTTTTTCCACTGAAACTTACGATCTGGTCAAAGATGGAAAGTGCGTCACGCATGGCACCATCTGATTTCTGCGCGATGATATGGAGCGCATCCTGCTCAGCAAGGATATTCTCCTTATCCGCAACAAAAGATAACTGCCTGGCAATATCCTCCACTGTAATCCGCTTGAAATCATAAATCTGGCAACGCGACAGAATTGTTGGAATGATCTTGTGTTTCTCTGTTGTGGCTAAAATGAATTTGGCATAAGCAGGTGGTTCCTCAAGTGTTTTTAAGAATGCATTGAACGCTGAGGGTGAAAGCATATGCACCTCATCTATGATATAGACTTTATATCGGCCAACCTGGGGGGGAATGCGCACCTGCTCCACAAGATTCCTGATATCGTCTACTGAATTGTTGGAAGCAGCATCCAGTTCAATAATATTGAAGGAAGCAGAGTTATTAAATGATATACAGGATTCACACTGATTACAAGCTTCGAGGTTTTCAGAAAGATTAAAACAATTGATTGTTTTGGCAAGGATGCGTGCACAGGTTGTTTTCCCAACTCCACGGGGTCCGCAAAACAGAAAGGCCTGGGCCAGTGATTGTCCCCTGATGGCATTCTTTAGTGTTTGCGTAATGGTTGTTTGCCCAATGACTGTATCAAAAGCTTGTGGCCTGTATTTTCGTGCAGAAACGATGAAATTCTCCATAAGTAAGAAATATTCCCAATCAATAGATCAGTCAAAAGTACAAACTTTTCTTGCTGCCATTGCCAAATCAAAGCGATGTTTATAAGTTTAATGATCACATCGGTTTTTTTAATATATTTGCATCATTGCTTTGTCTTTTCAAACACTTCATCTTGCATCCCAACCTTTCAAGACACAAAACAAGGATTGGTCAATAGTTGCTTCCTATACAATTCCGGGCAAGGCATCCGGATTGGCCTGGGATGGGACTTATATTTATTTTGGGATTTACGGGACCAATGGAGACAAGATTTACCGGTTCAATCCTGCAAATGGAACCAATGAGTTCCTGTTTTCTAATCCAACCATCAATGACTCCTATGGAATGTCATACGATGGACAATATTTATGGATTACCGATCATGGAACTCCTTCATCGGTTCCTGCTTATGCTTTGCAGCTTGATTTTTCAGGGAATATTCTGTCACAATTCAATCTGCCGGATCATTATATGTCAGGAATTGCCCACGATAGCGGTGATTTTTGGGTGGCAACCTATTATCCGAACCCGGGAACAATCTACAAGGTAAACGCTATGGGCACTATTCTTACACAATTCCAGTCACCCAACGAACAACCCTGGGATATTTGCCTGCAGGACAGCAATCTATGGGTTGCTGATTATAATGCAAACAAGCTCTATAAAATTAACCAAACAGGCTTCATGCTGGAAGACCATGATTGTGAGACACAAAAGCCCGCAGGAATTGTATTTGACGGTCAATATCTTTGGTATGTTGATGGCCCGTTAGGTGCAAACAGTACCCTTTATAAAGTAGACCTTGAAGGAACAGGTACACCTCAGATTTCTGTTCCTGTAACCAGTTTTAATTACGGAGTTGTAACAGTAGGAGATTCATCCGTATGG
>JBLRXC010000008.1:0-56588 GCA_047920975.1 Bacteroidales bacterium | reverse complement strand
CCTGGATTTATGTCGTAACGCTTTTTCTTTCGTATCTCCTCAAAATAATAACGGGCAAGTTGCTCTATCTTTGTCCCCGCAAAACTTAGAGGTAAAGTATTGCCCCCATTTAAAACCAGCTCTTCCACACGCTTGCCCAAAAGTTTCTTCTCATCCTCGGTTGCTAACTCGTCAAGCCGTCCAAAACTTACAATGATCCGGTGGGTTACCTGGCCACGAACCCTGTAGCCCTCCACCAGTTTATAAACCGTGTACCGCTCGCCGGTAGTTCTGTTTTGCTTTAAATAGGGCTTTACAAACATGGTCGCAAAGCTATGCAACTATTTGTTTATCAACAACAAGAGCGGGGGTACAACATTTTTAAAAATCAAAAAGAGGATGTATAACAAGTTGATATACAGCATGCATTTTTATGCCACTTTCGAATTGTTGATAAATACCAGGGTTATTAACAGGTTTTTGTTGTTTTTTTAGGCCAGGGGCTGCAATGTGGGTTAAAATTTACCCAGACAAAGGGTCAGGAAATAGAACTCAATGAAACTCTGATTGAGAAAACCCGGAAACTGCTGGGAATAAAAGGATACTATACAAATTTAGAAGCATCGGTTGCTGACAATGATACAATAATAGAGCGATACCACGAACTTTACAAAATAGAGCAAGCCTTCAGAATATCAAAAAATGACCTGCAAACAAGGCCTATTTTTCATTTTAAGGAACAACCCATAAAATTGCATATACTGATTTGCTTTATGGTACTTGTGATTTCAAAGCATATTGAACTAAAAACAGGTATTTCGATTAGAAAATTTCTGGACGAATCAAAAAAAATCGTTGATGGAGAAATATTGAATAACATCACCCAAAAAATAGTAACCGTCAAAGCCCAACCAACTAAAAAAATGAAGGAGATGATCGCCAAATTAGAAGCACCGCACTAAAAGGGACAAGTCAGGAAAGAAATGAGAGCTGAGAATCGAGAACTGAAAAACTCTGGTTGCTCGTTGCTGGGTGCTGGTTGCTGGTTGCTCAAAACTGAGAACCGAGAACCGGGAACCATTTTCAGGCTGCTTCAGATCAAAATGGGGTTATCGGATAACCACCTTTATGGTTTGGATTGTATTCTCCGATTGTATTGTTGCAAGATAGAGCCCTGGTTTTAACTGTGGCAGATCAACCCGGTAAGGTGTTCCTGCAGTCATGCCGGTTATCCGTTCATGGAATAAATGTTTTCCGGTCACGTCAAACAGATGCAGATCAACAACGGTATTCTTTCCGGAGATGGTAATATTAAAATGATCGGAAGCGATGGTTGGATACAGTTGCAAAAATTCATTATCCACAGCAAACTCCGGTGTGCTGCTCACCTGTCCGCCCACCATGATCTGGTTGTAATTCCCCGACGCATCTTCAGCGCTATTGTGAGCGTAATAACTCAACCTGAACAGGCCATACTCCTCATCCATATCCAACGGAAGGGAAAAACTGAAATTGAACTGGCCGTTTACAACCTCAGTCTCCATAGTCAGCATTACACTGTCCTGCATCTCAACCGGCACAATGATGGACGAAGACTGATTTCCGAGGGTTGATCGAATATAGGAACGTTCGAAAACCCTGATTGCCATTATTCCATTGAAATCTGTTAAAACATCTCCATTCTTATTCTCTATATGCCCTGAAACCGAAACCGTTGAGCCGGGAGCGATTGTATCGGTCATCAAACCTGCCGGAACACCATTGATAAAGCCGGTATGAATCACATGACCAGGGAAGAGTATTTTTAATGCAGGATCGCCCAACAATGCCCATGCACGGTGTGTGGCAAGCTGCACAGACTTCGCACTGAACATGAGTGAACCCAGTGTATGAACAGAATCTTCCGGTTCAAAAAAAAGTTCCGTCAGTTTTTTACTGATCGAAAAATTTGAGCCTGAAAATGTAGGCCGTACCGGACTGAACAGACCGACTACACCGCCATTTTCTCTGAGGATTGCCTGAACTCCGCCTGAAATGACTGCCGGATCATCGAAACGTGCGAAATCGGCTGTGGCGGCTATCATTACAGGCAGTTTGCCGGCGTTTTCCCAGCTTTCGATATCACCCGGCTCTAGAACCTTTTCTTCCGCCCATCCATCGGCACCTCCATGCCCGGTGTAACTCATCAACATCACGCCCTCATTCATCCTGGTGTTGATCATTTGTCTGGCTTCCGGGTACCGCGGTCCTTCCGGGGTTTGAACCAATGTGTAGAAGTCGAGGTAGTTTTTGGTTACATTGTAATTTTCGGCAGATATCAGTGCCAGTTCTTCAGCCTGACCCAGATGAAGATTGTTATCACCGTCGTCTGCCGTATAACACACCTCATTTTTCCAGGAGCCGAAAGTTGCGGGATCTGATGCATACCCGATGATCTTGTTTACAATTGATGTGGCTTCTGCAGCAGTTCTTACCGGAAGCCGTCCGATCCCGATATCCATGTAGCCCTCTACCCCTTCCCCATCATCGAGCCAACCGTAATAATCATCGGAACACATCGAACTTACCAGGTTCAATGATTCAGATGACTGCCATGCAGGAACAAACTGCGTATTGCCTGCCATGATTCCTTTATAATCGAAAGATGTTGCTCCAAAAAGCAGAAGGTATTTTGGCTTTTCACCGGCTGATTTATCATACATCAGTTTCACAAAATCCCTGATAGCAGTGATATCCTGAATACCGGAAGAAAACTCGTTGTATATCTGAGAAGGTGCAACAACAAGTGTTGTTAGCCCGCTGGCGGTTTCATGAAAAACAGCCAGCTGTTCAGCCTGATCCTTAAAATCATCATGCACAACAATTACATAATCAACCGGATCGGTGCCCCGGAGGTTCTGGTTTTCAACTAAACCCAGGTAGTCCGGGCTGTTGAAAGCATTACCGGAAAAGGCAATAAACTCCTGCAAACTGTCGGTCTTGACCTTAAATTCAAACAGATCACCGGAAAGGGTTCCGGAAATGGAGCTGATATCCATGGAATCAGTCACTTTCCAGATTTTAGTCTGGGCATTGGCACCTGAAAGCCTGAAAAGGGTAACCTGGCCTGATCCGGTTGAAGTAAGATCCCTGAAAAGGAACTGATCGGTGTTCATGATCAAACTATCCCGGTAATTGAGCGTGAAATAATCCAGCCAGGCCATGGAACTGTCATTGGCCTTCAGGTATTCGAGGTCAATGACCAATGGATTGTTCTGCAGAATAAATATTGCTGTATCCTGCTTGAACCGTGCATACTGGGCTGCGTTCCATGATACCGGATTAACCTCCACCAATTTGACAGGATTTCCGTTGATTTTAATGCTGAGATAACTTGTCTCAGTTGATCTTGCTGCAAGCGCTACATCCATAACAACCGGAGATGATAAATCTATATGTGAAAGGTTGAAAGTCCAGCTGTGGGTCAGCTGATCCTGAAAAGACTCACCAAACCACCGGCGACCGGACCGGATCAGGTTCACCTGCTCCAGTTCATGGAACTGTCTGGCGCTGTAAGTGGATTTTATATGAGTAGGGGGTTCTGAAACCGGTTCCGCACTTCCAATCCTCTTCCCCAAACCGGTATCAAAATTCAGGAAATAGCAGGTTTTGCCGGAGTAAATATTCAGCTTGTGCCTGAAAAACCCGCCAGATCCGGTATACGTCCAGCTTACGGGTGCTTCTCCGTAAAAAAGAATGTAATCGCCCGGATCGAAAGAGTTATCTTCTTCACCAATGACCATAATGGCGTTCTCAACCAGATCCTCGTACCTGAAAGCATTATTGATCTCCGGAAGCATTTGGCTTCCATTCCCATAAATCCTTACAAATTTGGGATTGATTAAAGACGGGTTGATTCCAAAATCCAGGAGGTCATTATATGTGATCCTGTAAATACCGGTTTCTGATACGGTCAACTTATGCCATTCGCCTGTTGTGAGAACTGAATTCTGGGGATATCCCTGATTCAGCCATAGTAACATACAAATAAGCATATTACCTGGTAATATAAATGTTTGCCAATTCATTTTGTATAAAAATAAAAGATCAATAAAATTAACATTTTTCAGAAACATTAATGGAAAAAGAGTTTTTTACAAAGATGATCATTTATACCACTCCGTTGCGCACAGGTATTTGACAAATCCATAATTGTTATATATTTGCAGCTATGTTGTTCCTGAAAGATTCGATCCGAAAAGCAAACAGGTTGTTACAACTTGTGATTGCATTCGTTTTTTTTACGATCTCTGCAATGGTGGCGGGTCAGTCACTGGTAATCAATGAGATCATGTCATCCAATGCCACCGCCATTCCCGATGAAGACGGCGACTTTGAGGATTGGATTGAATTATACAATGGGACC
Organism: Bacteroidales bacterium; assembly: GCA_047920975.1. Taxonomy (GTDB): domain Bacteria; phylum Bacteroidota; class Bacteroidia; order Bacteroidales; family JAADJA01; genus JAADJA01. The sequence goes on along the minus strand of JBLRXC010000008.1, from coordinate 52,204 downwards.
GATTCACCAGTAAATCTGTTTGGTTTCTGTCTGACAGACGATCCTGATCTGTTGAATAAATGGGCATTTCCCGATATTGAGTTACCTTCCGATGCCTTTCTTCTCATCTTTGCCTCCGGCAAAGACAGGTTAACCGGCCCTTTTCTTCATACAAATTTTAGTATTAAAATGGATGGGGAAACGATTCTTTTGAGCGATTCTGCAGGTCAGATCATTGATCAGTTTGATCCGGTTGGACTGATGACAGACAACAGTTATGGCAGAAAACCAGATGGAACATTCAACCTTGTGTTTTTCGAAGGATCAACTCCTGGGTATTCGAACAATCAGCAATCCCTGCTGGATGAGTTGCCCGACAATCTCTCTTTTTCACATCCACAAGGCTTCTATACCGGACCTTTTGTGCTCATCATTGACAACCTGCAGATAGATGCAGAGATCCGCTACACACTGAACGGCAGTGATCCTACCATGGAATCGCTTCTTTATCAGGATTCCCTGTTGATTGATGACAGAGCCGCTGATTCGAATTGCATCTCTATGATCCCTACAAACCCAGAAACAGCACCTGATGCCTACAGATGGAGACCACCCGAAGGCAATGTATTCAAGGGTACAGTTATAACCGTCCGTTCTTTTATTGACGGGCAACCAGCATCACAAATCTATCGTCAATCCTATTTTGTTGACCCGGAAATTCATTCAAAATACAAACTGCCGGTTATTTCCATCATTACCGATTCATTGAATCTGTTCGATTACGAAACAGGAATCTATATACCCGGTTTGCATCACGACCTGAATCCAAGCTGGGAATGGTATTATGGTACGGGAAACTACCATGAGCGCGGCGAAGCTTGGGAGCGTGAAGCCAATTTTACCTTTTTTGAACCGGATGGTGAACCGGCCTTCCAGCAGAATGTAGGGATACGTATTCATGGTGCGGGCAGCCGGGCCTTATCAGAAAAGAGCCTAAGGATTTACGCGAGAAACAGGTATGGTAAAAATACCATTGAATACCGCTTCTTTCCTGAAAAAGAGGTGGATGTTTTCCGCAGGATCATATTGCGCAATTCAGGGCAGGATTTTTTAACGACGATGCTGACCGATGCGCTGTCACACAAAGTAGTGGAGCACCTTGACCTGGAGACAATCTCTGTGAGACCTTCCGTGGTTTTTATCAATGGCGAGTTTTGGGGGATCCACAATATCCGCGACAGAAATGATAAGTATTTTCTGGAATATTGTTGTGACGCAGATCCTGAGCAGATCGACTACCTCGAAGGCGGGGGGAGCATCGTTGAGGGATCCAATCAGGATTACAGTGCCATGATGCAATACATCCAAAACAATGACATGTCGCTTGATGAACATTACCAGGTTGTGGAAAATCAGATAGATGTCGGTAACTATATCGATTATATCATCACCAAGCAATACCTGGGTGTGTATGACTGGCCGGGCAATAACATTGAATTCTGGCGTCACCAGGTACCCGGATCCAGGTGGAGGTGGATACTTTTCGATAATGATATCGGTTTCACTTACTGGGATTTCAATTCTATTCAGCATGCAACGCTTGAGGGAGGTCTTGAATGGCCCAATCCTGACTGGTCAACCAAACTGCTGAGAAACCTGCTGAAGAACGAGACCTTCAGGCAAAAATACCTTGATCGCTTTGTATTCCATCTTTTAAACACATTCAATGAAGAGCGGATCAACCTGGTTCTTGATTCTTTGCTTATCCATTATGAACCGGTGATGGAGGAACATATCAACCGGTGGCAATTTCCCGCAAAATATACATTTTGGGAATATTATATCAACCGGATCAGAATGTTTGCTGAAAAACGACCCTGCATTATCGTACAGCACCTGATAGAACACTTTGAGATAACCGACACAACCTTTGCCTATGGGATCTGTACTTCAAATGTTATTGGGGAAGATCCTTCTCCCCATTCAAATGCAGGCCTGAAGGTTTATCCGAACCCATCAAGCAGGCTTGTGAACGTTGAGATTCAACGGAAAGATGATGATCCGCTGTTAAAAATCAGCATTCTCGATCTCTACGGCCGGGTGATCAGAGATTTTTTAATCACTCCTCAGCCCGGTAAAAAAACATTTGAATTTCAGGTCACCGGTATAACCCCGGGCAGCTACATACTGTTATTGCTCACTGAAATAAACATTTACACGCACAAGCTGATCATTCAATAGTTTAACATTGCCACATAGTGGTCAACGCTATTCAGGCATGGTCACACCATAACAAACAGTAAGGAGCAACCAGCAACACTCCCGGCTCTTTGCCTTTAGCTTGGCCCTTAGCACTCAGCCATCCTTTCTGCTCTCCGCTCTAAGCTCTCCGCACCCGGCTATACAGATTCTCCGGTTGACGGGATAAAATTTTCATTTCACTGAAACAAAATGATTGCTTTCTTCATATTTATTACATTTGCTTCCTTATTTTTAATCATAAAAACATGAGCGTTTTATCAGACAGGATCAGGAACCTTTCGGAATCGGCTACCCTGGAGATGGCACGAAAAAGCAGGGAACTTAAAGCAAAGGGGATCGATGTGATCAACCTCAGCATTGGCGAACCCGACTTCAATACACCGGCGTGCATTAAGGAGGCTGCGATTAAAGCAATTCACCAGAATTTCACCCATTATACACCGGTGTCGGGAACAATGGAGCTGAGGGAAGCAATATCAGGGAAACTGAAGAAAGAAAACAACCTGGATTATTCACCACAACAAATTGTGGTGTCAAACGGTGCCAAACAATCCATCACCAATGCCATCCTTTGCCTGGTCAACCCCGGAGATGAGGTGATTGTTCCTTCTCCTTACTGGGTCTCCTATCCTGAAATGGTGAAACTGGCCGAAGGGAAAATGGTTGAGATAAAAGCCACCATTCACCAGGATTTCAAAATCACCCCTGAACAGCTTGAAAAAGCTATAACCCCCCGATCCAAAGCGTTTTTATTCAGTTCGCCCTGCAACCCATCAGGTTCGGTTTACTCGAGGGATGAGTTGCATGCCCTGGCTAAGGTGATGGCCAGGCATGAGAACCTGTACATTATTTCGGATGAAATTTACGAATACATCAATTATACCGGGAGACATGAAAGCATTGCCCAGTTTGATTTTATCAAAGAGCGGGTGATCGTGATCAATGGGGTATCAAAAGGATATGCCATGACCGGATGGCGAATCGGCTACATGGCTGCAAACATTGAAATAGCGAAGGCGTGTGATAAACTCCAGGGACAAACCACTTCCGGGCCATCCTCCATTTCACAACAAGCCTGTGTAACAGCCATTAACACGGTGGATTGTGTTTCGACCGAAGTTTCTGAAATGGTTGCCGCCTTCAGGGAGCGCCGTGAACTGGTCATGGAGAAGTTGAACCGCATGCCGGGCATTAAACCCAACAGCGCTGCCGGGGCCTTTTATTTTTTTCCGAATATTTCTTATTACTTTGGAAAATCCAATGGATCATACACCATCAACAACGACAGTGATTTTTGTTTGTATATGCTTGATAAAGCCCATGTAGCCATAGTTCCCGGAGAAGCGTTCGGTAATGCAAACTGCGTGAGGCTATCCTATGCCACATCCAAAGAAAAACTGATGGAAGCCATGGAGCGGATGGAATCTGCATTGGCTGAACTCAAATAACAGACGCTTTCGGAATGGATAGCCACATCAAAATCTGGTCCTGTATATTTGATTTGCCTACTTTTGTTTGAACAGAAAAAATATAACCCTTGGAAAAATCCGGCTACATAGAGTTATTCAACACTTTTAACAACCTGAATGTGCTGATCATCGGCGATGTAATGGTGGATTCGTATATCTGGGGGAAGGTAAACCGCATTTCGCCTGAGGCTCCTGTACCCATTGTTGAGGTCGAAAAACGCGAAAACCGCCTGGGAGGAGCAGCCAATGTGGCTCTGAATATCAAAGCGATGGGAGCAAACCCGGTCCTCTGTTCCTTAGTGGGAGATGATCTGAAAGGAAAAGAGTTCATGGAATTGCTTAGAGCTGAAGGGATGGATGACATGGGTATGGTGATCAGCAGGGAGAGGATCACAACAACCAAATTCAGGGTCATTGGGAATAAAATGCAACTATTGCGGGTGGATGAGGAGGTGGTTCATAACCTGAGCAATTCCGACAATCAGTTACTTTCGGAGCGGTTCAGGGCAGTTCTCGGGAAATTTCCACCGGATGTCCTCATTTTTCAGGACTATGACAAAGGAGTAATCACAACCCAGCTCATTTCGAGCGTGATTGAATGGGCCAGGGAAAATAACATCCCTGTGGCTGTGGATCCCAAGAAGAAAAATTTCCGGCACTATCAACATGTAAACCTGTTCAAACCCAACCTGAAAGAAATTTCAGAGGGTTTAAATCTGGAGATAAGGACTGACCATGGAGATCAGCTGAAAAATGCAGTTGCAGCACTTAGAAAACTGCTCAAACCTGAGGTCGTTCTGGTAACCCTGTCTGATAAAGGCATCCTTGTAGATTATGAAGAAGAAGGCAATCACAAACACCACATCATGCCCTCTATCGTGAGGTCGGTTTCCGATGTATCCGGTGCAGGTGATACCGTGATCAGCGTGGCAGCCCTTTGTCTGGCCAAAAAAATCCATCCTGAAGAGATGGCCTTCATTTCAAATCTGGCCGGAGGGCAGGTATGCGAAAAGGTGGGAGTTGTACCCGTTGATAAAAACCGGTTGCTGAATGAAATCCTTCGGTTGAAGCAATAACATGGGTCTGTTATCATTAAATATTCATAAATTTGCCCGAAAATAAAAAAACAGAACGCCCGTTTAGTAACTTTCAAAAAGACGATCCTTGAATTTTCATAAAAGATTTATTGGTGCAGGCCTTCTGATGCTGATTTCAGCATCGCTTACAGCCCAGACGCGGAAGATTGAAAATTTGCCCAACTACGATCAAGCCAGATATCACTTCGGATTCACACTCGCAGTGAATCAGATGCACTTTACCATCAGACCTGTGGAAGGTTTGAACTTCATAAAATTTGATGCCAATCAGTCTGCAGAGATCAATGCCGACTCAGCTTATATATACTCCATTGAAAATCAGCCTGCCTTCGGTTTCACTGTGGGCATTGTCGCCAATCTCCGTCTTGCCGAATATTATGATCTGCGGTTTCTGCCGTCACTCTCCTTTGGTGAAAGGACTTTAAATTACCGGTTTTTAAAATACAGGAGCGGACTAACCGACCTGATCGAAATTGATAAAAATACCCCCTCTACTTTTATTGAACTGCCTTTGCATCTCAAATACAAATCACAGCGCCTTAACAATTTCAGGGCTTATGTGTTAACAGGTCCGAATCTCAGGATTGACCTGGCCTCCGAAGCTAAAAAAAGTTCTGATGCAGCAGAGATCCAGGTAAAACTAAATCCTTATGATCTCGCTTACGAATTGGGTGTTGGATTTGATTTCTACTTTGAATGGTTCAAATTTGGAACCGATTTGAAGATGTCGTATGGGCTTTTTGATGTTTTGAAACGTGAAAACAATATTTACACTGATGGTATTCAGACGCTGAAGTCAAAAATTTTCCAGATTTCTTTTACATTTGAATAAACCGGTTTCAAATGAAAACAGATATAAAAACAAATGAACTCTTCAAATCACTCGTAAAAAAGGGAGCTTTGAAACAGACAGTTTACAAAAACACTGTGGCAGCTCTTGATTTGTTAAAAAAACAAATGGCAGAGTTATCGCAACACTATTTCGACCTGGATTCGGATGATTCAAGAAAAATACCTTTTATATTTAAAGACAGGGGTGAGTTCGAAGCTGAGTTAAGGTTTGCGGGAGATACCCTGGTTTTTATGATGCATTCAAATGTTTTTGAATTCTCGCGCAATCATACTGTGATGAATACACCTTACATTCTTGAAGACAAGGATCGCTCCTATTGCGGTGTAATTAATATATTTAACTTTTTAAATGACTCGTTCAAGTATCAGCGATTGAATGATGTGGGCTACCTTATTGGCAGAATATTTATAAACAAAGACAATCATTATTTCATTGAAGGAAAGCGGGAGATTGGTTTTATATATTCCAACTTCGGCACCTCGGAAGTGAATGAGGATAATCTCAGGGAAATCGTCATACAAGCCATCTCTTACACCCTCAACTTCGATCTTCTTGTCCCTCCATATGACAGCATCAAAGAGGTTACGGTCGGAGAATTTATGAGTGCTGTCAATTCCATGCAGATCAAAACGGGAAAGCGACTTGGATTCAAGTTTCAGGCTGATATGGATTAAATAAAAATCCATTCAGATAAAAATCACCTTTGTAATTCAATCATCCTATAAATTGTTTCAGGTTCCATTTCGTGAAAAAATTACAGTGCCTGATCGATAATGTCATCTCTTTTCAAACAATCCGGAAAGAAATGAATTGTAGAAATTGGTGGCTGCCATTTGGTGTGGCAGCAATACTTCATCGGCTCCGCAATTGTTCAGCAGTTCATAATCCTTATCGTGAAGGGCAGTCAAAAAGATTTTTCCCTTATAGCCCCATGATTTTAAGCTTTTTATTAGATGGACAGATGGATCCTTATAAGGGATTGTACTGATTACACACCTTGTATTCATAAATGGAATTCTATCCAGAATCTCAGTGTCATCCATGTCTCCATAGATTACTATTTTCCCTTTTTTTCTCCATTCTTTGATCACCTGCGGATCGAAATCAATTCCAAAATAACTTATTTCATGATGCATATCGAGCATTTCTGCCACCTTGGTTCCAAACCGACCCAGTCCAAAGATGATCAGATCGAAATGAGCCTGCCTGTCAAGTTCGGCATGCTTTTCACTATATGGATCCTTTCTCTGAAAAATAACAAGTGCCGGGGAAATGAACTCATAAATCTGATGCGAGTAGAGGATCAGATAAGTAGATAGTCCGATAGTGATTAATCCAACCAGGGTAATCAGCCCCATGACCTCATCATTGATATGGCCGATGGCCAGACCCAATCCGGCGAAGATCAGTGAAAACTCGCTGATCTGGGCTACGGTTAATCCTGCCAAAAAAGATGTTCTTTTGCGGTAACCCATCAAACCCATAATGATCAGAACAATTAGCGGATTACCTATCAGTACAAAAACAGAGAAAACAAAAGCTGAAGGTACCTGATCGCCAATGATGGCTAAATTGAGGTTTGAGCCGAGATGTACAAAAAAGAAGAGCAATAAAAAATCTCTGAGACTGACCAGACGGCTGCTGATTACTTCCCTGAACTGAGATGAAGCCAGACTCACGCCGGCCAAAAATGCCCCAACCTCACCACTGAAACCCATTAAATCACCTATGGAAGCCATGGTAATTGCATATCCAATAGCAAATAATGTGAGCATTTCCTGTGATCTGGCCAGAAAATAACTGAGTTTGGGAATGATCCATTTCATCATTGCGAGTGTAATAAAGATCAAAATCCCGCCCGATAAAATAGTCTTTCCGATATCCTGTGCAAGTGAGGCTTCCCCCTGCCTTCCCATGGCCGAAAGAATGATCATTACGAGAATAACAACAATGTCCTGAACAATCAGAAAACCTACTGCAATCTGGCCATGCAATGAATCAATCTCCTTTTTGTCGGAGAGTAGTTTAACTATGATAATTGTACTTGAAAAGGTAAGCGCAACGGCTATATAAAAACTATGAAGACTTGAAAAACCGAGTCCGATTCCGATAAAATAGCCGGCCAGGGAGGTAAACAAAACCTGCCCCAATCCGGTCATCAGGGCAATTTTTCCTACAGATTTAATGATCCGGAGGTCGAGCTTTAACCCCACAATGAATAATAAAACAGCAATGCCTAGATCAGCCAGAAGGTGTATGTTTTCGTATGATTTGAGAATGTCCAGCACTGAAGGACCTATCAGGATCCCAAGAGCGATGAACATCACAATCAGGGGTTGTCTCAGAAATTGCCCCACCCCGCCGAAAAGTGCAGCCAGAAAAAGAATGATGGCAAACTCATAAAACGGATTTTCTGCAATCGTACTCAACCAACTCATAACAGAACTATCAAAGTGATTTTAGACTATCAATGATTATTGAGGTCTCTCTCTAAAAATACCGGATAATCTTCGCATAACAACCTGTTAATATTCTTTATCCTTTGACCTCAAAAAACACCTGCATATAGATGATATTCCAGAATGAATGTGAGCAAAGTTATTAAAAAGATATAAAAAGAGGATACCTGAAAAATTGAACCAGGAAATATTGATTTAATAAAGTGGCTTCTGTTTAGAACCTAGACTGTGCCCACTACTTTCTTTCTTAAATCCCGGAGACCTACTACACGTTGTTTTTCTTCATCCCAAAATCTGATCCTCAATGACTCAAACCCTGACCAAAAGGTGATTGGTTTGATTTCCTGAAAAAGAGAGTTCTCTTCATGGCACCTGGGCAGGTTATAATTTGGTATGGTAGGCCCAAGGTGATGGATATGATGAAAGCCAATGTTCCCGGTAAACCATTGCAGGATGGCAGGCAGTTTAAAAAATGAGCTGCCTTCAATGGCCATTGTTTTATAGTCCCAGTCTTCATCCCTGCACCAGTAGACCTCATCGTACTGATGCTGAAGGTAAAACAGATAAACTCCGTAAAGACTGGCAAAGTAAATTACCGGTAGTTGTATCAGAAGGTAAGCCTGCCAACCTATTAAAAGACTCATTCCGAGGGCAATTAAAGCCATGATGATATTGGTGTAATAGATGTTTATCTTCTGTTTTTTTGTCATCCGCCGGGTTGTAAAACGGTTTGTTCCAAAAAAAATGATGAATCCACCAAGTCCCAACATAACCAGGGGATGACGATACAGCCTGTATTCGAAGCGTTTCCAGCGGCTGAGCGCCTCATATTCCTGAACTGTATAGGTCCAGACATCTCCAATTCCACGTTTATCCAGGTTGCCAACTGTCTGGTGATGCGTTCTGTGGCTGTCGGTCCAACGGTGATAAGGGGTGAATGCGAGAATACTGCACACGCTGCCGATATAAAAGTTAAGTTTCTTTGATTTAAAAAATGATCCGTGTCCGCAATCATGGAAAATGATGAAAATGCGCATCAAAAAACCTGCTGCAAGGATAGTTATAGGAAGTGTGAGCCAAAAGGATATCTGAATGGTATATGCCATCAAAACCCAAAGAAGAAGATATGGTATGAAAGAATTGATCAGTTGCCACAGGCTCCTCGAAATCCTCGGCTTATTGTACCTGGTGATGATGGATTGCCATGCCTGGCTATTCTGTTTGGAATTATTTGTTGTTATCATTTTATTAGCAATATTTCCCGGCTTTAATCTCAGGGATTCAGATCCTCTGATGGTAGTTTAAGTGATTCTACCTTCTGGATTTAAAGGGTGACCTCTTTTTTTTATTTCCAGAAAAAGTCGCCGGATGTTTGACCCTGTTCTCATTGTTCGTTAATTCTACCTTTATTTTAACCCCGTCGAATTTAGCGTTCTGAAACGATTTTGAGACCTCCTGCTGTGAATCTTTGTCAACCTCGAAAAAGGATGATTTCTGCCCCATACTGATCTTACCTATTTGTATACTTCTGTTCCGGGTCTGATCGTTAATAAGGCCGATCAGGTTTGTTGCATTCAGTCCATGCTGATATCCGGCACTGATGCGGAATGTCACCATTTGCTTATTTCTGTTCCGTCTCCTGTCTCTCTCTTCAGCCTGCGCCACATTTAAATCAGGTGTGTTCTTATAATAAGTCAGAAACCTGTTGAACTCCACCGATACAAAATGTTTGATCAATTCTTCCCTGGAGAGCCATTCCAGCTTTTTATAGATAACCGGCAGGAAATGGTCAATCCGGTTGTCATCTACATCAACCTTTTCAACCCGGTCAATCAGGTTGAATAGTTGTTTCTCACATATTGCTTCGCCTGTTGGCACTCTTTTCTGTTCGAACCTTTTGCCGGTTATCTTTTCGATATCCTTTATTTTACGGCCTTCACGGGTATGAATGATCGATATGGCGATCCCGCTTTTTCCTGCCCGCGCTGTTCTTCCTGTGCGGTGGATATATATCTCATTGTCGTCGGGAAGGTCATAATTGATGATATGGGTCAGATCATTGACATCCAATCCACGGGCTGCTACGTCGGTAGCTACCAGCAATTGAATTTGTTTCAGCCGGAACCGGTTCATCACATAGTCGCGCTGGGCCTGTGACAGATCGCCATGCAGCGCATCGGCATTGTAGCCATCAGTCATCAGTTTTTCTGCTACCTCCCTGGTTATCTGGCGGGTCCGGCAAAAAATAATCCCATAGATATTGGGGTAGATGTCTGCAATTCTTTTCAGTGCTGCGTAACGGTCCTTTGCATGCACCATGTAATATTCATGGCGGACATTTTCGGCCCCCTGATTCCGGTTTCCAACTGAAACCTCTTCGGGATTATCCATATATTGTCTGGCAATCTGTGTAATCTCTTTTGGCATGGTGGCCGAGAACAACAATGTTCTTTTCTCTGCAGGGGTTTCTGCAAGGATTGTATCAATATCCTCCTTGAAACCCATATTCAGCATTTCATCGGCTTCGTCGAGCACCAGCCATTTGATGTGCGATAATTGCAGCACCTTACGCCTGATAAGATCCAGCACACGGCCGGGTGTTCCTACCACAACCTGACATCCGGATTTCAGGGCTTTAATTTGTTTACTGATATCCGCTCCACCATACACAGCTACAGTTTTAAAGTTCCGGATATACTTTGTATATTTTTCCATATCGCCCGTAATCTGCATACAAAGTTCACGCGTCGGGCAAAGCACGATTGTCTGAATGGTTTGAATGCTCAAATCCGTTAAATGAATCAACGGAAGTCCGAAAGCCGCCGTTTTTCCGGTGCCTGTCTGGGCAAGGGCTATTAAATCTTTTGATGTACCAAGCACAAGTGGAATCATCTTCTCCTGTATCGGTGTAGGCTGGATAAAGCCAAGTTCATTGGTTGCGCGGATGATTTCTTCCCGCAAACCGGTTTCTTCAAATGTCATCTGTTATTTTTCTTTGGTTTTTCCGGTCTACTCCAGATATGTGGTCATTAAAGCGGTAAAAACTGATTTATTATTATATGCTGCACCAAAGACAATCAGGTGAATTAATCAGGGTTGGTTGAAAATTTCACTCATTTCTCAGGAATATGCTGCTGCAAAGATAGAACGATTTTATTGATTACACTGTTTTCCTTTTATGAATTCCATCCTCCTGACAATGGAACAATGACTGATAATCTCTCTTTGGTAAACAATCAGGCGGATACAATGTTTACTAATCTAATATTAAATATTCTGTATACTTAATTCATTTGTACAAATAATAGCTTCATTCTATGCAAAAACAATTATTGATTTTGATATCTTGCTCCTTTTCGTTGTTTATCAAAGGTCAGAATCCCGTGCTGATCCCTGATACCATCAGTGGTTCTGTGATTAACCTTGCATTGCAGGAAGGAACGCATGAGTTTTTTCCCGGGTTTCAGACCAATACCATGGGTGTCAACGGAAACATTCTGGGGCCGACAGTCATTCTTGAAAAAGGGCAGCAGGTAACGCTTCATGTTGAGAATCAGTTGCAGGAGGAAACCACACTTCACTGGCATGGTTTGCATGTTTCTTCTGAGAATGACGGAGGACCTCACACGGTAATCAATCCCGGAGAAACCTGGTCGCCTGCTTTTACTGTTCTCGACAACGCATCCACCTACTGGTATCATCCCCATCTGCATCATAAAACCAATGAGCATGTGTCAAAGGGGATATCGGGATTTATTATTGTCAAAGATCAGGAGGAAGCCGGTATCGTGTTGCCCAGGAATTATGGTACAGATGATTTTCCCCTGGTCATTCAGACCAGGGATTTTGATGATGATAAAGAGATTGTATTTCACTCCAATTCAGATGATATACTGATGGTGAATGCCACACTTGATCCGTTTATATCTGTTCCTGCCCAGATTGTCAGGTTAAGGTTGCTCAACGGCTCTTCCATGAGAACATTCAACCTGGGATTTACAAACAATCAACCGTTTTATCAGATTGGTTCTGATGGAGGCCTCCTGGAAAGTCCCGTACAGCTTACCCGGCTTTTGCTGTCACCGGGTGAAAGAGCAGAAGTTCTCATAGATCTTTCATCTCAGTTGGGCGACATCATTCATTTAAAGAGTTTTGCCTCAGAGTTGCCCAATGGAATTTATGGAGCGGCCAATCCTGGAATGGGTCCGGGGATGGTCCTTACCGGTTACCATCCGAATCCTTTAAACGGAACAGATTTCAATGTACTTCAAATCTCTGTTGGACCTGCAACTGTAAACCCTGTAATCTCCATACCCGCTCAGCTCGTCAATTTAAACCCATTCCTTGTCACAGATGCAGACACTGCAAGAACTTTTACATTTCACCCTGAAATCATGGGTCCAAACCAACTGAACGGTCATTTTATGATCAATGATCAAATGTATGATATGGATGTGATCAACGAGGTGATACCCCTTGATAATGTTGAAATCTGGACACTTACAAATCAATCAGGCATTGCACATCCATTTCACATCCACATGGTTCAGTTTTACATCCTGGACAGAAATGGCGTGCCACCTCCGTTGAATGAATCGGGCAGGAAAGATGTTGTCCTGGTCAAACCGCAGGAAACAGTCAGGATTATTACAAAATTTGAGAATTTCTCAAATGAGGAGATTCCTTACATGTATCATTGTCACATGCTCATGCATGAGGACGAGGGTATGATGGGACAGTTTCTGGTCATTGATGAATCGCCGGCGCTTGGCACTTATGCCGGGGAGGCGTCAGTGAGGGTATTTCCAAACCCTTCCAAAGGAAATTATCATTTACAGTTCCGCGAAAACCTTCTGGTGTACGATCTGAAAGTTATTGACAGATATGGCAGGATTCATCATGAAATTGAATATAACACCCTAAACGATCAGTTGATATTAAATATACATGGGGCAGGTGGATTCTACATGATTCAAATGAATACGGGTGCCGGCTTTTATGTATTCAAGGTCATCAAAGAATAAATGCTCAACAAACTGATCGTGATTTCATTTTTCCAATCTTTTTCCAATCATTTTTCTCAGTTTTTCTTTAGAAGGAGGAGGCCCCATGCTGATTTTTTTTCCATCAATGTACAAGGCGTCAGGTTTTCCAAAGTCCTCCTTATTTTGAATTTGAGCAGTATTTATCTCTTCAAATGTAACATGATCCCCAAACTCTCCAGCCACATCCTTGGCCCTGCAGCAGGCAAGATTCATGGCGGTGCACCATCCGTTTGTTAAACATGTCACATGCACTTTCGTATCCGGTGTCCCCGGCTTTTTTTTTGGTTTGATCCAACAGGGCGGTATGGCATCATCCGTGAATTTTTGCCAGAGTAGCAGGTCTCCTAAAAAACCTGTTGAATCAACCGGTGTAAAACCCTGTTTTTTGTACCAGTTTGCTCTCATCCAGAAAGGCAGCGAGGTTCCCCAGGCAACAATGCCTTTGCTGCCCGATGCTTTTGCGTCATCAACAGCTGCCTGCAGCAATGCTTTTCCGAGCCCTTTTTTCTGAAAATTTCCAGCACCCCTTTTGTTGGGATGGACCCATATACAACTGATGAAATACAGTTCCTCTCCCTCAATCCATGAATGTTCGATTGGAAAATACTGAATCATGCCCCCTGCTACTCCCTGTTCATTCAGGCCAAGTTTGACTCGTAACCCCTTATTCTTCATATGATTATACCAGGCTTCCTTGGCAGAAACCGCATCCTTCAGTTCTTCCGACCACTCCTGTAAACAAAGGAAAAATGTTTGTTTGTTATCTTCTGTAAGATCAACGATTTGCATATTTCAACATAGGTTTCATAAAATCATCACTACTGATAACAATTATTTTCATTGGTTGTTCGGCCGATCAATTGAGTGGATCAACAAACTATATTATCTTTGGCGGGCAGGCAACTCTTTAAAATTTGTCTTTGTCTGAACACTTAAATAAATTACATAAGATGACGCATATGAAAAATTTGACCGGATTGATTGTTTTTTTAATTTTCCCTTTCCTTTATCTTACAGCACAGGGTCCAACCTATTCAAAGCTAAGGGTATATGCCAATGATCTTCAAATACAGGAACTTGCAAAATCCGGCATAGATGTCACGGAAGGAATCCTGAAAAAAGGTGTTTTTTTAATCTCTGATTTTTCAGCAGAGGAAATACTCAAAATTGAATCGCTGAAATTGCAGTATGATATACTTATTGAGGACGTTGCCGGTTATTACGCTGAACGCAATGTAGGGAAATCTGCCAATGTTTTGGATTATAAAGGCATTGGTGACTGGGAGGTCCCTGCCAATTTCACTTTTGGATCCATGAGCGGGCATGCAACTTTTACAGAAATTGTCGCTCATCTTGACAACATGTACAATCTTTTCCCAAATCTGATCACTGCAAAAGAATCAATTGGTCAGTCCATTGAGGGAAGGGATATCTGGATGGTAAAAATTTCCGACAACCCCAATATGAGTGAACCCGAACCCCAGGTGTTTTACAATGCCCTCACCCATGCACGTGAACCTGCAGGTGCTATGACCCTCTTATTTTATATGTACTACCTGCTTGAGCAATACAGCTCTGATGACCTTATTCAAACGCTGGTTGATAACACAGAAATGTATTTTGTGCTGTGTGTCAATCCCGACGGTTATGTCTATAATCAAACAACAAATCCAAATGGTGGCGGAATGTTCAGGAAAAACAGGCGGATCAATTCAGGAAGCAGTTGTATCGGTGTTGATCTGAACCGTAACTATGGATACTTTTGGGGTTTAGACAACAACGGATCTTCTCCTGACCCTTGCAGCGAGACATACAGGGGTAGTGCAGCTTTTTCTGAACCGGAAACAGCTGCTATCCGTGATTTCGTCGAAGCAAACGACTTTAAAAATATTCTTAATTACCACACCTACAGCAACTTACTTCTTTATCCCTGGGGATATACCAGTGACCCATGTCCCGATGATGCCATCTTTTATGCGCATGCTTCCCTGATGACCCAGGATAATAATTATGTCTTTGGATCAGGGAACTCAACCATATATGCCACCAATGGCGGTGCTGATGACTGGATGTACGGCGAACAGATTACGAAACCCAAAAGTTTTGCCTACACACCGGAGTTAGGTGGCAATGATGATGGTTTCTGGTGCCCTGTAAGCAGGATCATACCCATTGCACAGGAAAATATGATCCAGAACCTGCTCGCTGCAGCTTTTGCAGGGAAATATGCCGATGTTAAAGAAACCTCTCCCACCATCATTGGTGATGTTGCGGGATTTCTCAATTTCGATATTACCCGGCTGGGGTTGATGGATGGTGGCACATTTACCGTTACCCTGATTCCCATCAGCGACGTTATTACCAGTGTAGGCGAACCAAAGGTATTCTCCGGAATGGATATTCTGGAAAGCATCTCCGACTCAATTGAATTCATTTTGAACCCCGGAATTCTTTCCGGCACTCTCTTTAAGTTTTTACTCTCAGTTGAAAATGGTGACTACGTCCTGTCCGATACCATCACCAAAGTATTTGGCGTGCCGGTTGTTATCTTTGAGGATGATTGCAACACCATGAACAACTGGAGTTCAGCCACATGGGGCGTTACCGGCAGCAGTTATTATTCGCCACCCGGTTCCATCACTGACTCTCCTTCCGGAAACTATCCGAATAACCATACGGGGACTGTTGTCCTGACTCAGAACATTGATCTGTCGGACGTGGCTTTTGCAGTGCTGAACTTTTGGGCCAAATGGGAAATTGAACCGGGATGGGATTATTGTCAGTTGTCCGTCTCAACCAATAATGGATCGACCTGGCAGCCATTGACCGGGAAATACACTGTTACCGGTAACAGTAACCAGGCAAATGGTCAGCCACTTTATGACGGGTTCCAGACCACCTGGGTCCGTGAAGAGATTGATCTTTCTGAATACATTGGAAACAGTGTTATATTCCGCTTCCGGCTCAAATCTGACGGGTGGGTTACCGAAGATGGTTTTTATTTTGATGATTTTGCAGTATCCGTGGTTGAGATTGAAACTACCGGATTTCTTGAAAAACATGACATGTATGCTGTTTTAATATCCGATCCTATGCCCAATCCGGCAAAAGATCAGGTTAAGTTCAGTTTATTGAATGCCGGCAGCTATGAAAACCTCAGCTTCAGTGTGATGAATGTTTCAGGTCAGGAAATATTTACTATGCCTGTCACAGGCGATCGTTCAGGGATTACACTTGGTATTGGAGACTGGAAACCAGGGATCTATTTCTACCGGCTCACCGGGCCTTCTGTACAGACTGAAGTGAAAAAACTCATTGTTCATTAAGCTGATCTCATGTCTTCCGGTTTATCATCTGCAAGGAAATCATGGTTTGATCCGTTTACCAGTTGTTTTTTAATATTATTTTTGCGCAGGGTTGATCACTTGCAGTAATCCTTTATGTCGGTGAAGAGAAAAACAGAAATTTTAATTCTATTGCTCCTTTCAATATTGCTTGTCTTCTTTATTTTTCAGTTCAACAGGGAAAGTGAAGGGCGGGCAATTGAAGTATTGGCATTTGAAAACCCCGAACCTACATTCGCATATGGTATAGAGGTGGATTCTCTGGTAGTATTCACTGATCATGTTCAGAAAAATCAAAATCTCAGTGAAATCCTTCAAGGTTTCAAAGTTGACTATCAAACAATTGACCTTCTTGTCAGGCGGACAAAAAATGTTTTCGATGTCAGGCGGATAAAGGCTGGCAATCGTTATTCGGTGCTGTGTGCCAATGATTCCATGCAAAAGGTACAATATTTTGTTTACGAAATCTCCTCCACCGATTACGTGGTATACGACCTCCGCGATTCTGTTCATGGCCATACAGGTACAAAGGAGGTTGAAATCCGCGAGCGCACTATCTCGGGCACTATCAGCAGTTCTTTGTGGAATGCAATGGTTGCTGGCAAAACAGATCCTAACCTGGCCAATGACCTGTCAGAAATATTCGCCTGGACCATTGACTTTTTTGGTATCCAAAAGGGCGATTCCTACAAAGTAATTTACGATGAGATATTTGTTGAAGATGAGTATGTCGGGATTGGGAAAGTCAGGGCTGCAGTCTTTAATCATTATGGCCGTGACTATTATGCTTTTTATTTTATGCAGGATAGTGTGGGTGATTATTTTGATGATGAAGCCAACAGCCTGCGCAGGACTTTCCTTAAAGCACCATTGAAATTCAGAAGGATCAGCTCAGGTTTTTCACACAGCAGGTTACATCCCATCACCAAAGTAAGGCAGCCACATCATGGTGTTGATTATGCTGCAGCCCATGGAACACCCGTAATGTCGGTTGGAGATGGCACGGTAACCTTTGCGGCTTACAAGGGTCATGCAGGTAATATGGTAACCGTTAAACACAATTCAACCTATACAACCTCTTATCTGCATCTTTCAGGGTTCGGGAAGGGTATCAAACAGGGCACCCGTGTGAAGCAGGGGCAGGTGATCGGGTATGTTGGGAGCACTGGCCGGTCAACAGGGCCTCATCTTGATTTCAGGTTCTACCGGAATGGTCATGCCATAGATCCTCTGAAAGTAGAATCTCCACCGGCAGAGCCGGTTAAAGAGGAATACCTGGGTCAGTTTTTTGAAGCCATCACAGGTCTCAAAGGAAAACTTGATGAAATCATGCCTGACACCGGCAACCTTTTTGTCCTCGGGAAAAAATGATCATCGCTTGATCTCTTTCCATAACATTCCCAATCCGGCTAATGCTGCCTTTCGTATATTTCTCTGCCGGTTCTCTCCGAGTTTGTATACGCCTGTAATTATGTTTTGAGGTGTGGCTAAGGCTATCCACGTGGTTCCCACAGGCTTCTCCGGCGTTCCTCCATCAGGACCGGCAATACCGGAAATGGCAATGGCATAATCTGTTGAGAACCGTTTCCTTACGCCATCAGCCATTTCCATTACCACCGGTTTACTGACTGCACCATACTCCTTCAGCGTGTCAGCATGAACTCCCAAATGGTGTTCTTTGATATCGTTGGCATATGCTACGACTGACCCTCTGAAATAAGCTGAACTTCCGGGAACTGAAGTGATCAGGTGTGCAAGGTATCCCCCGGTGCAGCTCTCTGCAGTTGAGAGTGTTTGTGCTCCTTCAATGAGCAACTTACCGATGATCGCTTCGAGGGTGTCCTCATCATAACCAAAGATAACCTCAGGAATCAAAGCCATTAATTTTTCTGATTCCTTTTCGATCTGTTGCTGAAGCGTTTCCCTGTTTTTACCATATGCCGAGAGTCTTAACCGCACCATCCCGGGTTGAGGCAGGTAGGCCAGCTTTATATTCTCAGGTATTTTCCTTTCCCATTCTTCAATCGTCTGTGCCAGTATGGACTCCGGAATTCCTTGTGTGAGTAATGTTCTATGAACAATGGCACCCGTGGAGAACCTCATCAGAACTTCAGGGATCACATGGTTTGTCATCATAGGTTGCATCTCAAATGGCACACCCGGCATGGAGACATATATTTTATTCTCTTTTTCGAACCACATGCCCGGTGCAGTTCCATGATGGTTGGGTATTGGCAGGCAATTGGAAGGAATTTCAGCCTGGCTCTGGTTGAGTCTGTTGACATCATAACCGCGCAGTTGAAAAAGTTCCTGAATATGCCTGAAAACATCTTCATTGAAGACAAGTTTTGAGTCGAAAAATTCACACAACACCTCTTTGGTGATATCATCCCTGGTTGGACCCAGTCCACCGGTTATCAATATCACTTCAGCCCTTTTTCCTGCTTCCGTCAGCGCAGAGATGATCTGGAGCCTGTCATCTGAAATTGTATTGATCCTGATCACCTTGATACCGGCATCATTTAACTGCCTGGCCATCCATGAAGCATTGGTATTCTCCACCTGGCCGATCAACAACTCATCCCCAACCGAAATTATCTCAGCTCCAACCATGATGTTTCCTTTTTACGTTAATTTGCAAAGACAAAATTAAATTTATTCGTTAGGAAATGAACCAAAAAATACCTGAATCGGAATTGATCATCAATCCCGATGGAAGTATTTACCATATCCATATACGGCCTGAAAACCTGGCTGACACGGTCCTTATTGTAGGCGATCCAAAGAGAGTTGATTTGATTACTGCTCATTTTGACCACATTGAATTCAGGAACGAAAACAGGGAAATCCATACCCAAACAGGAACCTGTAAAGGAAAGCGTATCACCGTGATGTCAACAGGAATGGGACCGGATAACATTGACATCGTCATCAACGAGCTGGATGCACTTGTGAATATTGATTTCAAAACCAGGAAGGAAAAAGAGACCAAAACCTCCCTCAATATTATCCGCCTGGGAACTTCAGGAGCAATCCAGCCGGATCTGCCAATGAATGCAACAATTATGTCAAGCTATGGCCTTGGACTGGACGGGTTGCTGCATTTTTATCGGCTTGACAAAGGAATCATTGATCAAGAATTAACCGATCTTTTTATTCAATCTACACATTGGCCAGCAGTCTTGCCCAAACCTTATGTTGCCGCTGCCTCATCATCGCTGGTCGGGCTGTTTGCAAACGAGAAATTTTATAAGGGGATCACAGCCACAGCACCAGGGTTTTACGGACCCCAGGGTCGGGTATTGAGGATTCCGCTCGCTTATACTCATCTAAACCAGGAGATCCGGGATTTTAAGGCAGGAGATCTGCGCATCCTCAATTTTGAAATGGAAACCTCTGCCTTATATGGATTGGGAAAGCTCCTCGGACATAACACCCTTTCCTTGTGCATTGCCATTGCCAGCCGTGTGAAGCATCAATATAACAAGGATTATCCGGTTGCTATGGACCAATTGATTGAAAGGGTTCTTAATGTGGTTACAAAAATCAGGTAATTTCTTGCTTTTTGAGCATAAGTTCAATCAAAACCCTTATGAATTGAGGACTTATTGTTAATTTTGTCACCTAAAAATTCAACTTTTTGAATACGATTGAAAAAAAAGAGCTGACTGCCCTCCTCAATCTGCTGGATGAACCCAGTGAAACGGTTTTTGAGCGGATAAGGGAAAAACTGCTTTTTTACGGTCTTAAAGCCATTCCTTTCCTCGAAGAGGCCTGGGAGCAATCTTTCAACAATGTTATTCAGGTCCGCATCGAGGAGATCATTCACCAGATACAACTCAAGCACCTGAGGAACGAACTGATTGCCTGGAAAAAGAAAAACCGTTACGACTTGCTGAAGGGATTTTTTCTGGCTTCAAAATATCAATACCCTGATCTGGATGAAAATGTGGTCAATAATATGGTTGAGATCATTAAAAGAGACATCTGGCTGGAGCTGAGCAGTGAAAGAACAGCCCTCGAAAAGGTAAAGGTAATCAATCATATCCTTTTTGATGTCCATGGGTTTACGGGTAACAAAACCAACATTGACGCCCCGCAGAATCTTTTCCTGAACAACCTGCTTGAGTCAAAAAAGGGCAACCATTTAACCATCGGCATGCTCTATAGCATCGTTGCACAAAAACTGGGCATCCCCATTTTTGGCATCAACCTTCCCGAACATTTTGTGCTGGCCTATGTGGATGAGATCCATGATGAAAAGATCAAGGTGGCCAACGAAAAAGAGGTTTTGTTCTATATTAACCCATTTAACAAAGGGGCCGTTTTTACCAAACGGGAAATTGAAATTTTCATCAAACACTTAAAAATCAGCCCCAATCCTGCCTTTTTTGAACCGTGTGATAATGTAACCATTCTCATACGACTCTTCGAAAATATGAAACATGCCTTTGAAAAGCAGGGGTATGGTGAGAAGGTAGATGAGATCAACTGGGTGATGAGCGCTCTGGTTAAGAAAACCCTTCCTATTTGAGGATATAGATAATTGTTGACCACATAATCCGGAAATCTCTCCGGATATTCCTCTTTTCAATATATTGGATGGTCAGTGCAAGCTTGGCTGGCATAATGATTTCGATATAAGCCTTTTCCGGATCTTCAAATGATTGAAGCATTTTGTTTTCCTGCAAATATGCAATCGAGGCCGGATCGGTCAGCCCGGGACGGATGTTTAACACTTTCATTTGCTCAGCATTGTACAGATCAACATACTTTCTGACTTCCGGACGCGGCCCGACAAAACCCATATCACCTTTCAGGATGTTGATCAACTGCGGAAGTTCATCCAATTTGTATTTGCGCAGGAACCTGCCTGCTTTGGTGATCCGGTTATCATCTTCACCAACAGTAATCAAACCTTCCCGGTCAGCATCCGGACGCATGGTGCGAAATTTGATCAGGCCAAAATCTTTGTTATTTTTTCCAACCCTTTGCTGGATATAGAAAACGGGTAATCCTGATGAAAAAATGATACCTATGGATATGATCAGCAACAATGGAAATAGGATAACCAGCCCGGTCAAAGCCAAAATAATGTCTATGATTCGCCTGATCATAAGGTTAATTTTGGAGAACCCGTTTAGACAGCACTTTCAAACTGTTTTAAAAATCTGATATCATTCTCAAAAAAGAGCCTGATGTCGTTGATCTGGTATTTGAGCATCGCAATCCGTTCAATGCCCATTCCAAAAGCATAACCTGTGTATTTTTTCGAATCAATTCCGCAATTGTCAAGCACATTGGGATCAACCATTCCACAGCCCAGAATTTCCACCCAGCCGGTTTGCTTGCAGATCTTGCAACCTTTGCCTCCACAGATGAAGCAGGAGATATCCATCTCGGCTGATGGCTCGGTGAAAGGGAAGAACGAGGGCCGGAGCCTGATCTGTGTATCCTGCCCGAAAAATTCAGTGGCAAAATAGTAAAGTACTTGTTTCAGGTCCGCAAACGACACATTCTCGTTGATATACAGCCCCTCTACCTGGTGAAAAATGCAGTGTGCCCTGGCCGATATGGCCTCATTCCTGAAAACCCGACCGGGAAAAATGCTCCGGATGGGTGGTTTCGTTTTTTCCATCACCCTGACCTGAACCGATGAAGTATGCGTTCGCAATAAGACATCCGGTAGTTTTTCAATGAAAAAGGTGTCCTGCATATCGCGGGCAGGGTGCTCCTCCGGGAAATTGAGTGCTGAAAAATTGTACCAGTCGTCCTCAATTTCAGGTCCTTCGCTGACATTGAAGCCAATGCGGGCAAAAATGGAAACGATCTCGTTTCTGACAATGGAAAGCGGATGCCTGCTGCCCGGATCCAGAAAATCCACCGGTCTTGTCAGGTCAGATGCCTGCTCAACCGGTTTTTGTTTTTGGTTCAGATCTTCCATCAGCTGCCTGTACTTCTCCTGTGCCTCATTTTTCAAGTTGTTCAGCATCATACCAACCTCCTTGATCTGGTCGGCAGGCACTGACCTGAGTTCACCAAACAATTGCTGGATAACTCCTTTTTTAATGAGGTACTTCAACCTGAATGACTCAGCATGCTCTTCTGTCTCCGCAACGAATGCACGAATATCACGAAGGTATTGATCAATTTTGTCTTTCATTGTGCGAACGAATTGCTATGTCAAAAAATCCCGCTAATGGGTCAAACCTAATCAATGATCTTGACAGACATAGTTACATCTTCAAGGGGTTTGTCTCCCTGAGCAGTTTTGATGGCGGCGATTTTGTCAACCACATCAAGTCCGCTGATCACCTCACCAAAAACGGTGTATTGACCGTCAAGGTAAGGTGTTCCGCCGATGGTGGTATAAGCCCTGATCTGGTCATTATTGTAATTCACGCCTGATCTGGCTCCCAGGGAGATCAAATCCTGTTCGTTTACCGGTTTACCCTGAACGATATAGAACTGTGAACCGGAGGACGCCTTTTCAGGATTCACCTGATCGGGCATACGGGCTGCTGCGAGAGCACCTTTTTTATGGTACTTGCCTTCAACAAACTCAGCCTGTACTTTATATCCGGGATCCTGCCGCCCATCTGCATTTTGTCCGCCCTGGATCATAAACCCGCTGATCACCCGGTGAAAGGGAGAGCCTTCGTACCAGCCTTCATTGACCAGTTTTACAAAATTATCACGGTGTTTTGGGGTTTCATTGTAGAGTACTGCAGTCATATCGCCATACTCCGTGGTGATGACAACTTTGACTTGTTTCTCTTTCTGCGCAAAAAGGCACGAACCCAAAACGAGTGTGGCAAGCATTGTCATGAGAATCTGTTTTTTCATGTGTTTATTTTTTTATTTTTTATTAAATCGGTCAGATGGAATGCCCATAAATAAACATTAACAGTTTGTATTGAAGTTCTCATTATGGGCATTTCATTTTTCAAAGATTTATAAGCGATTAAACGGTGGCAAATTTAGGAATAAATTGTGAAAAGGCTAATGTTCTGGTTCGACATGACAGGGCTGATTGATAAACCTTCCGAAATTCTGTGCTGGATTATTGATGGGCAAAAGATTCCAATGAAAAAAAACAGTCAACCTCAACCCCTTCTGCATTCTGTCTTCTGCATTCTGCATTCTGTCTTCTGAATTCTGAATTCTGCATTCTGTTTTCTGTCTTCTGAATTCTGCATTCTGTTTTCTGTCTTCTGAATTCTGCATTCTGTCTTCTGTCTTCTTCATTATGTCTTCTATCCCTCACTCATAATCCCCTTCACTTGCTCTTCTCCAAAAAACACCTCCTGCAGAGCGGCTCATACCGGTCGGTTTCGCCCAGCACGACAAGGCTTTTGTCTTTGACCGTCCGGTGTGAATATTGAGCAAGGCTGCCGCATGAGATGCAAATGGCATGTACTTTTGTCACATATTCGGCAGTAGCCATCAGGGAAGGGATGGAACCGAAAGGCTTCCCCCGGAAGTCCATGTCCAATCCGGCCACGATCACGCGAATACCCTCGTTGGCCAGCAGGTTACATACCTCCGAGAGTCCGGGATCGAAAAACTGAGCTTCATCAATACCCACCACATCTACATCACTGGCCAGCAGCAGGATCTGAGAGGCAGCCTGTACCGGAGTTGATTTGATTGAATTTTCATCGTGTGACACAACAGCATCCATGGCATACCTGTTATCTAAAGCGGGTTTGAAAATCTCCACCCTCTGGCGGGCAATTTGCGCACGCCTGAGCCGGCGGATCAGTTCTTCAGTTTTTCCCGAGAACATCGAACCGCAGATCACCTCGATCCAGCCCCTGCCCCTTGTGTGCAGCGAGGTATTTTCAAGAAAGGTCTCCACCATTGGCAAAAATTGTAATTTTACACGCTGATGTGCGTTCAGAATTTTATTACAACATGCAAATTTACACACACTGAATTGTTTTTGTGACATTTCATTAAAATAAAGGTGTGAAACAATCTTGATAACGTGGAATATGAAGTTTATGGAAAAAACAGATCATGGTTCGGAAATTAAAAAGCTACTCACTGAATTTGAAGGACTTTTGGATGGCCTAAAGCACGATCATCCTGCACAAGGCAACCTTGAGATGGATCTGGCGCTTGAAAAGCTGAGAAAGATGTATGACCATCTTCTGCAGTGGAAGAATGAACCGTCTTTAAAACAGGAATCACAGGAGGAACCTATCAAGGAAGTGCATTTTGTTCCTGCACCTGAGGAGGTTTCAACAGAGGAGCCGGCCAGTGAATTGGCTGTAAATGAGGCATCCACCGACCAGGAGGATGAAACTGTTGATTTAAAACCAAAACAGCCTGACCCGGTAAAAACCGGAAACATTGACCTGTTTTCAAGCTTTTCGGCTCAAAGGGAACAAAAAATGCATGTGGATCCTGCTGGTTACAGTATAAAAGAAACCATTGTCGACCAGATACAAAAAAGGAAAATTATCACCCTGAAAGAAGCCATTGGGATCAATGAAAAATTCTTTTTTCTGAATGAGCTGTTTGGAGGGAACCTTTCTGAATACAACAAAGCAATAGAACACCTGGATAGTCTTGTCACCTTTGAAGAGGCCCTGGTATACCTGAATACATTGCAGGCAGAATATCACTGGACCATTGAATCAGATGCCGTATTGCAGCTGACTCAGTTTATAGAACGCAAATTGAAGTAATCACGTGAAAAACAAGGCTTCATTCATCCTCACCTTGCTGCTGACACTGAATCTCTGTGCTCAGGATTTGAATTATGTACGGTATGTGGTGGATACCCTTTCAGCACCCGGTATGCATGGAAGAGGTTATGTAAATGAAGGAGAAAAGATCGCTTCTCAGTTTGTACATGATGAGTTTATGAAATCGGGGCTTAAATCCTTTGGAGAAGATTACTTTCAGTCTTTCTCAATTTCCATCAATACGTTCCCCGACACAATGAATGTCTGGATTGATGACCGGTTACTCAGACCAGGGTTTGAATATACCGTTCTGTCTTCATCACCGTCGGTTGATGGTACGTTTGAACTGGTTTGGCTGCCCAAAGATTCTGTTCCCGATTCGAATGCAATATTTCCTGATTATTCCGGAAAAGTAGTCATATCAGATCTCAGTTCCAGAGAAATTAAAAGGTTGTCAGGTATGGGAGCTGAGGGTTACATATTTATAGCAGAGGAAAAGGTACGTTGGCATGTTGCAGTGGCCAGGGAAAGGGATGTGAAAGATTATTTTGCCCTTCAGATCCTCAGGTCTGTCCTGCCCGAACAAAGTAAAAGTATTCAGCTCCGGATAAGAAGCAGGTATTATGAAGACTATCCGGCCAGGAACGTGATCGGGTATATTGAGGGCAAAATTCAGCCTGACAGCTTCATGGTTTTTATTGCTCATTACGACCACCTTGGCAGGATGGGAAGGGAGACTTACTTTCCCGGGGCCCATGACAATGCAAGTGGAACAGCCATGATCCTTGATCTTGCAAGGCACTATTCAAAACCTGAAAACCGGCCTGATTACTCAGTGGCATTTATGGCTTTCGGTGCGGAGGAGGCTGGCCTGCTCGGTTCTTTTCATTATTTAAAAAATCCGCTTTTCCCATTGGAAAACATACTTTTTCTGATCAACTTCGATATGGTAGGTTCGGGAAGTGAAGGCATATCGGTAGCCAACGGGGTGAATCATCCGGAGATATACGAGATACTGGCCGGAATCAATGCCGAAAGAGAATATTTACCCGCAGTTCTGAAAAGAGGGGAAGCTTCAAACAGCGACCATTATCCTTTCCATGCAGCCGGAGTTCCTTGTTTTTTCATTTTTACACTTGGACCCGAATGTAAGGAATATCACAATGTATATGATACGCCTGATAATCTTCCCCTCACTGAGTATGAGGGACTTTTCAGGCTGATGGTTGATTTTGTCAATACATATTAGTATTATGCCAACACTTTATGTTGTTCCGACACCAATCGGAAATCTCGAAGACATCACCTTCAGGGCTGTGAAGATATTGCAGGAAGTTGACCTGATCCTTGCCGAGGATACCCGCGTTACCGGTAAACTGCTGAAGCGTTATGACATCGGAACAAGAATGATTGCACATCATAAATTCAACGAACACAAAACCATACAGGGAGTTGTTGAAAAAATTAAATCCGGGATATCTGTGGCACTGGTAAGTGATGCCGGAACACCGGGTATTTCTGATCCGGGATTTTTATTGATCAGGGCCTGCATTGAAAATCAAATCTCTGTAATCTGCCTGCCTGGGGCTACAGCTTTTGTCCCTGCATTGGTCAACTCAGGACTTCCAACCGACCGCTTCAGTTTCGAAGGTTTTCTGCCGCTGAAAAAAGGCAGAAGAGCAAGGCTCGAAGAATTAACACACGTTAAGAACACCTTTGTGCTTTATGAATCACCCCACCGCCTGTTAAAAACACTTGAGCAACTGGCTGAAAGTTTAGGGAATGAAAGAAAGGCATCCGTTTCACGAGAGATGACAAAAATCCATGAGGAAACAGTCAGAGGCACATTGTCGGACCTGATCTCCCATTTTCAGAAAAAACCCGTCAGGGGTGAGTTGGTTGTTGTGGTTGAAGGTGCTCATTAAACTGGTAAAAGAAAGAGTGACCTGATCATTTTCAGGCCACTCCATGAGAAAACTTATCCTTATCATATCGTAATGTCATCACAACTTTGCAATTTCAATGCCACGTTCATTATCAAATGATTTAATTCAGGAACCTCAGTGATGGTAAAGGAATGCGCTATAAAGCAAGATTTAAAAAAAAAATAATACTCGTTTTAGCCTGACCGGATGATTACGATTCCGGATATTGTTGTTACACTTCGGAGGAATAATCAGGGGTTATTGAAGACATGCAGATACTCACCGTTGAACTCGGTGAAATATTGCTTAAGGGGAAGGGAAGATGGTCCTGAAAACGGCATTCCGTCAAGGATAAGGAAACGCGACATGCAGCACGAATCAACCAGGGTGTATGATGCAGGGTCGACCTCTACGATGGCACATTCTTTTTGAGGATCATACGGGCAGGTTCTTTCGTAGGCCATGAAATTGTACTGGTCAAGCCTGTAAAGGATGATTCCCCTGTAACCTTCATTGTCGTAATACTTCCAGCTTCCTGCAGGTAGAAAATCTATGGTATTGGGCTGAATGTAGAAGTTCACCGGAACATCAGGGATCAGACCGCTGTAAATATCTTTGTTATCTTTACCGCATGATCCTAAAAACAGCAACATCATGGCGATGAGTAATATCCGGCTGAAATGTTTTCTGAAAATTCCCGTTTTCATCATTGCAAAAGTAACCGTAAAAATTTCAGATAATTGTGAACACATCATTTTTTTTCCAGCCGGTGACGATGAAGTTTCGTAAATTTACCACTATTATCCCGCTTGGCATCCTTGTGATCACGATGGGTGGCTGCAAGTCGGTGTTTGTAAGTAATCCTGCCAGGAAAGCTGAAAAAAAGAAGGAATTGGAAAGGAAAAAGTTCAATAAGAATTACCGTGATGCTGTGACGGCTCATTATAAACTTCAGACAAAAGAAACCCGGAACCGGATGAAAAAAAACCTGAAAAAAGCAGAAGCCCGGAGTAAAAAGAGAAAACCGGCCAAAGGCTGGGACTGCCGGTAAAATAATGACGAACATCATGGAAAGAGGTTTTCAATACAAAATGATTTTAGGTCTGATACTCCTTTTCTGTCAGATGAATGCTGTTCCGGCACCTCCCAATCTGCCTGTCCGGTTCGAGCGATACAGTTCCGAGAACATTACGCTGGTGAAAGGTTTGTCGCAAAACTGGGTTCATTGTATTTTACAGGACCGGTATGGATTTATGTGGTTTGGAACGTGGGACGGGTTAAACAAGTTTGACGGATACAATTTTATAATGTATAATGTTTCCGACGGGTTAACCGACCATGCCATTCTTTCAATGGTTGAAGATGAAAGCGGAAACCTGTGGCTGGGTACTGCAAGAGGATTGAATAAATTTGACAGGAAAAATCAAAACTTCATTCAATACCCTGATATTCCGGGCAATACAACAAGTTTATTCAAAAACAGGATCAATTCCCTGATCATTTCAGAAGATGGCTATGTGTGGCTGGGTACGGGCGGTGGTTTATGCAGGTTCAATCCGGAAACAGAAAAATTCACTCCATATTTATCATCGCCGCAGGAATATTCCAGTCCGCGCAGTAATTTTATCCTGCACCTTTTGGAAGATAACAAAGGCAGAATATGGGTGTCAACCACATACGGTCTTGTGATTTTTGACCCTAAAACAGAACGGTCTACGAGGTATTATCATATGAAGGACGACCCAAACAGCCTGAGTCATAATTATGTAAACTTCGTATTGCAAACCGGATCCGGTAATTACTGGATAGCCACACAAAATGGTCTGAACTTTTACGATACCACAACAAAGGTTAATACACGGTACTATGATGATCCGGATGACAGGGAAAGCCTCAGTTCGAGCTCAATCAGGGTAGTTTTTGAAGATGATAACGGAAATATCTGGATTGGAACCAGTGACAGGGGATTGGCACGTTTCAATGAGAAAGAACAGAATTTTACGAGATTTTCACATGAACTTGGCAAGGATCAAAGCCTGAGCAACAATGATGTTTACTCAATTTTTGAGGACAAATCGGGAAACATCTGGGTTGGCACTTACAAAGGAGTCAATAAAATCAATAAATACAGGAACGATTTCGGACTCATACAGCAAACAGCAACAAGTGGAGGAGGAACGGGTCTGAACAACAATTTTATCTGGAGTTTTGAACAGGATGGCCAAAACAATTTATACATTGGAACATCCAATGGGGTGAACATACGCAGTGCGGATGACGGGAGTTTCAGCTATCTGATGCATGATCCCGGTGATCCGAATACTCTGGCTGGGAATATTGTAAAATCCATATTGTTTACACCCGACCTCAACAGCATGTGGTTTGGACTGAGTGGAGACGGTCTGGACAGGTACGACCTGGCTGCCAAACAGATCAGGAATTACCAGCCAATTCAGGATAAAAACAGCCTGAATGATGGTTTTGTCAATGCATTGTTGCAGGATCACCAGGGTAATATATGGATTGGTACCGGGCAGGGACTAAACAGACTTGACCCGAAAACAGAAGTTTTCGCCTCGTATGTTCATAAACCTGATGATCATACGACCCTTTCAAACAGCATTATTCTTTCACTTTACCAGGACCGGACAAACAATTTATGGATTGGAACCAATCATGGCTTGAACAGGTATCTCTACAATGAGGACCGGTTAGAAAGGTATTTTCATACACCGTCATATATGCTTGACAGCTATACTTTTTTTTCTATTTATGAAGACACCAGAGGAAGGATCTGGGCCGGAACCTCCGGGGGAGGCCTGATCAGGTTGATTCCTGAAACAGGAGATTACATAGTGTATACCAGCAGGCACGGAATGCCTAACAACATAGTGTACACCATACATGAAGATGATGACGGCAATATATGGTTCACAGGTAACAGGGGTCTGGTTAAATTTTATGTTGACATCGAAAGATTTGTCACCTATGATGTTAAAGACGGGATACAAAGTTTCGAATTTAACCTTGGCGCGGGATACAAAGATCAATCGGGCAGGATGTATTTCGGAGGGATGAGCGGACTGAACATTTTTCACCCCAAAGATATAAGGGTAAACCCTGACCCTCCTGTTGTGATCATCTCCTCTTTCAGAAAATTCAATGAAATTCAGCGAAATGAACTATTTGACGGTGATACCATCAGGTTGCGTTACGACGAAAGCTTTTTTTCATTTGAGATTTCAGCCCTTGATTATACAAATCCGGCCAAAAACCAATATAAGTATTTCCTTGAAGGGGTGGATAAAGACTGGGTGAAAACCGATGCAAATGATCGTCTGGCAGAATACAAACAGGTGAAGCCGGGCCGCTATACCTTTTATGCCAATGGGTCCAACAATGACGGGATCTGGAATCCGTCCGGCATCAGATTAACTGTCATTATTCATCCACCCTGGTATGCCACATGGATGTTCAGGATCCTGCTTGTGTTTATATTGATTGCCGGAACCTGGTTTTTTGTTCAGAGAAGGATCAAAAACATCCGGCTCAAGCACGAAATTGAATTGCGGATGCTTGACATCGAAAAACAAAAATTTGAACTTGAGCAAAGAGCGCTCCGTTTACAGATGAATCCACATTTTTTGTTCAATTCCCTCAATTCGATCCAGAGTTACATTGTGGGGCATAATCCTGAAATGGCCATCAATTACCTTGGAAAGTTTTCGCAACTGATGCGGCTGATCCTTGCCAATTCGGGGAATAAAACTGTTCCCCTGGACGAAGAGATCAAAGCCATTACTTATTATCTTGATCTCGAAAAACTAAGATTTGAACAAAAATTTGATTACAGGATTGAGGTTGATCCGGCCATTGACAGGGAATTTATGGAAATACCGCCGATGATTATCCAGCCCTATATCGAGAATGCCATCATTCATGGTTTATTGCATAAAAAAGGGAAAGGCAACATCCAGGTTGAATTCAGGTTGAAAGATGATAAAATCCACTGCACAGTCACCGATGATGGTGTAGGCCGGAAAAGATCGGCTGAAATTCTCAAACAGCAGGGGATGAATCGTCAGTCATCAGGTATGCATATTACACGTGCGAGGCTTGAACTCCTGAACCAGGATAACAAAGAAGAATACAATGTCAGGGTGACGGACATTGAAGATGAACATGGTAATGCCCTGGGAACAAAAATTGAGCTGTTCATTCAATTTGAAGAAAGTTAAATTTCAGATGATTAAAGGTATAGAGTCATGTTAAAAGCTGTGATCGTTGAAGACGAAAAAAGGTCAAGGGAAACCCTTACGGGGATGTTGAAGCTCTTTTGTAAAAATGTTGAGGTAGTAGCAGAAGCTGATGATGTTCGGTCAGGCATCCATGCGATTGAAACTCATTCACCCGATATCGTATTTCTTGATATTCAAATGCCTGACGGAAATGGATTTATACTGCTTGAATCGCTCAGGGAGATTAATTTTGAAGTTATTTTTACAACAGCATTTGACCAGTTCGCCATAAAAGCCATCAAGTTCAGTGCGCTGGATTACCTTCTGAAGCCAATTTTCGCGGAGGAACTGAAGGAGGCAGTAAAAAAGGCAGAGGAAAAAATCAGGGGAATTCCATCACGATCGGGTATTCAGACACTGATTGAAAACATGAGAAGTCCGGGAATGGATTCTCCAAAAATTGTACTTTCAACTTTCGATAAAATCCACGTTGTGAACGTCATAGATATTATCCGTTGCGAATCAGACAATTATTATACTATTTTTCATTTCATTGAAGAGAAGGAACTGATTGTTTCAAAAACCCTGAAAGAGGTTGAGGAACTTTTATCTGACTATCATTTCATCAGACCTCATAAATCGCATCTGGTGAACCTGCTTCATGTCAGAAATTTTTTCAAGCCCGACGGAGGATCTATTACCATGATTGACGGGACCCATGTACCCGTTTCACGCAGAAAGAGAGAGTATATCATCGAACTGCTGAGCAGCTTGTGAAATGATTGGATGGATATCAAATCACAGCCTTCATATCATTTACCCCCAACCCTGTGCCTGCCCTGTTTATTATTCACGGATTGACCGAAAACTGATTTTAATCTACCGAAAACTGATTTTCTCTTTCATTTCTATATTTTTGCAGTATATTTACCCGCGTTTTTACGGTAAAATTCAACTTCGATGGAAGATATTTTCTTAATAATTATAGGGTTATTGTGGCTCGCCTACACATTTTATTCAAGGAGTCAAAAGAAACAAAGAAGGCAGGAACGCTCTTCCGGAAATGAATCACCTCCTCAGCGGGAACCGACAATTCTTGAACAGATATTGATGGGACAGGAAGTTTCAATTCCTGAGCCCGAGGAATACGATTTTGAAGTGGATGATTTGGAGGAAGCTACCATAACCGGCTCAAAACAAAGAAAGCAGGAAAAAACTCCTGAGCCCTTTTTACCCTATGAACTTGCTGAAACAAAAACAAACAGGCACTCCGCTTTCACTGGTCGTGACGTCAAAACACAGACAATTGAAATTGAGCATCTCGATTTTTTTTCCACACCGGGATTTTACGATGAAGAGTTTAATTTAAGGAATGCGGTTATCTATCAGGCCGTGCTGGAAACACCTTATATTGATTTTAAATAGTTGCAAAGATAAAAAATGAGGGTTAAAAATTTTGACGGTTACATTTTTTTATTACTAACTTTACCCCCTTTTTAAAGCAAAGTGTATATTCTAACATTAAATAACGCGGTATGTTAAGAAATTTACTATTTACCATTTCAGTTTTTTTTGTGGCAAATTTGGTGGCCTTTTCGCAATCGGGGTCATTGAGAGGAAAAATCTTTGATAAAGACACTAAGGAGCCCATTCCTTTTGCGAACCTTGTCCTTGAATTAGGAGGAACTACCATTGGCGGTGCTACTTCAGATTTCAATGGGAACTATGATATCAAGCCCATTCCTCCCGGAACTTATTCGCTGGTTGCAACATATGTGGGTTACAGAACTTCCATGATAACCGGCGTGGTCATTAACTCTGACCAGATCCGGTTTTTGGATGTTGAAATGGAGTCAACTGCCATTCAGGTAGAAGAAATTGTCATCACCTCCTTCAGGATACCTCTGATTGATAAAGACAAAACCGTATCCGGAGGTAGCGTTACCGCTGAAGACATTAAAAAGATGCCGAACAGGGATGCCAACTCTATTGCAACCACCATTGGAGGGGTCTTCTCAGCCGATGGAGAAAGAGGAAGTATCAGGGGTGCCAGGAGTGATCAGACCGTTATGTATATTGACGGAATCAGGGTCATCGGAAGCAGCAGTCTGCCACAGTCAGCTATTGAACAGGTTTCTGTCTATCTCGGTGGACTGCCTGCTCAATATGGTGATGCAAGGGGGGGTATTATCAATGTCACTACAAAAGGCCCGTCGCGTACTTTTGGAGCAGGTATCGAAGTCGAAACCTCCCAATTTCTGGATGCTTTCGGGCACAGCAGGGTTGGATTCAACACCCAGGGTCCACTCATTAAAGGAAAACAAGAGACACAAACATCTCTCCTTGGTTTCTTCATCTCCGGAGATGTCTCCTACAGGCAGGACAGCAGGCCAACAGCCAACGGTATATATGTGGCACAGGATAATGTACTGGATAACCTGCATCAAACGCCACTCAGACCCTCAGGGCAGGCAGGCGGAGGGACTTTCTACAACGGAGAGTTTATGCGGATGAGCGATCTCGAAAATGTAAAAACGACTCCCAATACAAGCAGATATGGTGTTAATTTATCGGGAAAGCTTGATGTGCGGACTACGCAAACCACCAACCTTTCATTTGGCGGGCAATTTATATACAATGACGGAAATAGCTTCAATTTCTCGCACTCCATGTTCAACTATGACAGGAATACCCTCGACATGAACCAAACCTGGAGGGTTTTCGGCAGATTTTCGCAGCGCTTCCCAACCAATCCTGAAAGCCGTTCGCTGGTTAAAAATGTCTACTATAACCTGCAGGTTGACTATTCTCAATTTACAGCCAGAAGCATGGATCCTTATCATAAGGAAGACATTTTCAAGTATGGTTACCTGGGGAAATATACAACTTTCAAAAGGCCTACATATGAACTCGGATCCATTGAAGTAAATGGTGAGGATTATGATAATGTCTGGCTCCTGAATAGCTGGGATGGAGACACTGCTTATATTTTTGAGGCACGTGATTACAATCCTTACCTGGCCAGGCATACAAGCATGATCTATGAGTTTTATCCAGACAAGGGTAACCTGAATGCACCAACCGGAAACTGGAGAAGCGAAACAGACCTCACCCTCAGAGGCGGCCTCCTGAATGGAATGAGTCCTGGTACTTTCTATGGACTATGGAATGCTCCCGGAGTCATACAGAACAGATATGGCGTCTCCAACGACAATCTTATTTCTTTAAACGCTGCGGCAGCAGCTGATATCGGCAATCATGAAATCAAATTCGGTTTTATGTATGAGCAGAGAACGGAGAGAGGATACAGCTACAATGCCCAAAGACTCTGGACAAGAATGAGACAACTGACCAACAACCAGATCCGCGAGCTTGACATCAACAATCCAATGCCTGTTTTTCAGGATGGCATTTTTCAGGATACTGTGATGTACTATAGAAACTATGCTGCCGCTGACCATTTCAGGTTCGACAAGAGTCTTCGTCAAAAGCTTGGGCTGGATGAAAAAGGGCTGGATTTCATCCTTGTTGATTCATATGATTTTGACAATCAAACCATTCAGTATTACGACAAAGATGGCTACCTGCACACCATCACCGTCGACGGAGACCTTTATTCCGTTGATATGTTCAGTGCTGATGAGCTATTGGAAAATGGAAACTACACAGCTTTCTATTATGGGTACGATCATACAGGGACAAAAATTACGACCAAACCCAGTCTTGATGACTTTTTCACCAAACGCGATGAAAGGGGTGATTTTGCCCGGCCCATCGGCGCTTTTGAACCCATTTATATGGCAGGCTATATCCAGGATAAATTTGCATTCCGCGACCTTATCTTTAACATAGGTGTAAGGGTTGACAGGTTTGATGCCAACCAACCTGTATTAAGGGATCCGTTTTTGCTATACTCCGCCAGAACTGTCCAGGAGGTAACCCTGTTGGGAGGAGAGAGTGTGTTCCACCCCGGAAACATGGGCAATGACTACGTTGTATATGTCGATCAGGCAAATGACCCGACCCGGATTATGGGCTACAGAAACGGTTTTGTTTGGTTTAATTCCGATGGTGTTGAAATTCAGGATCCAAGAACACTGGATGCTGGTGCCGGAGTTTCTCCTTACCTTATCAATACTGATCAGGAAGCGATCAACTCAAGTGCATTTAAGGATTATGAACCTCAGTGGAGTGTGATGCCCAGGATTTCATTTTCATTCCCCATATCTGATGAGGCATTATTCTTTGCCCACTATGATGTGCTCACTCAAAGACCGCTCGGAAACATCCGGTCGAATCCTGCCGATTATTTCTTTATAAACAACATCGGAGGCAGAAACATCAATAATCCTGACCTTAAACCGACAAAAACAATTGATTATGAGCTGGGATTTCAGCAAAGACTGACCAATAAATCTTCTCTCAGGCTTACCGCTTTCTACAGAGAAATGCGTGATGATATCCAGGTTTACCGTTTTTCAGGTGCATATCCGCGTGATTACACATCCTTTAACAACATCGACTTTGGGACGGTAAAAGGATTAACACTTACATATGATTTACGCAGGCTCAACTCGAACACAAGGATGAATGCCAATTATACGATCCAGTTTGCAGATGGAACAGGCTCCAGTTCAACAACAGCCCAGGCATTGATCAATGCAGGATTACCCAATCTGAGGGTGGCCAACCCTGTTAACTGGGACAGAAGACACAACTTCTCCCTTTCATTTGACTACCGGTATGCCAGTGGAAAAGATTATAGCGGTCCCACTGCAACCAGGAACAAAGGAACTGACCAGGAAAGAAGTGTTCAGTTGCTGCAAAATACTGGTGTGAACTTCCAGTTGATCGGTGGTTCAGGAACACCATATACTGCTCAGGAAAACATTACCAGCCTCACATCGGGTGGAACCAGGATACTCAAAGGCACCATCAACGGATCGCGTTTGCCCTGGCAATTCCGTCTGGATATGAGACTTGACCGTGACATCTACTTTAAGTCTGCAGCAGGAAGTTCAACCAAATACCTGAATGTCTATCTGCAGGTACTGAACGTACTCGACACAAAGAATGTTCTCGGTGTATATCCGGCAACCGGTGTTCATGATGACGATGGATATCTTGCAGCAGCCGAATGGCAAAGGGAAATCAATGAACAACTTGATCCCGAATCCTACAGGACGCTCTATGCATTAGCACTGAATGTGCCCTGGAATCTTAGTTCACCCCGCCAGATCAGATTGGGTGTCATGTTTAACTTTTAATAACAATTCGATCAAAGGAATAAATATTTGATATTATGAAACATATTTTCCGACTACTGCTCATTTCGTTGTTCTTAATGGCTTTTTCAAATTTAAATTTTGCTGAAAAGTTTAAGTTTGGTGATTACAAAAGCAAGGAAAACATTAAATCTGTGGCCGCCGGGTGTATTGACCCCTCAGGTTTCCGGTTTCTCCATGTCAATAATGTCCGGGCAAGAATCAATACCGGAGGAGATATGTTCTGGGACCTCGATGGTACCGGACAGTACTATATCCCTGCCAACAGTTCCAAAACCTCCGTTTTTTCAAGTTCGCTCTGGATTGGCGGACTGGATATCAACAACCAGCTTAAGCTGGCTGCGCTTCGATACCGGCAGGTTGGCCAGGATTACTGGACCGGACCATTGACCATTGATGGGACAGCCACAGTTGATGATGAAACCTGTTCAGAGTGGGACAGATTCTTTCCTGTTACCAGGGCAGAGGTTGACCAGTTTATTCAATGGTTTAACAGTACCAATAAAGCTGAAGAATTTCCGGGTTATACAATTCCCCGGTCAATTCTTGAATATCCCGCCCATGGTGATGTTTCAAAAGGGCAGAGTTATTACATGGCCCCCTTCAAGGATGTTGACGGCGACGGAAACTATGACCCCAATATGGGTGATTATCCATACTACGATCTGGAAAATGAACTTTGCCCGCTGAACTTTGTGGGTGATCCGAATTATATTCCAACGCCAACCATGGAATCTGAATTCTACCCCAATTATTTTGGAGGCTTGCTGGTCGACCAGGTCTTAAAAGGAGATGAAACCCTCTGGTGGGTTTTTAATGATAAAGGAAATATTCATACCGAGACAGGAGGGTCAGCCATTGGAATGGAAATCAGGGCTCAGGCCTTTGGCTTTGCTACCAATGATGAGATCAACAACATGTCATTCTACAGCTATGAGATCATTAACCGGTCAACCTATGAGTTAACCCAGACCTATTTCAGCCCATGGATTGATACCGATTTAGGATATGCATGGGACGATTTTGTTGGCTGTGATGTTCAGCGCGGGCTGGGTTACTGCTACAATGGTGTACCTGTTGATGAAGGAGGGCCGGAAGCATATGGAGAACAACCACCCGCTGTTGGTGTTGACTTTTTCCAGGGACCTTATATGGACCCTGACGGCTATGATAACCCCTCCTATAAAGGTGATGGACTGCTCGGACCCAGCATTGATGATTGCAGCATAGTCAGTTTCAACGGACTGGTTGTAAATTTAACCTATGGAGCAGGCGACACAGCCTCTGGAACATTCCTGGTAAGGGCTGAGGCAATCAATGGAGTAAATTTTGGCAACGGTATTGTTGATGATGAGCGATTTGGGATGCGCAGGTTTATTTATCATGATAATACAGGGGGTGTTCGGGGAGATCCCCAAACAGCACCTGAATATTATAATTATTTAAGAGGCTTTTGGAGGGACAATACAAGAATGCTCTATGGAGAAAATGCTCACGTCAACTCCGGCGCATTGGGTCCAGAAGCTGACTTTATGTTCCCCGGAGATTCAGACCCGTGTAACTGGGGAACCGGAGGTATTCCACCCAATGGCGGGCTGAACCAGGATGGCAACTACTGGACTGAAGAACAGGTTGGGAATAATCCATCCGACAGAAGGTTTATGCAATCAGCAGGACCCTTTACCCTGAAACCTGGAGCTGTTAACTATATTACAGTGGGTATTCCCTGGGCAAGAGCAATTTCCGGCGGTCCATGGGCTTCAGTTGAATTACTCAGGATTGTGGATGATAAATGCCAGGCGCTGTTTGATAACTGCTTTAAAGTCATTGACGGCCCGGATGCTCCGGATCTGACTTTCCAGGAACTCGACCGGTCATTGATTGTCTATATATCAAACAGCAAAAACTCCAACAACTATAAAGAGTCATACAAAGAACTTGATCCCCAGATCAGGGCACTTACACCCGACTCACTGGTAGGAACGCCACTTGCCTTTGATCCATACTATAAATTCGAAGGCTACCAGATCTTCCAGCTTTCCGACAATACAGTGACTGTTTCCGAAAGCAGGTACGACCCAAATAAAGTGCGGCTGGTTGCACAATATGATATGAAGAATGGGGTCGGGCAACTGGTTAATTATTATTACAATCAGCAAATTGGCGGTAATGTTCCACGGATTGAAGCCATTGATGCAGATAATGGCATAGTGCATGCTTTCAGAATTACGGAAGATGCTTTTGCAACCGGTGACCGTGCACTGGTAAACCACAAACATTACTATTTCAGTGTTCTGGCCTATGGTTATAACAATTATAAGGAGTATGACCAGACGGATCCTTCCAAGCTCAATGGCCAAAAGACACCTTACCTGGCAGGCAGGAAAAATATTAAATTATATACCGCCATTCCCCATAAACCTGTGAATGGTACTGTGATCAATGGAGAATTTGGTGCAGGGCCTCAGATCACACGCATTGAAGGACATGGTAATGGCGGTGTTGCCATTGAACTGACAGAGGAATCAGTCAATGAGTTGCTCAGCAAACCACCGGCAGGACTAACATCGTCAGGAAATATCATTCAGTACGGAGATCCTGATTATCCTATCCTTTACAAACCTGTTTACAAATATGGTAAAGGTCCGGTTAATGTGCGGGTTATTGATCCGCTGAATGTTAAATCGGCCAACTACACCCTTAAATTCGATACTGTTTTCCATTGGGTTACCTATAGGGATATTACCAAAACCGATGGGATGGTCCCCGGAGGTGATACAGTTGGTGTCAGATCTTCCATGAAATGGATACTGATTGATAATGAAACCGGAACCCAGTATATTTCTGACACTGGAACACATGTCAGATATGAACAGCTGTTTCCTGAACTGGGAATCTCTGTTACTTTTGGTCCTACCTATCAGCCAGGTCCTTATCGCGTGGGTTCAATGGCTGATGCTGATAATACACCCGTGTTCACTTTTATGGCTGATAACAACGGATTGATTCGTTCAACCGTTGAATACAGTGACAGTTCAAGGCAATGGCTGGGTGGCGTACCGGATGTTGACCTGGCAGGATATTCAATTAACTGGATCCGTTCAGGCACTTATGAGGATGACTGGATTAAACCAACAACCCCCTGGGATCCTGATGAAGCTTTTGAGAAGATCGCCGGAGGAACATGGGCTCCCTATGCCATGACGGCGACTAATGGTCAGGATGTTTACGGTGCCGGACCAGCATTCGGTACGCTCGGGACTATCTCAAAAACCCTGGCTAACCAGTTGAAAAATCTCTATAGCGTTGAGATCGTGATGACTCCCGATAAATCCAAATGGTCAAGAACGCCGGTGGTTGAAATGTGCCCCGATCCGCTATTGGCTGAAGGAGGCGCTTACCGCTTTGCACTCAGAAGATCGGCATCACTCAATAAAGAGGGTACGCCTTCCGGATGGCCTGCAAACCAAAGCAGTACATTCAATCCTGATGATCCAAATTATATCCATCCGTATGGTATGAGCTGGTTCCCGGGATATGCCGTAAACCTGGAAACAGGAGAACGGCTGAATATTATGTTCGGCGAAGATTCGTGGCTGGTTGGTGAAAACGGAAGGGATATGAAATTTAATCCAACATCCACCATTTACGATCTTTCACTAGAAAATCCACTCTTTGGCGGAAAGCATTATGTATATATCATGGGAAGCGGAGAGTACAACCTGTCGTCAGGAGGGCAAACCATCAATTTTGCTTTCCCCGCCTATGATGCAGGGAGGGCTCTGACTCTTAACCTCGACACACTCCCGGCTCCGGTAGGTCCCGGTTTACCATGGAATAATATTTACGGCAGCCTTATCTACGGAAGTGCTATGTATGTTGGCATTCCACTGGCTAACCCAAATACCGAATGGCTCTCGAACGAAGTCAAGATAAGGATCAACATAAGTCGTCCTTACGAAAGATACTACACGAAGCAACCCTTACCAACGACCCAGACACAAAACAAGCATTATCCAATGTATGAGTTCTCAACAGAGTTGATTGCTACAGGTTATTTCAATGCGGAAAAAGCTGAAAATGACCTTGACCTGATCAATGTTGTACCTAACCCATACTATGCTTTTGCTGTCGGGCCGGGCTATGAACGAAATCCGCTGGATACCAGGGTCAAGATCACCAATTTACCTGAAAGATGTGTCATCACCATTTATAATGTCAACGGAACACTCATCAGGCAATACACCAAAGATGATCCGATCACCTCACTTGACTGGGATTTAAAGAATTTTGCAGGGATCCCGATTGCAGGCGGTGTTTATCTGATCCATGTAAAAGATCAGTCAACAGGTGGAGAACGCATTGTTAAATGGTTTGGTGCCATGAGGATCGAAGATTTCAATCAATTCTAATGTAATTCCGAGAAAAATAAAAACAATATGAGCATGAAGAACTTTTATAAAATTTTGATGATCATTGCCCTTGCATTTATTGTATTATGGCCGGCAATGAATGTTCATGCAGGTAATAAAGACCGTTCCGGACAAGCTGGCGCGAGTGAACTCCTCATTAACCCCTGGGCAAGAAGCTCGGGATGGGGTGGTGTAGATGTTGCAAATATCCGCGGGCTTGAAGGAATGTTCAACAATATTGCCGGAATGGCATTCACACCCAACACCGAATTGATTTTTGCCTATACCGACTGGATGAGGGGTGCCGATATTAAACTGATGAATTTTGGTCTTGCACAGCGGGTAAGTGAATCCGGTGTTTTTGGATTGAGTATCATGTCCATGAATTTCGGAGAGATTGATATTACTACCATTGATCTGCCTGAAGGAGGCATTGGTCAGTTTTCACCAAGATACCTGAATATTGGTCTGGGATATGCCAAAGCCTTTTCAAATAGTATTTACGGAGGTATCAACCTGAAAATCATCAATGAATCAATGGCTGATGCCAGTGCACAGGGTGTGGCCATTGATGCCGGAATACAATATGTTACAGGAGAACTTGAGAATATCAAATTTGGTATCTCTCTACGAAATGTCGGACCTAAAATGAAGTTTTCAGGTGATGGGTTTTCACTCAGAACATTTGTTCCGGGAAACAACAATGCGTTCACAACAACACAGAGGGGCGCATCATTCGAACTCCCGGCACAATTGAACATTGGGTTTGCTTATGATATTCTTTTTGATGAATCGAGGCTTACTTTGGCGGGGAATTTCACCTCCAACTCCTTCTCAAAAGATCAGTTTATCTTCGGAGCGGAATTCTCGCTACGGAATTATGTTCAACTAAGAGCCGGTTACGCTTACGAAGAAGGGATCAACAAACCAATCACTGACCCTGAACGATCCAACTCCAACAAAGGCATCAGCGGAGGATTTACCGTGCAGGTTCCTTTAAACAAGGACAAGGGCTCCTTGTTTGGCATTGATTATGCATACAGGCCAACTGATCACTTTAAAGCAACACACTCTATCGGGATACGGTTTACCCTGTAGTTCCCTTCGCCAGATAGCATTTCAAAAAAATATACCGAAAGGACCCTTCTTCCAAAGGGTCTTTTCGATTTTTTTAAAAGAGGAAATAAAACACAAAAACCATTCAGAAAATGAACAAGATCAATTATTACACCGAAGAGGGATTACAAAAACTAAAAGAGGAACTTGATCAGTTAATCAAGGTGGAAAGACCATCCATCTCACAACAGATTGCCGATGCCAGGGATAAAGGTGATTTATCCGAAAACGCTGAATATGCAGCGGCCAAAGAGTTGCAGGGAATGGTTGAGATGAAAATATCAAAGCTCCAGGAATTATTACAAAATGCACGGATCATTGATGAATCGAAACTTGATTCATCCAAAGTATTGGTTTTGAGCAAGGTGACTATTCTGAACCTGAAAAATAAAAAAACCATGACCTATATGCTTGTTCCGGAGCAGGAATCAGACATGAAGTCTGGAAAAATATCAGTAACCTCTCCTATTGCGCAAGGTCTGATGGGGAAAAAAGTGGGGGATGTCGTGGAAATTAAAGTACCTGCCGGGGTCATTCCTTTTGAAATTATAGAAATTAACCGTTAACATTATTGATATGTCTACTATTTTTTCAAAAATCATCCATGGTGAAATTCCTTCCTATAAGGTGGCTGAAGATGAAAAATACTTCGCTTTTCTGGATATCAATCCGCTTGCTAAAGGTCATACCCTTGTGGTTCCTAAAAAAGAGGTTGATTATATATTTGATCTTGATCCGGAAACCTATGAGGGTCTATTTCTCTTCACACGGAAAGTGGCCAAAGCTATCCAAAAACATATCGCATGTAAAAGACTGGGCATTGTAGTTTACGGACTTGACGTTCCGCACGCACACATCCATCTTATTCCGCTTCATGGTTCAGGCAACGAGATTGACTTCAGCAAGAGTAAACTCAAACTATCAAAGGAAGAATTTGAGCACATTGCCGCAGGGATCAATAGCTTTTATGAGTAAGCCCGTTCATTTCGGCCTTCAATGTAGTTGACCAGTGATCTGTTTACAACTTTATTTCCCCCTGGCGTCGGGTAATTTCCTGTAAAATACCAATCACCGGTATGTCCGGGAATCGCTTCATGGAGATCTTCGATTGTCTGGAAAATTATGGAAACATCTG
The DNA here is from genome assembly GCA_047920975.1 of Bacteroidales bacterium. Lineage (GTDB taxonomy): Bacteria > Bacteroidota > Bacteroidia > Bacteroidales > JAADJA01 > JAADJA01. The sequence continues at coordinate 8,889 of JBLRXC010000008.1, read as the reverse complement.
CCTGAATATCTGTTTCTGTGAGCAATTCTGCGATTTTTGCCGCGATCTGCTCTGCTGTAAATGGTTTGTAAATGTCTTTGACCATATTCTTCATTTCACTACCAGGCAGGTTCAATTGTGCTTTACAATTTCTATATACCTGATTGATGATCTCCGGCCGGTTTGTTTCTTTGAGTAGTTCAATAGCTGCTCTGAAGGCTACAAATTCGCTCAATCGGGCCATATCAATCCCATAACAATCAGGATACCTTATTTGAGGCGCTGAAGAGGCGATAATGATCTTTTTTGGTCCCAGACGGTCTAAAATACGGATGATACTTTTCTTAAGCGTTGTACCCCTTACAATAGAATCATCGAGCACCACCAGGTTATCCTTCCCTTTCTGCAGTATGCCATAGGTCACGTCATAAACATGGCCAACAAGGTCATCACGGCCGTTTTCCTGGGCTATAAATGTGCGAAGCTTGATATCTTTTACTGCAATCTTTTCTATCCTGGGTTTTAGTTTAAACAGTTTATCCAGCGTTTCACCTTTCAGCTTCTCTCCAAGTTGAAGAATCTTCTCCTTTTTAACTGAATCGCAGAACATATCCAGCTCTTCAGCAAGTCCCCTAAAAGCTACCGCAGCAGTGTTGGGAATATAGGAGAAAACCGTGTTTTCAAGGTCATAGTCAATGGCCTTCAAAACAGAAGGGACAAGCAGTTTTCCAAGTTTTTTTCTTTCATGGTAAATATCCCTGTCAGTACCCCTTGAAAAATAGATTCTTTCAAAAGAACATGATCTCTTCGGCAGAGGTGTTTTAAACTGATGTTCAGCAATCTCACCATTCTTTTTGATGACCAGTACATGACCTGGTTTTATTTCCCTGATTTCTTCAATATCCGCATTGAAAGCAGTCTGTATGGCAGGCCTTTCGGAGGTTGCAACAATTATTTCATCGTTCCGGTAATAATAAGCAGGTCGAATACCGGCCGGATCTCTCATCACAAATGCATCTCCATGACCGATCATCCCTACAATGCTATAACCACCATCCCAATCCTGCGCTGCTTTTTGCAATATTTTATGAACCTCAATGTTCCGGGCAATTTTTTCAGTACTTTCAATCTTGGAAAAACCTTCCTGCTTGAATTGCTGGTAAAGTGTTTCGTTCTCTTCATCAAGGAAATGCCCTACTTTCTCAAGGATCGTTATGGTATCGGATGTCTCCACAGGAAACTGACCATATTCAACCAATCTGCTGAAAAGCTCATCCACGTTGGTCAGATTGAAATTCCCGGCAAGAACCAGATTCCGGGTTTTCCAGTTATTCTTCCGGATGACCGGATGAAGATTTCCGATTTCGTTTTTTCCATAGGTTCCATACCGCAGGTGACCAAGATACAATTCTCCAAAAAATTCAAAATTGTGTCTGAGCCATTGTGTATCGTTCATCCTTTCCGGATGAGTATCGAGAATATCTAAAACTTGTGAGTCAATTTGTTTAAAAATATCCTTGATAGGAGATTCCGAATCAGACCGGACCCTGTTTATATATGACTTTCCCGGAGGGACATCCAGCTTTAAGACGGCAATTCCTGCACCATCCTGCCCGCGGTTGTGCTGCTTTTGCAATAACAGGTGAAGCTTCTTCAAACCATAAAGGTTTGTACCATAATTGGCGAGGTAATATTCCAGTGGCTTTAAAAGCCTGATGAGAACAATTCCGCATTCATGTTTGATTGACTCACTCATGCAATCGTCGTTTGAAAAACTGATCTGTCATTTTTTTTATATACAGGGAGTTGCAAAAGTAACATTAAAAATAAAAAAATTAATTTAGCCGACAAATTTAATTGCATGGATTTAAGTAAGATCTTATCAATATCAGGAAAACCGGGTTTGTACAAGGTACTGGCACAAACCAAAAACGGCGCTGTGGTTGAATCGATACCCGATGGAAAAAAATTTACTGCATTCAGCCACCAGCGGATCAGCACACTCGAGGAGATCAGCATTTTCGCCGAAGGAGAAGATCTTCCATTAAAGGAAGTACTCAAAGTCATTTATAAAAAGCTGAACGGACAGCCTGCATTGTCGCACAAATCAGATGGAGCTGCCCTGAAAACATTTTTTGAGGAAGCTGTCCCCAATTACGACAAGGAGAATGTGTATGTATCTGATATTAAGAAGGTAATTCATTGGTACAATATTCTGCTGGAACAAAATCTGCTCGATTTCACAGATGAAGCTTCTGAGGAGATCGCAGGGGAAGAATCAAAACCCGAAACTTCAGGAGAGGTAGCTGATAAGGCTACCACAGATCAGACAGAAAAAAATGGTTAATACCCACTCCCCTTCAGGGGATTTTTTTTAATCACATGTTCAGGATTATCGAAAATCATATTGTTGTGAAGGTTGAATCGCCGGCAGCTGGCAATTTTATCATTTCTCTCCGGTCTCCGGTTGAGATCCCTGAAATCATGCCGGGAAATTTTGCAGAGATCCAGGTTCCCGACGCCCCTGATGTTTTTCTGCGACGGCCTTTTTCAATCCTGGATGTAGATTACGGAAACAGACTGATCAGCTTTTATGTGAAAGCCATTGGCAAGGGAACCAGAAAACTGGGAGCGCTGGAGACCGGAAAGCAGGTTCATCTCATTTATCCTTTGGGCAATAGTTTCACCCTGCCTGAAAAGGGGAAGAAAGTTTTGATCGTGGCAGGCGGCTCCGGTATCGCACCCTTCATCCTCCTTGCGAAAGAACTCCGGAAAAATGAAAATGAAATCACATTTTTACTGGGTGCCAGAACAGCAAATGAAGTCATTCTGAAAGAAGCATTTGCAAAATATGGTATGGTATGCATCACTACCGAAGATGGCAGTGACGGTGAAAAAGGACTTGTTACACATCATTCGTTGTTCACCGGTGAGCAGTTTCCATTTGATAAAGTCTATGCCTGTGGTCCGGACCCAATGATGAAAGCAGTCGCAACCCTGGCCCGCAACAAAGGTGCAGATTGTGAAGTATCACTTGAAAATATGATGGGCTGCGGATTTGGTGTTTGCCTTTGCTGTGTGACCCCAACCATAGAAGGAAACAAACGGGTATGCTGGGAAGGTCCTGTCTTTAATTCATCTTACCTCACATGGCAAACCTGAAAGTTAACATAGGCAATCTGGAATTCAGGAATCCCGTCACCGTGGCTTCAGGTACTTTTGGTTTTGGCGAAGAGATGTCGCAGTTCATGGATCTGAGGCGGCTCGGTGGCATTTTTGTAAAAGGATTAACCGCGAAGAACCGGGAAGGAAACGACTATCCCCGTATGGCTGAAACGCCTTCAGGGATGCTGAACTCCGTTGGGCTACAGAACAAAGGAATTGACTATTTTATTAGGCACATTTATCCCAAAATCATTCAGTTCGACACCCACATCATTGCCAATGTCAATGGCTCCACTATTGAAGAGTATATCGAAGTCACCGAAAAGCTGAATGAGCTGGAAAAGATTCCCGCCATCGAACTGAACATATCCTGCCCGAATGTAAAAGAGGGCGGAATGGCTTTTGGTATCAGCTGCCCTTCAGCCATCGCTGTGACCGATGCAGTTAGAAAGGCCTATGACAAAACGCTGATCGTTAAGTTATCACCCAATGTTACAGATATTGCGGAGGTGGCCAAAGCGGTTGAAGGCGCCGGTGCTGATTCAGTATCTCTGATCAACACTTTGCTTGGGATGGCCATTGATGCTGAAAAACGAAAACCAATCCTTTCGACCGTTACCGGTGGATTGTCGGGCCCTGCTGTTAAGCCGGTTGCCCTGCGTATGGTCTGGCAGGTTTTCAAAGCCGTTAAAATACCTGTTTTTGGGATAGGCGGTATCATGAATGCTACCGATGCCATCGAGTTCATTCTTGCAGGTGCCACAGCAATACAGGTCGGAACCGCCAATTTTATTGACCCTGAAGTCTCTGTTAAGATCATCGACGGGATCAATGATTACCTCGACCGCCACCAGATCTCCTCGATCAAAACCCTGGTGGGTGCACTTGAATGATGACCCGGATCAATCAGTTTTGACCTTTTTCCTTGCCATCTTCTTTTTCAGCATCCCTATCTCTTCTTCACAAAGTATTTTTTCCTCCCTGAGCTTTTCATTTGCTCCTTGCTGAAATAAAAGGTCTCTTTTCAATTGCTGGATAGTCTCCTTATGCTCCCTGATAATGTTCTCCTTCTGTAATACCAGCCCCTCCTTCTCCTTCAGGTTGGTTTTCAGATTGGAAATTTCCCTGAGAAGTTCGCCAATCTTTTGGCTGAGTTTTTCAAAATTTAGCTTTGCCATGATGGTTAATTTTTCAGTAATCAATAATAAGCTTCTGGCCGGCATTTAACCGATCCGCATTGTCGATGTTGTTGGCTTTTGCAATATCAGCATATCTGTAGCCATTGCCGTAAATCTTTCTGGCAATGAGAAAAAGCGACTCCCCTTCCTTCACAATGTATTCTTTCTTCCTCTTCTCCTTTTCATGTTGAGCAGCAGACAGTTGGCTCCTGAGTTCATCATTCTCCGAAATCAGCACATCATTTTTCTCCTGTTCAAGGATCAGGGCTTCCTTAACCTGCTCAAATTCTTTTACAAGGCCATCATCCTTGTCGAGGGGCCTGTTAAAGGCTGAGAAGATCCAGCCGAGCAGAGCAACCAGCAATAATGCTGATACAACAACCCCGAAGGATTTCAAGTTCCGGTGGTCCTTTTTTATGGCTCCTGTCAGATGCAGCGCCTCAAGGTCGGAACCACAAACCGGACACAGGAGATTCTCCTCCTTCAGTCCGGGTGATTTGCAAACGGGACATTCCATAACGGTAAGTTTTAAGGGTTTGAATTATAAAGCGCTAAATATATAAAAAAAAGATGAATGTATAACAGAAAGTTATTAAATGCAGAGAGTTTACCTGATCAAAGTGGTACACTGATCATAATATCATTTAGTTTTGCAAATTATACGGGTTTTATCTCTGAACTTTAACAGATGGTATATAATTTGATACATTCGCATCATCCTTAAAAAAAATAAATACAGTAAGATTATGAAAAAATCAATGTTATTCTGGATGATCCCGGTGCTTATGATTGCATTGGGATCGTGTGCCACCAAGAAAGTACAGCGTGTTTCACCCGATGAAAAAATTGATCTCAGCGGCCGGTGGAACGATACCGATTCAAAGCAGGTTGCCCGCTCGCTCACCAACCAGGTGCTCACAAAACCCTGGCTCACCGAATTTCTCCAATCACACGGTGGCAACCGTCCGGTCATCATTGTAGGCATCGTCCAAAATAAAAGCCATGAACATATTTCCGCCGAAACCTTCATCAACGATATTGAACTGGCCATTCTGGATAATGGAACGGTAAGACTGGTTCAGGCAGCAGAAGCCAGGGAAGAGCTGAGGCGCGAGAGGGCCGATCAACAGGATTTTGCCACACCATCCACTGCTAAAAAATGGGGAATGGAACTGGGTGCAGATTTTATGCTCCAGGGAACCATCAACTCTCTTGTTGATAGCCAGGGTAAACAAAAATTGGTTGAATATCAAATTGACCTCATGCTGACGAATCTTGAAACTAACGAACTGATCTGGCGGGGACAGGAGAAAATCAAAAAACTCATCTCCAATTAATGCTGGTAGTGATTATTTACTGATCCAGCCTTGAAAACCAGGGCAGGATCAGTATTAAAGTAATCCTTGAAAAGTGAAGAAAATCCAGTTTCAAATCATTTCTGTGCTAATCCTTGCACTGCTGTCAGGTGGTTGTGCCACTCATTACCAGCGGACAATTCGGTTTCAGGAGTACGTTTATAAGGGTGAATTGGAAAATGCCAAAGAGGTTCTTGACAAGGATAACAAGAAGCAGAAAGGAAAAGACAGGATCCTTTATCTGATGTATAACGGTTGGGTGTCATGGATGATGGGACAAAACACAGAAAGCATCAAATACCTTGATGAGGCAGACCGTATGATTGAGGATCTGGTTAAACAGCCCGGTTACGAAATGGCTGCACTGGTAACCAATCCCGGCATCAGACCCTATGTGCCGGAGGATTTCGAGAAGGTGATGGTGAATTACATGAAGGCGTTGAACTTTTTACAGATGGGTAAAACCAGCGAGGCTTTGGTTGAAGTAAGAAGAATCAACCTAAAGCTCAACGAGCTGAATGATAAGTATAAGGAAAATAAGAACCGTTATTCCTCCGACGCATTTGCGCTCCTGATCATGGGGCTGATCTACGATGCCAGCCAGGAATACAACGACGCTTTTATTGCCTACAGAAACGCTTTCAATGTCTATGAAAGCTCCTACTCAGAGAACTTCGGGATCAGAGCGCCTGAACAGTTAAAAAAAGACCTTTTAAGAACAGCGTACCTGAATGGATTTCATGAAGAACTTGCCTTTTATGAAAAGCAATTCGGGATGAATTACGTGCACACACCCCGGAGCGGAGGAGAGGTCATCTTCCTGTGGCAAAACGGACTGGGACCGGTCAAATCGGAATGGAGCATTAATTTTGCTAAAGTTGATGGCGAGGCAGGGTTTATATTGCTGAAAAATGATGAACTGGATCTTGCTTTTCCCATATACATTGGCAACAAATCAAAAGAAGAAAAAAGTGCTTTTGCTGAATTGAGCTTTCTGCGGGTGGCATTCCCGAAATACCTTGAAAGAAAGCCGGTTTTCACTAACGCTGACGTGAATACGAATGGCCAACAATTCACCCTGCAAAAAGCCCAGGACATCAATGCCATCGCGTTCAAAACATTGCATGACAGGATGGTGCGTGAGATGGCAGGTTCCATCCTGCGCCTTGCAACCAAAAAAGCACTGGAGGCTGCTGTTCGTTCAGAAAACCAGGATATAGGTGCCGTGGTGGGCATTCTTGGAGCCCTGACCGAAAAAGCGGATACCAGAAACTGGCAGACACTTCCCTATGAAATTCATTATGCAAGAATTCCTGTTGAACCAGGCCGGCAGAAAATAGAATTCATCGCAAGCAGCTCAAAAGAGAGCGACAGGCAATTCTTTGAATTCGATATAGAAGCCGGCAAAACCTATTTCCACACCTTTCAGAGTCTTGAAAGCAGGAGGCCATAATAGCACAGGTGAAATCAACATTTATAACTAATTTTGCGTTCTGACTAAAATGCTAAAAGGTTTCGAATATGTTACTCCGAATTCACCCTGACAATCCTTCCGACAGACAAATAAAAATGGTTGTGGAATGTCTTGCTGACAGTGGTGTTATCATTTTTCCGACTGATACAATTTATGCAATGGGTTGTGATATATTTAAACAAAAAGCCATTGACCGGATTTCACAGATCAAAGGAATTAAAAAGGAAAAAGCCAATTTTTCATTTTTATGTCACGACCTGAGTCACCTTTCGGACTACACACGCCCCATAAGCAATGATGTTTTCAAACTGATGAAAAGCACCCTGCCCGGACCTTTCACCTACATCCTTGAAGCCAATGCCAACGTACCTAAGATCCTGCATCGAAAAAAGAAGACCGTGGGTATAAGGGTTCCGGCCAACGACATCATCACAGATATCATCAGGCAACTGGGCAACCCGGTAATGTCAACCTCCATCCGCGATGAAGATGAGATTGTTGAGTATATCACCGATCCTGAACTGATCCATGAGAAATTTGGCAATCAGGTTGACATTGTAATCGATGGTGGTTTTGGCGACAATGAACCCTCTACCATCATTGACTGCACGGGTGATGAAATTTTGATCTTAAGGGAAGGAAAAGGGAAACTATAAACTCTTGTATAAGTGAATGGAAGTTATTCCTCTTAATATTTTTACCGACCCCGGAACTGAAGATACAAAGGAACTCTTTGAGGTCATTGCTACCCTGGATGATGCACGCATTGAACGGATCATCACCCAAAAACCCTATTCCTCTCCCGGTCAATGGTACAATCAGGAACAGGACGAATGGGTAGTTTTACTCAGGGGAAATGCAACCATCGAAATCAGGGATCAGGGCCTGATTGAACTCCGTTCAGGGGACTACATTATGCTCCCGGCCCATTGTCAACACAGAATTATCCGCACCAGCCCTGATCCGGCCTGCATTTGGCTCGCGGTGCATGGAAAGCTCAGGTGATTTCCACCACAAATAAATCGGATTAGGGTTTGGATTAATTAAAAAAAGCCCTACTTTTGCACCCGCAATAAAAAAATTGATTTCGTAGCTCAGCCGGTAGAGCATATGCCTTTTAAGCATAGGGTCCCGGGTTCGAATCCCGGCGGAATCACAGAATTATTATGTTCTCGCCTGTATATCAGATATATACGGGCGTTTTTTATTGGGTGGGTACAACATAGGTACAACAAATGAAAATAAAATACCATTGTAATGGGCTTTAAATCAGTGGGTTAAAAGAGTGTGTTTGGGCTGCTAAAAGGGTGGTTCTTTTTAGGTTTGGTTTGGGCTGTAGCTGATTTGTTTTTTTGTGATCTGTTTCGCCTGGTGCGGGTGGTGTTGGGTGAATGGTTTTGAAAATCTAAGCCTAATCTGATGTGATTTGTTGTGGTGTGCTCTGCTTATGCCCTGGCCTGAACTGATCCGGCTGGTTGAGGTTTACCTGCCTGCAAGGTTTACCGGTGGCCGGGTTCCCTCGTCCCGGATATTCTTTTCCCCTGCACACACCAGCGCCATCAACCTGTAACAGCTTCTTCAAATTTCAGGGATTTTTTGTGCAAGGAAAATCACGACAGGTTGGCAAAGGGGTTTGATGAAAGTTTGTACAAAGAGAGAATGTATAATGAATGGCTGCGCTGCGGGAGGCCAAAATTTTTTTATACCTTTGAAAAACAGACAATAACAAATAAAAAAA
>JBLRXC010000007.1:0-58042 GCA_047920975.1 Bacteroidales bacterium | reverse complement strand
TCTCAGCGCATTCGTGTAATACGCTGAGACCTCCCCTGGTAAGAGCATATTCCTTCCTCCGATGCCTGTGGTATCTACATATAAGCCCACGCTAACTTTTAGGACGTTGTAATGCTGTGCTTACTTATCCCAAACTCATATGCCTCATATACCCTTCCTGTTCGTCAGTACCGGATTTTGCCGTCTGGCTTCCTTCAGTGCATGGATTGCTCCAAACCACCTTGCCACTTGCTAACACTTCCGGGCGTCACCCCGGCGTATAAGGGACTTACACCCTCTGGAATTTTCACACTTTTTGCAAACCGCTAAAATAAATTTGTATTTTTGACCTTTTTCAACAGCTTACAACAAGTGTGCGCTGCATGCTCATGCAGGGCACACACAGCACCTATGCCCAATAGACTATGAAAGAGCAACTTGAAACGTTTGTGCCCCACTCAAAGTTCGTATCGAAGGACAAGTTCGAAGCCTGCAATACGGCTACTGGGCATAGCTGCGCAACGTCAGACTGTCTAAAAACCCCCTTATTAACAATTTTTGAAAATTTGTGAACACCATATAAAAAAGTCCCGGATTTATTTGGTGGGTTGCAGTATTTGTGCGACTTTTAGGCTATGAAATACGCCAACAATGAAATACATCACAGGAATTGACAGAAACCAGTCTGTGTTGTTTCCGATATCGCTCGAGCATAGCATTGACCCCAACAATGAAGTCAGGATCATTGATATGTTTGTGGCCAATCTGCCGTTGAATGACTTCGGATTCAAGACAGATCATGTGGAGAACGGACGTCCGGCCTACCACCCGTCAGATCTGCTCAAGCTATACATATACGGGTATTTGAATAAAACACGGTCATCACGCGACCTGGAAAAAGCGTGCAAACGCAACATAGAGGTTATCTGGTTGTTAAGAGGGCTTCAACCAGATCATAACACCATCTCCAACTTCAGGCGCGACAACCCCAAAGCAATCAAAAAGGTGTTCCGGTCAACGGTACAACTGGCCATGCATTTTGATCTGATCGGCGGCAGGCTCATAGCTGGCGACAGCAGTAAATTCAGGGCGCAGAACAGCAAAAAGAACAATTACAACCAAAAGAAGATTGATCGCCACCTGGCCTATATTGAACAGAAGCTTGATGACTATAATCGTCAACTTGAATCGGCTGACGAGGATAACAAGGAACTCATTGAGCAGGAGATTGAAAAGCAGAAGCACCGTAAAGACCGCTACAGAGATATCGAGCGCCAACTGAATGATGCCGACCAGGTGCAGGTATCAACATCTGATCCTGACAGTCGGCAACTGATCATCCGCAACCACATCACCGAGGTGGCCTATAACCATGACACTGAAATTAAGCCGTTTTAAACCTATTTTTACCACTACGCCAAATATTGGCCGAAAGTTCTTCAATTCGCCAAACCGGCTTATATTTGACCAGATTTTGTGAATGAAGGGAGGTTTTTAGACGAACTGACGTTAGGATTCGAACCTACGTCCAACGAGCGTTTTGATTAGTAGCGGGGGCAGGATTCGAACCTACGACCTTTGGGTTATGAGCCCAACGAGCTACCACTGCTCCACCCCGCAATATTTTTTAAATCTAAACTTGTGCAAGATTTTGTGGGTGCAAAGATAAAAAATTTTCTTTCATCTGCAAGCAACAAAACAATAAAAAGTGGTTCATCCACTTTTTGCACATTATTTTTTGCTTTATTTGTCTGTTTAAAGGGCAGCTATGAAAAAAATAATTTTATTGCTGATGGTCGTAATATCTATCCTGCCACAGGTAATCGGACAGGTCAGCCTGATGATTACCATTCCCAATGTGAGCAATGACCAGGGCTTGATCCAGATAGGTCTTTTCAACGAAAAGGAGCATTTCCCGAAAGAGGGCAAAGAGTTCCTGATCGTTATCAGGAAAGCTGAATCGCCGGTATTTGTCCATACAATTGAAGGTTTACAACCTGGCGACTACGCCATAGCCCTGATGCATGACGAAAATGCTGACGGTGTCTGCAACCTGAATTTTTTTGGCATCCCGAAAGAGGGTTATGGGTTTTCAAACAATGTCAAACCACGCCTTTCTTCGCCATCCTTTGAGTCAGCCCGGATATCTCTGACAGTAGACCAGGAAATCATCATCAACCTGATCTATCCGTAAAGGCGATCCACTGAGATTTGTCTGCAGACCAATACCAGATTCCAGTCCTGGGAGCCCAAATACAATGCGGTACCTTTTATTGGGTGATAATGATTTTTCCGCTCCCGGTCTGACTGCCTGACATGATCCTGTACAGATAAACACCAGGACTTACCTGTTTGCCATCATTGCCTGACAAATCCCACACAAGGTCATTGCATGAATGCATTTCCATCCTTCTGACCAGTTGTCCGTAAATATCACATATTTCGAGCATAGCATTCACCTCTTTTTTGGCAATGAGCAGGAATTCAACAAATTGACTGGCAGGATTGGGGTAAACCTTTAACGAAAATTCTGTTTCACTGCTATTCGCAACCGAACCCAGCAAATCCCAGTTGATGGCGATATCCACATGGTAAAGACCGGTTTCTGCATCAACCCATAACTTGTCATATTCATACTGACCCGGTTCAAGTGGTTTAATGCCTCCAATCACCCACAACTCCAGGATCAGTGAATCGCCTGTTACAATTGTCAGTGGGAATTGCGGAATGTTTATGATTGCGATGTGCATTTCCTCTTCAAGCCAGATATCGTATACAACCACATTTTCGGGTGTATTGTTATATATTTTCACGAAATGTGGTATGGCCTCATCACATATCAATGAATCCGGCACGATGGTCAGATCTGTCTGAAATACAACAGGACCTAAGGTGCCATCTGTCTGAATATTTTGTCCGTAAATATCTGCCTGTCCGTTACGCGTATCTTCCCATACGGCAACCCACTGACCCCATTGAAAACTACTGACCTCCGGGTGAATAATGTTAGACTGGACTGAACTCAGCGGGATGATCTGGTCAGCCCACACAAAACTCCCATCTGTTGCAATGCACATTGCTTTCAGTTGGGCATTGTTCCCTCCGGGAGACTGCAGAAAGAAAACGGTCATATCATTTAGTGAAACCTCCGTACCGAACGGATAAATGTCAGTTGAAGAGAGTTCAACAAACGGTTTTCCGTTATCGGTCCACAACCTTATCCCGGCCGTAGATAACTTCTGGCCGTAGATGCCACGGTTATCCTGGTTGCCATCCATCTCATTCCAGAATACAAAAACTTCATCCGAACCTTCGGGAAGGGCAAGATGGGGATAAAAATTATTCCTTCCGGGCATCAGGGAAGCCTCTATCCCATTGGCCTGAAAAACAGCCTGGCCTGAAGCATTGATCTGCTGGACAAAAACACTGGCCAGCATATTGTTGTCACGGTCGTCGTGCCAGGCAATGAAGCAGCCATCATCTCCATCGCCGATGAAAGAAAAAATCTGTGTCCACGCCGAAATACCGCCTGCATTTGAGATCACCATTGTATTTGTCCATACACCATTTCCACTCTGACCATACCGCTGCGCATAAACATGCCGGGTTGGCGCCCAGGGCACTCCCGAATCTTCAAAATATTTCATGATCACTTCATCACCATTAACAGCCAGCAATTGGGGCCAGCTAAAGGTGTTGTTACCGCTCATGGTGATCCCGTCCTCGCCCCATAGTTTCTGTCCGTCCGGGGTGATCTTTTGCCGGATGATCACATCGTTGGCCTGCCAGGCAATGACGACGTTGTTTGAGTCGGTGACAATAACTTTTGGGGAGACATTGAAAGCAGTGGGACTATTGGATAGCTGGAGTCCGTTGGCTCCCCACACAAATTCACCATCCGTGGAGATCCGGTATGCAAAAATGTTATTGTTACCGGTCCTGATATCCTGAAACGTCAGAATAGCATGTTCTTCATGGTCCACCGCCATGTCCCAGTCAGTCAGTCAGCTCATGGATGGATGACTGCTTACGAGCAAGCCGGCCTCATTCCACATTTTGGCTCCAAAAACATCCAGCTTCTGCAGCCTGACATGATAGTTGCCTGACTCAATGGAAAACCAACCGATGTAGGTTGTTCCGGTACCAGCCGTGACAACTTTTGGCATGGCTTCCTCGCCGGCCATCACTGCTATGGGAGAATTCTCTGAAGGATCTGTGCTCCATTGGGCAAATCCTGACTGTGCTCCTAAAAGGAGCAGCATGAACATTAAAATTTTGGGTTTCATGAATTGATAGATTTTACGTCAGCATCAAAGGTACTCATTATTGTTTTGCATGATCAAACCGATTTATTTTGCATTAATATTTTGAATCAATCCCTTGAACCGATCATTCTACAGGAAACCGCTTCATTAAACATTTCCATCGGCAGCTTGTTATCATGTAATGGTTTTTTTAATGGCAATCATCACATGTAATTTCTGTTGACAATCCGGTTTATGATGAACTAACTTTGTTTTATACTTTTCACATGAAAAAAAGCGCATTTACTTTAATTGCTCTGTTAACTGTCCTGATCACCTCAGCTCAGTTGAACATGCAACAACTTGGCAAACTTCCATACTCAAACGAACTGAGCGACATCTGGGCTTATGCCGATGGGAACGGCAATGAATATGCTCTGGTAGGCGTCTATAACGGGCTCTCCATAGTGAATGTAACTGACCCGTCCAATCCGGTTGAGGTGTTTTTTGGCAGCGGGCCGAACTCTGTCTGGAGAGACATCAAAACATGGGGACATTACGCCTATGTGTCGAATGAGAACACAGGTGGTGTCTATATTGTAGATTTGAGTCCATTGCCGGGATCTGTTACAAGTACCACCAATTTCACAGGCACTATTTTTCCTTTCACATCCGCCCATAACCTGTTCATTGATGAGACCGGTAAACTTTATATTTTCGGGGCAGATAATGGCGCCGGAGGAGCCATCATCTGCGATCTTACAATAGACCCGATGAATCCTGTTGAATTGGGGAGAGTCAACTCATTTTACCTCCACGACGGAATGGCCCGGGGTGATACATTGTGGGGTGCTGCCATTTACCAGGGATTCCTGGCGTCTATTGATGTTTCTGATCCCGCCAATCCGCAGTTGATGGGTAGCAAAACAACCCCCGGTCAATTCACCCACAATACATGGGTGTCAGACAACAGCAAATATGTTTTCACAACCGATGAGGTGTCGGGTGGATTTCTGGGTGCTTACGATGTGACCAACCTCAGTAATATTGTTGAGGTGGGAAAGGTGCAATCAAGTCCCGGTTCCGGTGTGATCCCGCACAATGTTCATTTCATCAACGATTTCATTGTCACCTCCTATTATACCGATGGAGTCACAATCCATGATGTTTCAAGACCTGATAACATCATTCTCGTTGGCCATTTCGATACCTCCCCCACTTATTCGGGCAGCGGTTTTCATGGGTGCTGGGGCGTTTACCCCTGGCTGCCTTCAGGAAATATCCTTGCCACCGACATTGAGGAGGGGCTTTACATACTCCAGGCCGACTATCCCAAGGCCTTTCATGTGAACGGACTGGCTGTCGACAGCGTTTCAGGTGATCTGCTGTTCAATGTCCAGTATGAGGTTTTAGGTACAAACATCAGCGGTGCAACCCTTTTCAACGGCACATTCAAGTTCGGAACGCTGGAAACCGGATCATATGACATTCAGTTCACCAAAGAAGGCTATCAGGCTAAGGTTCTTGAATCGGTCGAGTTTGTAAACGGAGGTTTTCTGGAACTGGAAGTAAAAATGGCTTCGGAGATCTTCACTGGCATGAAAAGCTTTACTGAAGATATTTCGATCAACCTTTATCCGAATCCTTTCCAAAGTTCATTCAGTCTTGAATTGGTTAACAATATGAATGGACCAACCCGAATTGAAATTTTTGACCTCACAGGACAGGTTGTTGAAAGCCATACCCTGTCGGGGAACAGCCCCTCTTTAAGCACAGGCGTCGCACTGAAGCCGGGGTTGTATTTTATAAGGATCACCAATCAGATGGGCGCTACCCGCACCGAAAGGGTTGTGAAGCACTGATTATTTTGAACTTGTCCATGAACTTGTAATATGAAGATTATTCTTGAATATCGAACAAGAATTAACGATTTTTGATTTTCATGATTTTGCAATGAAGTCTTTGATTCACTGCTTAAGCCAAATATCCCAAACCCCCTACCTCTTCACAACCCTTGCAGTTGCTGTTCCTGTGCTACTTTTAATCCTTAACAGATATAATCCTGAAGCCAAACCTGATAAATTCAGGGTCTCATTTCCGGTTGAGTTTGGGAACGACTGGCTGAGAAGTAGTTGCCCGAAGAGGTTATAGACCTGCAACAGGAAGTGATCACCGGGGTTTCCTGCCGGAAATATGATGTTGACAAAATCACCTGAGGGGTTGGGATAGATGGAGAACTGTAATCCGGTATACCGGGTATTATTTATCCCAATGCCCTGGGGAGAACCTTTTTGCAGCAGCCCGATGCCTCCGGCATATTCGCCGTAAACAAATTCAAGCCGGCCGTTATTGGTAATGTCCGCTCCTGAAACATTCACATTCAGTCCGCAAATGTAAACCGAATCCACCAGGTTGAAACTGCCGTTCAGGTTTCCGTCAATGTTGTTGTAAAGGTAAAGCATCCCCTGCTCCGAGCCGACATACAGCATATAAGCCCCGGTACTGTCCTCTGTCATGAAGGGGGCGCTGTAACCGGTGCAACATTCGGGCATCACGTCAATCCCACCAAAAAGCTCGTTTGAAGGAACGGATGAAAAATTTGGATTTCCGGGTGTGCCGGTGTTCTCGTAATACCTGATGGTTCCGCTGCGTTCACCCACCAGGATGTCGGGCAAACCATCCCGGTTCACATCTATGATCTGCGGCCTGGCCGACACGCCGGCATCAATACCCATATAATCCGGCCCGGCCAGGGTAAACTGCGTGGGGTTTCCTGCTCCGTCATCGTTTCTGAAGTAGTGCAGCTTCCCCTCTTCATCCCCGATCAGCATATCCAGGTCACCATCCCCGTCCATGTCGCCAAACGCCGGATAGATGCCTTTGAATCCGAATACCGAAAGCGCGGTATAGTCCGAAGTTACAAGGTCAAATGCAGGTTTCTCAGCAGTGCCGGTGTTTCTGAGTAGTGCCAGCCGGCTCGTATAATCTGAGGGACCGCTGAAGTAGCCAAAATTTCCGACGATGATGTCCATCAGCCCATCGGCGTCCTCATCAAAAAAAACGGCAAAAGCGCCCTCTCCCACATCAATCATGCCCTCCTGCAAAAATCCCTTTTGCTGATAAGTGAACTCAGGAACATCAGCCGTTCCGGTATTTCGGTAATACAGGATATGATCATGATTTTCGGAGGTATTGGGGTTGTTGGGAGCAATGATCAGGTCATCCAGTCCGTCATTGTTTACATCCACCAGGTATGCCGCAGGGAACAGGGTAAGGTCAACCGGCAAAGAGTTCGAAGGAAACTGCGTATCGGTTGAAACCATGATGGCAGCGGTAGTTGTACCCCCGTTCATGAGCAGGGTCATATTGGGGTAGGTGAGATCACCCAGCAGCAGGTCTTTTACGCCGTTTCCGTTCATATCCAGAGCCAATAGAGTTGAGCCGGGATGTTTGCCGGATTTTTCAGGGTCTTCTACATTTACATCACATGTGTCGTAAAGATGGATTGTATTTGTAGTGGCTCCCTCGGAAAAATAGCCCCAGCAGGCATTTTTCAATTCGAACTCCAGTTGGCCGGGGTTCCCATGGTTCTCAACAGAAAGATTCTTGTGGTACTCAACGGTGCTGCCTGAGATGTCGAATGTGAGAATATCCATGTCCCCGTCGTTGTCTATGTCTGCAATGGCGGGAATGTCCGGCGGAGGCACATACAGGTTCGTTGGCCCGTTCAGGCCCTGTGTTTGAAGTAAAGATGTGATGAGGCTGAATTTGGGACCCGTATCGTCTCCGGTACTTTTATAAACGGCTATTCCGGCCGGAACCGATGTGAAGAGATCCTCTTTTCCATCGCCATCGTAATCAACCAGCAAAGCCCAGTTCTGTATCCGTGGGAAAAACCACCTGAACTCAGGTTCAAACCGGTAGCTGACCTCGCCGGGAATTCCTTCGTTGATGAAGGTTTTGATCACGCCGTAAAAATTCCGTTCAAAAGCTACGAGGTCTTTGATCCCGTTGCTGTTCAGGTCAATGGCTGAGAATTGCGGTGAGTTGAACCCGCCCGCCCAGGGATTCTTCAGTGTGTCGCCTGCATGGATCACAGGTACACCGGTAAGAGGGATCAACTGGATCTGGCCAAAAATGCTGATCGCCGTCAACAGAAAAAGGAGGGTGAACAGAGCTTTGACCGGGTTATTCTTCATTGAGAAACGGATTGGAAAAGTCCGGATTGGTGATAAAATCCGGATCATTCAGGGTTTTTAAAAAGGCGATCAGAAAAGCCTTTTCATCCGGTGTGAGTTGAATACCGCCCTGGTGAACATTTTTCATCAGCGGATCAATGGTCTCCGACCACTGCAGCCCATGGCTGTAAAAGTCAATGACCTCCTCCGGCGTGGCAAACCGCCCATCGTGCATGTAGGGAGCTGTGTAATCGAGGTTGCGGAGCGTGGGAGTTTTGAACTTGCCCATATCATTCGGATCCCCGGTTACTTCATAAAGTCCTTTATCGGTAAATGTGGCATCCAGACCGTTGTTTCTGAAGAGGTTATCGGTAAACAGGATGGTTGAATGGCAATGGAAGCAGTCGCCTTTTTCGGTGAAAAAAATCTCAAAACCTTTTGTTTCGGATTGCGACAACTGCACTTCACCCTTCAGGTAACGATCCCATTTTGAGTTTGATGAGATGAGGGTACGCTCAAATTGTGCAATGGCTTTCACTACATGTGTTGAGTCAATGTTGCGGGTTCCGAACGCTTTGAAAAACAGATCGGGATAAAGTTCATGGCTATTCAATGCTGATACGGCGGCAGGCCAGGTGTTGTGCATCTCAATCGGATTGGTGACAGGGTCAAAGGCCTGGATTTCTAAAGTTGAGCTACGCCCATCCCAGAAGAAAGAGGGCATCCAGCCTGCATTGATCACCGCCATGCTGGATCGTGTTCCTTCAATTCCATCTATCCCCATGCTGAAACGCTTTCCGTTGTCGGTGAAGGCATATTCCTGCGCATGGCAACTTGCACAGGCTTGCTTGCTTTCGGCTGAGAGGATCGGATCATAGAACAACATCCTGCCAAGTTCAACGCCTTCCACCGTCATCGGGTTATCAACCGGGATGGCCATATCAGGAAAACCTTTAGGAATTTGCAGATCGTAAGGCGTTGGATCATAGACTTCACCGGGAATATCCGTGACTGGTTCATCCTTGCTGCATCCGTGGATCATCAGGAAGACCAGGAATGCAAACGGAATGAAAAAACCGGCCGGAATAAGTAAGCGCAATCGCATCATTGTATAGGATTAGAGATAGTTCTATTCAACGGATTCAAGGAAAAACACATCTCCGCCATTCTCTTTCAGTTGCTGCTGGGCATCCATGTTCATCATGATTGAGGTCATGTCGTTCAGGTCAATGGTGTTGGGATTCGTCCACCAGTTATTGATGTTCATCCCGATGGTGATGATCAGACCATTCTTTGCAGTAAATGCAGATGAGGGTAAAGTAACCTCGATATAATAGGGATTACCCATCGTCGGCCCGGTATGCGCCTGATAGTTCTCAATCACACCATCGTTGTCAACCTTCCCTTCAAGTTTCATGTAATGGTAACCACCGCCCATCGGAACCGGCCACTCCATGAGGCTCTCCGGTGGGTTTGTAAAGGCTCCTGTTACATTTTTTTCTTCATTCAACCCGAAGATAAAGGAGATGGAGCTGTAATCTATAGCCGGTACTTTCATTGAAGGTGTAAATAAAAGGGTGTTCTGATCCTTTCCGTCAACATAGTGGATGGTGTCAATCAACACGCTGCTGCCATCCGGTTTGTTGAGTTTGATGTCGGAAATAAAATACTGAAGGGTAGAAATGCTGTAAAGATTCCCTAATTCATTCTGGTACATGATCTGGTCAAAGTTTAGCGTAGTAGTTCCTACCCTGTTACTGAAGAAAAATTTAAGCTGGACCTGAGGCACCGGAGGTGGGGTATCTTCTTCCTTATCTTTTTTACATGAGATAACCAGCAATCCAGCCATTATAAAGAGCAAAACAAGCAATATAAATCTTTTTGAAGTCATGATGAAAGTTTTATGTGCTGACAATAATACAAATAAACGCAGGATTTGTTGCTAATATTGAAAAAGTGAATTGGGAGGCTGGATAATCCTTTGTTTAATGAATTCCGGTTTAGATTGCTTCGGTTGCTCCAATGTTCATTGGAACTCCGTCGCAATGAAGGGTTTGTCTGGGGATAAATGGCATTTATAGCGGAAAATAATCGGAGATTATGACCTCACGCAGCGTAGTCAGCAACCTGCGTTTAAACTTTGGCTGCTTATTGAGACTTCGCTGAAGGGCTGGATTTGCGGCTTTTGGTGGCCCAGACAGAATGAATCCAGACTTTGGGATATGGCATGTTAACTGTTTTTTGATAAAGAAATATAGTTTATTTGATGGGCTAAAGCCCGATAATTTGTTGTTTCATCAATTATCTCCGGGCTGAAGCCCGGAGCCATTGAATTATTCATGCATTCGTTAGTTGCTCCGGCATTCATGAGTTGCTCCGGCATTCATGAGTTGCTCCGGCATTCATGCCGGAGATATCAGATCAAAGATTTCTCATCTTTTTTGGGCTTTAGCCCATCCCGATGATCCTGGGCTCATGTTAGTCTTTTGTTTTATCATTTTTCAAAAAAATCAGTCAGAAAGCTTTTCAAATCCATATTTCCGGATAAATTCATCAACTTCCTGGGCAAATGTCCTTGTTTGATGGTGATTTTCCTGGTTTTTGATGTACTCTCTCACTCTGTTGACTGCCGAATGGCTAACCGATACAGCATAGTAGTCATCCTGCCACTCAAATTTTGTTTTCGTCAGATTGTTTTTATTGATCCAAAAAGAGGATTCCCCCTTGATGAGTTGAGTTACTTCAGCGATGGTTTGTTTTGCATTCAGTGACACAAGACAATGCACATGTTCAGTAAATCCATTGATAAAATCAAGATGGATGTTTTTGGTTTTGGCATTTTCACGGATGTGAT
The DNA here is from genome assembly GCA_047920975.1 of Bacteroidales bacterium. Classification (GTDB taxonomy): domain Bacteria; phylum Bacteroidota; class Bacteroidia; order Bacteroidales; family JAADJA01; genus JAADJA01. The sequence continues at coordinate 46,787 of JBLRXC010000007.1, read as the reverse complement.
TAAAAACTGTGTGACGGATTTCGCCGGTTAGTAATGGTTTGCGGCTTTTGGTGGCCCAGACCAAATGAATCCAGACTTTGAGATATGGCATGTTAACTGTTTTTGATGAAGAAATGAAATATATTTAATGGGCTAAAACCCATGATAATTTCTTGTTCTATTCTATTTCCAGGCTGAGGCCCGGAGCAATTCAGTTCAATTCATTTTATTTGTTCCGGCATTCATGCTTTGCAACGGCATTTCTGGATTGCTCCGGCATTCATGCCGAAGACCTAAGATTTCTCATCTTCTTTGGGCTTTATCCCATCCCCGGTGATCTTGGGCAAAACCCGGAAACAATCCGGAAATCCCAAATAAACAACTTCCTGAGCCACATTTTGGTAGTATTTTTAATCTATGCATATTTCCTGATATTATTAACAAAAATCATCACCGATTTTTCATAGGCGCGCCAAAACAATCCCTCTCATTAAAAAGAAAGCAATACGATGCGTTGTTTTTATCTTTTTCTGGTATTTCCTTTATTACCATTTCAAAAAAAAATTGGCCCCGCCAATAGACGGGGCAAATAGACAAATAGTCAAATAGTCAAAGCGTCGCTAAGTAGGCAAGGGGAATTTCACCCCAAGCCTCTCACAGAACCGTACGTGACAGTCTCCCATCATACGGCTCTTCCAGACAAACCTAACCAGTGAAGCCATATTCCCAATGAACAAATGTATTTGGATAGAACTTTATGATTCTTTTCAACCAGCCGTAAGATTTCGCAAAGTTGGTTAACTTATACTTCTTCCGTGCCCATTTTGCTAATCGGATATTCAACAGTCTGAACACTTTTTGCAATTCTGATATTCGGAATTTTCCGTAGTAATTGATCCAACCACGTATTTTTGACGAAAGAGCATGTGCAAGTTCATGGATGGTGTATTGCACCCATTGATGAATTGCTAATCTCTTTATTTCGTCATTAATACGCTTTTCGCTCTTTCTGCTTATTGCTGGCCTAAAACCCCAAAATTTCTCTCCGTTTGATTTTGCGCACAGTCTTGGTTTGAAGGTGAACCCCAGAAAGTCAAAGGATGTTGGTATCTGCTTACTTTCTTTGTGAAAGCGTGCAGTACGATAACAGTAAACTATCCTCGTCTTTTCAGGATGGACTTCCAGAGAATACTCCTTTAGCCTTATCTTCAATTTATCCAAGATGAAGTTAGATTGCTCTAAGCTCCGTGTGTGGATTACAATGTCATCAGCGTATCTCTCAAATACAATTAGCGGTTGTGTGTCTGTAATCTACTGGTCGAATGCTTCATGAAGATAAATGTTTGCAAATAATGGGCTTATTACTCCACCCTGGGGTGTGCCTTTAGTCCTTGTTTGCAAATCTCCATTTTGTGCGACAATGGATGCTTTCAGCCAGCGTTCGCTATACAACAAGATGTGCTTTTGACTTGTGTGTTTTCGCAGAATCTGCATCATTTGTTCGTGGTCTATGTTGTCAAAGAAACCCTTGATGTCTATGTCAACTACATACCACCTTTGCCAACAGTTACGGGCACATTGTTCAATGGCATCGTGGGCGCTCTTGCCCGGTCTGTATCCAAATGAACTGGGAAGAAACTTGGGTTCGACTATCTTCTCTAATTCTACCCTTATCACTTCCTGTGCTACCCTGTCTATAATCGTGGGTATGCCCAACATCCTTTCTTTGCCTTTCCCTTTTGAAATTGGCACTTGTCTGACCGGCGGCGGAAAATAACTACCGCTTGCTAAACGATTCCATAAGGGATACAGGTATTTACGTGGGTTCTGTGTTATCTTCTCCATGCTCACATGGTCTATTCCCATGCCTTTTCCACCTCGTTTTACCTTTTTCCACGCAGACCAAACCTGTTCTTTACTTATTGGTTGTGTCTTTGTCTTTAACTCCTCAATCATCCTTTGTTAAGTTGTTGATGTTGTTAAATACTGTCTGCTGAAGCCCTTCGCTCCATTCCCATTACAGAAACTTCATCACTACTACAGCTTCATCCGCCACCAACTGTTGTATCTCTACTTTTGACCTCACGGGGTCTCCGCTTGTGTCGTTTCGATTTCCATCAACAGTTGGCTTCCACTGTTCCATAAAAAAGCCCATATACAATTCCTGCTGCCTGTATGCCGAGTGCCAATGCAGGCAATTTTCTCAGGTAATTCCTGCACTTGTCCCGGGACAGACTAAGTTCCCCCGGTTTCTGACACTGTCTATGTACGTTTCGACACCTCATCGATCAGTTCACTTTCGTTCAGCTCTTGTATATACACCTGAGATGCTTCTTTCAGCACCCCTTTTCCCTGTCCGCTCAACACCTCTATCCTTAGATAAAAGCACCGCAGGGTGGTTTGGCAGATTCCCCTGGTGTTCCCTGCCGGTGGATCATCTCTGGATTCTCATAACTCTCAAAAGTGCTTGTGAGTCTTCTGTTTATCTGTAACAGCTCGTTTCTTCCCTTAATTGTTATTCCGTTTCCAGCCCACCAGCGTTCGACTGAGCTCACGCCGAAGTCTTGTTTATAGTTCACTTATTCAGTTTATTAATACAATGTGCCTTTGTATCCTGAATAAGCACCAGTGCACAACTAATCCCGGAGGCAACGGACACTAAAGCCATTTCGCTTATTGCTGCCGCCCATGATCACGGAGCCATCGTCATAATAAAGGCTGCGGAACCAGGCACTGCCTGATGAGGACTCCGTCGAAGACCACCAGATGCCGTAGTTGCTAATGTAGTCGAAGTAACCATCGTTGAAACGGAGGCCGCCCGGGAGTCCTGAAAAGCCGAAATCATCTGTACCATAGTGGGTATTGTCTTGGTCCCATCTTGGATGGACTGATGTGTTGCAATCTCCTCCCAAAGGAGAATTGTCTTGCCGGCAAGACTTCAGTTTATTGCCATTGGGTGATGATGTGCCACCAATAAAAGTCGTTAATGCAGTCCATTCATTGTGAGTGGGTACATGCCAGCCTGTGGGGCAAAGGTCATTGGGGTCGACTACTGCAAACCAGTTGTACAAAGCTCCGTATTTGTCTTTCCAGTTAATGTCATTGACGTACCATGCATAAGCTCCGCTGGTAAGGTTTGCCCAGGTTGAGTTATCGGTAACGTTTGGAATGGGCGTGCCATTTCTGTAAGTTGCTGTTTTCAGGTTTTCTTTCATCCAGCATTGATTCCCTATCTGAACAGTGTTGTACGTATTTCCATCAATATCAGATATTTGATCACCGCAAGTCCATGGATCAGGCTCGGTGGTAAATGACCAGAGACTCCCTTCTGTTGAATCGCCGTGAATATCGTAAGCAACGATTTTCCAGAAATATGTTGATCCGTAATCTAACATACCGGGAAGGTAAAATGTATCCGGGTAATTGGTAAAAATGAGTTCGGGGATTGGGTCAGTGCCGAAATAGATTTTGTAGAGAAGCTCATCTCCATCCGGGTCGGAACATGTCCATGAAAGTAAAGTGTTTATATCAACATTTGTGGCTCCATCTCCGGGGGATGGGTTTGCAGGTTGATTCGGGGGTTGGTTTAGAGGGATGCCTTTGAGACAGCGGATTGAATAACCCTCTTTTCTGCTTTCATCGAAAAAATTCACATGGCTGATATTGTAAACAAGGCTAAAAGCCAATGCATTGAGCGATGTGGCTTCAGTTGATGTCCACCAAATACCAACGAAACCCATAATGTTGAAGGAACCCAGTGCATATCGGTAGCCACCCGGAAGGCCTGAAAAACCGTAATCGTCTGTACCATAATGCAAGGACCAGGTATCTTCGCCCCAGCGAGGATGTGTGCTTGTATTGCAATCGCCACCAAGAGGTGAATTTACTCGTCGGCACGATTTAAGTTTTTGGCCGGTTGGTGATGATGTTCCCCCTATGAAATCGGTGAGTATAGTCAAATTATCGTGACTTGGAACATGCCACCCTTCAGGGCAAATGCCACTGCCATCAACAGACGCATACCAGTTATACAAAGCACCGTATTTGTCCTTCCAGTTTATATCATTGTCGTACCAAACGTATGCGCCAGTTGTGAGATTTGCCCAGGTTGAGTTATCGGTAACGTTTGGAATGGGCGTGCCATTTTTATACGTTGTCGTTTTCAGGTTCTCCTTCATCCAGCATTGTGTTCCTATGAGAACGGTGTTGTAAACATTTCCGTCAATATCTGTAATGGCATCTCCACATGATGTGAAAGGGGGAACAACAATTGAATCGCGAACCGGATGAGAACCTTTCCCGGCATTCAGCATCCATTGTGTCAGCTTGTCATTCATATCTACCTGGCCGTTCATATTAAAGTCACCGAAAAGATATCCTGACAAACCAAGTTCTGGAAGCCAGACCTCATTCTTGTCAACATTGTTGACCTGCCCGCTGGCATTCCCATCTGACGAGATCATTCCCCAGATTCCCGGACTTAGCTCTTTCTGTGTATGCACGCCTCCAAGCGCTTTTTCGCTGCCTGTTGAGAAATCCCATGAATATAAGCCCAAATCTTCAGTAAGTTCAGAAGATGAAATAATATTCATATGATTCCGGTGATGAACGCGCACATGAAAAGGAGTCTGACCATCATGCTGGAATGTTGGAAGACTCACTCCGTCAAAATCCTTCACCAGACCGGTTTTTAAAAGGAAGCAGGCCTTTCGGTCGAGTAGATACAATTTGGCTGTATCAACGGCAAAGGTGACTGAGACCAGATCAATCAACACCCAATCAACGATATCAGCATTGGGAATGGCGGAAACTGTTTCAACGCCTCCGTAATTCCAGGGTGGTGACCCGTAAGGTTGTGTCAAAGGCAGAAACCCCGAACTGTTTAAATCCGTGGTCATTTGCCCGGCAGTAAACGGCCCTTCGAGAAAGACTTTTACATCTAACTGGACCGTTTGTGAAACGGCGAAATGAAGGCTTACTAAACCAAAAATGAATGGTAAAATTTTTTTCATAATAGTTGGGTTTTATAGCTCTCAAATTTATAAAAAATTCGATTTATAAAAAAAAGTTGTCAAAGATTGCTTCGGCCGTTCCTCTCTTGCAATGACAGGGGGTTGGTTTCTAAAGTTTCATTCTTGGTCATAAGGTCAACAAATGTTTACACAGTAAAACATGATATGGATGCTGAATCAGCCTGAGTTAGAACTGTGGCCGCAAACATTATCTTTGTGGAAGGCCGGTAAATAAAAGAGAAATAACATGAACAATTTAATAACCCTGAACAGCAAAATGAAAAGTTGCAATAGTGATAGGAACCACCCTCATCTTTCCCCTTTTCTCCCTATCTTTGCGACCTGAAAAAATCAACAGACCTTTAAGATGCAGACGATTATTCATTTAACAGGCTCATATACGCAAAAGGACAACATAGCGCTGGTCGTTACCGAAATAAGAAACCTTAAAGAGGACGTGCTGACGACTCATGAAATAGACTTTATCAGGGATTTCAACAAGGAACATAAAAAGAGGTTGTTTGTCTTCAACAGGCTTTCGCACCGGGTTTTTGTGCTGGTTGTGGAAAAAGAAAGAAACAAATACATCAGCCTTGAAAATTACCGTGAGGAAGGAGCAAAACTTCAGCCGGTGATCAACGAACATAAGCTCAACGCGATAGTACTGGCAGATCCTGAAAACAAACCTGCAGAAATGCTTGCCCTGGCTGAAGGGTTGGTCCTGAAAAACTACCAGTTCCTGAAATACAAGACCAGGCCTTCGGAAAAATTGAATTCGCTGAACAGCATTTATATTCACAGTCGCGGGGTAACGGAAGAACAGGTTGACAGGCTCAATATCCTGGTGAATGCTGTGAACCGTTGCCGTGATATGGTGAATGAGCCTGTGGCGTGGCTCAACGCGGAGAGGATCGCCGACGAAATGGCCAAAATGGGTAAAGAGGCCGGCGCCAATGTTGAAGTGCTGAACAAAAAGAAGATTGAAACGCTGAAGATGGGTGGACTGCTTGCCGTGAACAAAGGCAGCGTTGATCCTCCTACCTTCACCATCATGGAATGGAAACCGAAAAAGGCGGTCAACAAAAAACCGGTGGTGCTGGTTGGAAAAGGTGTGGTTTACGATACCGGAGGTATGAACCTGAAGACCGGCTCGTCAATGAACGACATGAAAATGGACATGGCCGGCGGGGCCTCAGCATCTGCGACGCTGTATGCTGTTGCCAAATCGAAGCTGAATGTTTGGGTAATAGCGCTGATCCCGGCTACCGATAACCGTACCAACGGCAATGCCTATGTGAATGGCGACATCATTACCATGCACAACGGTTCAACGGTGGAGGTGATCAACACCGATGCTGAGGGCCGCATGATCCTGGCAGATGCCCTGAGTTATGCAAAGAAATACGATCCTGAACTGGTGATCAATGTGGCCACCCTTACCGGAAGTGCCATGCGCGCCATCGGGATGTATGGCATTGCAGCCATGCAGGCCAAAGCCGCCACCCATTACAGGAAATTGAAAGAGAGCGGAGAACGGATCTATGAAAGGCTCGTGGAGTTCCCATTATGGAAAGAATACGGCGAAGAGCTGAAATCGGGTGTAGCCGATATCAAACACATGGGGGGAGCCAACGGAGGAGCCATCACAGCCGGTAAATTCCTGGAGCATTTCACAGATTATCCGTTTATCCATCTCGACATAGCCGGGCCGGCTTACCTTGAGAAACCACACACATTCTATCCGGAAGGGGGAACAGGAATTCCAGTCAGATTGCTGTATGACTTTTTGCTTCATAAATCAACAGAAAAGTAAACGATGATGACCAACGTACAGAGTGACCCGATAAAAATTGGGATAACCCATGGGGATTTCAATGGCATTGGCTACGAAATCATTCTTAAAGTAATGACTGACAAGCGCTTGCTTGAACTCTTCACACCTGTCATTTATGGTTCTTCCAAAATTGCATCTTATTACCGGAAGGCGTTTGATCTGGGTGAGGTCAACATCAATCTCATCAAAAAAGCCGATTACGCCACTCCCAGGAAACCCAATATCATCAATGTATATATGGATGAAGTGAAAGTGGACATTGGTAACATCTCAAAAAAGGCCGGCGAGTTGGCATTTCTCGCATTGGAGAAAGCCATAGAAGACCTGAAATGGGGAAAGGTGGATGCCCTGGTAACGGCTCCTATCAGCAAAAGCAATATCCAGTCTGATCAGTTTAACTTCTCAGGTCATTCTGAGTACCTGGCAAGCAAATTTAATGTTGAAAACCACCTGATGCTCATGGTGAGCGGTGACCTCCGGATTGGAATCATTACGGGTCATATACCCATCAGTCAGGTCAGCCATCAAATATCCACAGAAGTGATTCTTAATAAGATCAAAGTCCTGGAAAAAAGCCTCAGGATGGATTTTAACATCGGAAAACCCAAAGTGGCGATATTGGGACTCAATCCGCATGCTGGTGATAATGGATTGATCGGAACCGAAGAGGTAGCGTTTATCGAACCTGCTATCCGGAAAGCCAGAGAGATGGGGATTCTTGCATTCGGACCCTATCCTGCCGATGGATTTTTTGGCTCCTCCAACTACCGCAATTTTGACGGAATTCTCGCCCTGTATCACGACCAGGGTATGTTGCCTTTTAAAACCTTTGGATTTGAGCAGGGTGTCAACTTTACCGCCGGGTTGCCCATCGTGCGGACATCACCTGCCCACGGTACAGCATTTGACATCGCCGGTAAAAATATAGCTTCACCTGATTCTTTCAGACATGCATTGTATATGGCGATTGATATTCACCGGAACCGTAAGCAATATGAGGAACTCACAAAAAATCCGCTCGAACCACCTGGCATCCGCTACATAAACAATGGCAGCAGAGAGGAACAACAAAAAGACTTTCTGGAAGTTTAGCCGGGAAAAGACTTAAATTCAAGACAAGATGCAGTATTTCGTTGATCAACTGGCCAAACTGACGGTTGGCAACTTGATGTGTGATGCTTATGCAAACAAATCTGTCACTGATCTCCTCATTGACTCACGCCTGCTTATCAATCCCGATAACTGCCTGTTTATCGCATTGGTGACCAGGAAAAATAACGGTCATCATTACATCATGGAAGCTTTTGAGAAAGGTGTAAGAAATTTTATGATCTCTGATCCCTCATTTGCTCCGAAGGGATCCAACACCATTCTTGTTCCCGACACATTGGTTGCTCTCCAGAAAATGGCAGCACACCACAGAAGAAGTTTCAATATACCGGTAATCGGTATCACGGGTAGTAATGGCAAAACCATCATCAAAGAGTGGCTGTTCCAACTGCTGTCAGAAGATTATTTCATCACGCGGAGCCCCAAAAGTTATAATTCGCAGGTAGGTGTCCCGCTTTCGGTTCTACAATTGAAAGAAGAAACGCAATTGGGAATATTTGAGGCAGGATTGTCAGAGCCTAATGAAATGGAGCAGTTGCAAGCCATCATACAACCCGAAATCGGAATTTTCACAAACATAGGACCGCCCCACAGTGAAAACTTCATCAATTTCAGGCAAAAAGCCGGAGAAAAGCTCAAACTCTTCACCAAGGTGAAGACCCTGATCTATTCACCTGATTACCCTGATATTCAGGAAACAGTTATCAGGAGTGAATTACTGCGTGAAATCACACCCTTTACATGGAGCCATAAACAGGAGGCCAACCTGAAAATCATCCATGTTGGAAGAAACGATGACCAGTCAACCGATATAAAAGCGATTTTCAGAAAAGAGGAAATAAGCATCCGGATTCCTTTCCGTGATGATGCCTCTGTTGAAAATGCGATTCATTGCTGGGCAACCATGCTGCATTTAGGTTATAAAAACAATGTCATTGCCCGCCGCATGTCTGAACTCCAGCCTGTGGCCATGCGGCTTGAGCTGAAAGAAGGGATCAATCATTGCACCATCATCAACGACAGCTATAATTCCGACATCAATTCACTGACAATCGCCCTCAATTTTATGAACCAGCAAAACCAGCACAGGCGAAAAACAGTGATCTTGTCTGATATCCTCCAAAGTGGCATGAATGAGAATGAACTTTATGGTGAAATCGCATTGTTGTTGCGGCAGAAAGGCATTGACCGCATCATTGGTATTGGAAGTTCTATCGCAAAACAGGCCGGTCAGTTTGAAATAGAGAAGTACTTTTACCCGACAACCAGTGATTTCATCACCCGGTTTTCATTTGCAGAATTCCAGAATGAGTCCATTTTGGTAAAAGGTGCGAGGATGTTTGAGTTCGAACAGATCAGTCAGGCACTGCAACAGAAAGCACATGAAACCGTACTTGAGATCAACCTGAACGCCCTCGTTCATAATCTAAACCATTACCGTCAGAAATTGAACCCTGACACGGCCATCATGGCCATGGTCAAGGCATTTTCCTATGGCAGCGGAAGTTTTGAAATTGCCAATGTGCTGCAGTATCACCGCATTGATTACCTTGCAGTTGCCTATGCAGATGAAGGGGTTGAACTTCGGAAAGCAGGCATTAAAACACCCATTATGGTGATGAACCCTGATGAACAGGGTTTTGATGCCATCATCAAGCACAATCTTGAACCTGAAATATATAATTTCAGGTCATTGCAACTGCTCAGGGAGGCAACCGTTAACAATATTATTCCCGATAACAACCCGGTTAAGATCCACATAAAACTCGACACCGGAATGCACCGGCTTGGATTTGTTGAAGAAGAGATAGAATCACTCATCACACAACTAAAAGAGCTACCTATGATTTATGTACAGTCGGTCTTTTCTCACCTTGCTTCTGCAGAAAAGCCTTCTGATGACGAGTTCACGCACCGTCAGGTCAGCCTGTTTGAAAGCATGGCCCACCAGATCACGGTTATGGCAGATCATCCCATTCAGCGACATATTTTGAACTCGGCTGGTATCAGCCGCTTCCCGGCCTTCCAGTTTGAGATGGTTCGTCTGGGTATTGGTCTTTACGGAATACCATCTATTCCTGAAGAAAAAGAGATGCTTGAAAATGTAAGCACACTCAGATCAACCATTTCTCAGATCAGAAAAGTCAGGAAAGGGGAGACTATTGGATACAACCGTAACGGGATAGCCGAAAAAGATATGGATTTAGCCGTTGTCCCGATTGGATATGCCGATGGTTTGAGCAGAAGACTCAGCAACGGAAAAGGAATATTATATGCCGGAAATAAGCCCGTTCCTGTGGTTGGCAATATCTGTATGGATATGTGTATGGTTGATGTTTCAGGAACTGATGCACAGGAAGGTGGTGAGGTGATCATCTTCGACAAGGATCACCCCATCAGTGAACTTGCAGAGCGGATGGATACCATCCCATACGAAGTGCTAACCAACATTTCAAGACGGGTCAAGAGGGTGTATTTTCATGAATAATCTGCTAGAGACCGAGATTAAACACCTAAGATCTGACCTGCCGTGATTTCAGGTAATACTTTTCATTCCACCACACCCATAATCCAAACATCACTACATAGAAAAAAGGCCTCATGATGTAGTCATGCATAAAATCCCAATGTTCTGGGAGGTGCATGGTCACTGCAACCATCCCTAAAACCCTTAAAATGTTGACGAAATGTATGACAACCAGTCCCAGGGGAATGAACCAGATTTTGTGTCGCCATGGTCCCGGGTAGAGGATCATCAGAAAAAACCACTGATAAAACTGTTTTAATCCCGAACAACTCTGGTTCACATATACATAACCAATGTTGGGTGCATGAAAAAAAACATTTTTGTGATTCCTGCCATTGATGGTCATCTCGTCAAAAGCAGTCACCTGGGAGGTTATACCATCAAGAATCCACCTCGACTGCATATACACAAATTCAGCCAGCCAGTTGGCTGAGTCCCTGATAAAACCAACGGCCAATACATCTCTGACAAACAATTTCCACAGCAAATGAAAGATGATCAGGATAGCCATGAAAATGACCACATCTTTAAATGCATACAAGTGATATTTCCTGATGATCTCACTTCCTTTATCAACAAGTCTTCTTATCATGCAGAATCACATTAAACAATTAAAACCAAATACCCGGGAAAATATTTAACGATCGGAGAGCTAAAGTACAAAATCTTTCATACATTTGTCTTTCATTAAAAAAAGAAACCTGATTGGCATCTGTGAACAAAGGGAGGCACGGTCATAGAAAAAGGGGTCCTGTTTCAAGATTTTTCCGGAATATTCAAAGATACTTCCGGGAGGTTTTTGTTTCAGGATCTGCACCAAAAGAGTACAGACCCTATTTGGGACCTGCTGCTTCTGATGAGGAAATTGAAGCAAAAACTTACGTGAATCCACGAACCCCGGACCAGATCAGAAAAAAAATCGCCAGGGAAAAAAGACGGAGGTTGAGTAGTCTGTTTAGTTTTAGAACAATTCAAGAAAAAATTGAGAGAAGCAGACACGAACGCAAAAAAAGAAACTATAAAAGGAAGGTCCAGCAGAGACTAAAAAGGGCTGAAAGGAAAGAGAACAGAATCCAGTTTATCAGACGATATTTTCCTGGTTACAAAAAAATTGGCGGATTGGACCTGGATTATACTGCTGTCGAAGGTTCTGCAGAACCTGGTAAACTAAAAACCCAAAGCAGCCTAACCTATTTGGTTAATTCCACAATCCTTTTTATCATTGCACACCTGCTGGTTTATATGATTTATCAGTTTACGGTTTTGTTCATGGCAGCCGGCTGGAGGATAGACTCTGTGCTTTTTTACTACGATCTGGCATTTAATGATTTCTCGCCCCTTTGGTTTCGAACCAATATCATCATAGTAACCCTCTCCGGACCGGTGATTTCGATCATCATTGGATTTATCTTTCTTCGGTTTTTTGCAATCAGGGCTAACCTGGGTAAGCATACGAGGCTGTTTTTCCTGTGGATCGGACTCCATGGTTTTAATCTGTTTCTTGGTGCCTTTGCATCGGGTGTCTCATTCGATGAAGGCTTTGGGTATGTAGCCGCCTGGCTGTATCTGAACATGTTCTGGAAAATCCTCTTTTCACTTACTTTTCTGTTTCTTTTAGGAGTCATAGGATACTATGCTGCACCCAGGTTCCTTGACACCTCTTACTCACTCACACGGATCAAACCTGAGAACCGGTTCAAATTTCTGCTCTATCAGGCATTCCTTCCATGGATTATAGGAACAGGAATTATTTTACTCGTTAAAATACCCAATAACCTTCCATATGATACGGGAAACCTGATCACTCTTGTATTTGCTGTTGTTCCGCTTATTTTCAACAGGAAAGCAAGACCATCTAAATTGTTTACAAGTGAAAAAAGACCAAACCAGATCAAATGGTTTGTTTTGGGGGTCATGGTTATCCTGATGCTTGTCTACCGGTTAGGACTGAATGATGGACTGCACATCAAGTTATTCTACCGATTCTCTTTTTCACTTGATATTACCCCGCTTTAGGCCAGTTCAAAATCCATCTGTTTCTTTGAAAGGTCTATCCTCTTCACCCTGATCCGGATAGGATCTCCAAGTTTGTATTCTTTCCCCTGTTGGGCTCCTACAACCATATAATTCTCCTCATCCAGGTAGTAAAAATCATCATCCAGGTAACGCAGTGAAATCATTCCTTCACACTTATTGCCATCCAGTTCAACAAAAAGACCCCACTTGCTCACCCCTGAGATCAAGCCTGAAAACTCCTGCCCTATTTTATCCAGCAGGAATTCTGCCTGCTTGTATTTGGTGGAAGCCCTTTCAGCTTCCAGTGCTTTTCGTTCCATGTCGGATGAATGCTTGCACTTCTCCTCATATTCCGCCGGATTCACCGAGGGGTTTCCATTCAAATACTTATCCAGTAAACGGTGTACCATCAGGTCGGGATAACGGCGGATGGGTGAAGTAAAATGGGTATAGTGCCTGAAAGCCAGGCCATAATGACCAATGTTATGGGTTGAGTAAACCGCTTTGGCCATCGTCCGGATGGCAATGGCTTCAATCATGTTCTCTTCTCCCTTTCCTTTGATCTGGTTGAAAAGATTATTCAGAGAAGCCGAAATGGATTTTTGTGACCCGGTCTGTATCTTATACCCCAGTTTTGCCACAAAATCGGCGAAAGTCTGGAGTTTCTCCGGATTGGGCATATCGTGGATACGGTAAATGAATGTTTTTGGTTCTTTGTTTTGCTTTGTCTTTCCGATCCTTTCCGCTACCTTTCTATTGGCAAGCAGCATAAAATCCTCGATCAGCCGGTTTGAGTCCTTCTGTTCCTTAATGTATGCTTCAATGGGTTTCCCATTTTCATCCAGCCTGAATTTAACCTCCTGGCTGCTGAAGGCAATCGACCCATTCCGGAACCTGATTTCACGTAACCGGGATGCAATCCGGTGAAGAACCATGATCTGATCGCGAAAAGGGTCCTTACCCCCTTCAATGACAGCCTGAACCTCTTCGTAGTTATACCGGAAGTCGGAATTGATGATGGTGCGGCCATACCACTCCCTGAATACCTGTCCCTGCTCATTCATTTCGAAAACCGCCCCATAGCATAGTTTATCCTCGTTCGGTTTGAGTGAACATATCTCATTCGACAACCGCTCGGGAAGCATCGGGATCACCCTGTCAACCAGATACACTGATGTGGCCCGGTTATATGCCTCCTCTTCGATGAGTGATCCCGGCCTGACGTAGAAAGAGACATCGGCGATGTGAACACCTACCTCCCAGTTGCCGTTATCCAGTTTTTTGAGCGAAAGTGCATCATCAAAGTCCTTGGCGTCCTCGGGGTCAACCGTACAGGTAAATACTGACCTGAAATCCCTGCGCTTTTTTATCTCCTCTTCTGTAATCATATCACTCATTTTTCCGGCTTCGGATTCAACCGGCTTTGGAAATCCTGTCGGGAATCCATAATCCACCAGGATAGAGTTCATCTCCACTTCATGCTCTCCTGGTTTTCCAAGGACCTCAACTACTTCCCCAAACGGATTCTTGGAATGCTCTGGCCAGTCGGTAATCCTTGCCACCGCTTTTTCACCATTTTTTGCTCCATTCAGGCTGTTTCCCGGTATATAGATATCAATAGGGATTGCAACATTGTCAGGGATCAGAAAAGCATACTTTCCGGAATGCTCAATCACCCCGACAAAATACTTTTTACTTCGTTCAATAATTTCAATGATACGCCCCTCCAGCTTTCTGTCCTTTCGCTTCGGGAACAGACGAACTTTCACCAGATCGCCGTTGAGTGCATGATAGGTATTGTTGGCTGCGACAAAAACATCTTCCGTAAGCTCTTTACTGATGATATACGCTTTGCCGGTTTGCTTCATATCCACAGTTCCGGTAACGATGTTCCCACTGGCTACCGATTTCAGGTTTTCAGGATTGAGCTTGTATTTTCCCCGGTTCTGGAGAATGATTTCTTTTTGATCGGCAAGATTGTCCAGAATATCCGTCACCAACTGTTTTCCGGTTTTGTCGGATACACCCAACTGATGGGCCAGTTGACGGAAATTATAGACTTTTAAAGGGTTCTGAACAAAAACATCAAGTACCGATTTTTTGAAAGTATTTTCATGGATACTCCTTCCACTCTTCTTTTTTCCTTTTTTCATGTCTGAAAATTTATCTGAGAACAATTTATTATTGAATCAAAGGTAGGTCAATTAAAGAAACTGTATTCTGTTTTTTTGTAAGTTTGTCTTTCAAAATCATGATCCCAATTTCAAATGACCGGCATGCTGGATGATTTTATAGCCCTGTTCTTCCCGAATACATGCGTAGTTTGCGGAAGCAGTCTCTTTAAAAATGAGCATGTGATCTGTTCGCGCTGCTTCATGCACCTGCCAGAAACGAATTTTCACAAGGATAAAGAGAATGAGGTAACGCAGGTATTCTGGGGAAGAGTGCCACTTGAGACCGGCGCCTCGCTGTATTATTATAAAAAGGGTGGTTCTGTACAGCAACTGTTGCACCAGTTTAAATACAAAGGGCATCAGGAAATCGGACATTTCATCGGAAGGTATTATGGTTCACGGCTTAAAGAGTCCGAACATTTCCAGGCGGTGGATGTAATCATCCCCATTCCCCTGCACAAAAAAAAACTAAAGCTGCGCGGCTTCAATCAGGCAGAGCTTTTTGCCAACGGACTGGGCCATTCCATGCAGGTTAACGTAGATACATCCAGCGTGATCCGGCATGTTGAAACATCCACCCAAACGAGAAAAAGCCGCTACAACCGCTGGGAAAACGTCAGTGAGATTTTCGGGATCACACAACCCGAAAAGCTGGAAAATAAACACATTCTTTTAGTAGATGATGTGATCACTACCGGTGCAACCATGGAAGCATGCCTGCAGACCCTGCATAAAATCCCGGGCATCCTTCTGAGTGTTGCCTCCATAGCTTTTGCAAAACACTAAAACTGTAAAAATAAAAAACCCGGCATCTGTACGATACCGGGTTTTATCATGCACGTTCCGTTTGTTTATATTTCTGATCGGTATGCGGTAAAAGTTTTGCGTGAGCCATAAAGGGCTCCGGTAATCAGCAGCGTTATCAACCCACTGCCAATGGGGGCACCGCCACCAACTGGCGTGTTACCCGATCCGGGAGCATTCCCTCCGTTTGGATGCGGCGGATTTTGTGCCAGCATCAACAATGGAATTG
Organism: Bacteroidales bacterium; assembly: GCA_047920975.1. GTDB lineage: Bacteria > Bacteroidota > Bacteroidia > Bacteroidales > JAADJA01 > JAADJA01. The sequence continues at coordinate 31,102 of JBLRXC010000007.1, read as the reverse complement.
TCAGCAAAAAAAGTGTAAAAACGATTGTTTTGAATGCCTTTTTCATATCTCTGTTTTTTTCTGTTATTATCATTAGCGGATGTATACCTTCTCTGTGACAACAGTCTGGTCACTGACCACAGTCACCACATAGTAACCCTTCTGAGAAACGGTCAATACGTTCCTGTTAGCGGTTACAGCGGCTGAAACGACTTCCTGGCCCATCATGTTGCAGATCTTCACAAGGCCCCTGGTAAGTTCAGGCATCATAACGATCACTTCATTGCCGTATGACCATACGTTGATGTCCCTCTCCATGGCATTGCTGACAGAAAGCGGACCAAAATGAAGTACAAATCTGTTCTCCTGGTCTCCTTCGTTAAAGAGGAAGGAATAAGAACCGGTCAGCAAATTGGTTATGCTACCATTGAAAAGGTCCTCCAGGTGTAGTTCTGAGAAATCACCACTCTCTTTCAATGAAAGGGTGAACTCTCCTGACTGCACTGCGGTAAAGCCTACAGGAACAGACTGAACTTCATGCATACCATTGACAGAGAGTTTCACACCGGCTGGTGTGTATGAGAAAATTTGCGGCAACAAAGGATTGGAAAGTGAAATCCGTTTGTAAGCGTCAAACTTACCATCATGCTCTACTTCAGCCAGTTGGTTGAAATGAATCCATGCCTCATCTGAGAAGGATCCGTTGGAAGCCTGCAGTACAACCAGGTCGGGATTGGAATTTTTATAGAACAGTCCACTTCCCATATGTGTTCTCTGGTCATTACCTACTGAGAAGGTACCACCTGCTGACGCAGATACAAAGAATCCCTGCATGGGCGGAATGTATTGTGAACCTGCGCCACCCACACCTTTTACATAGGATAGGTCAGCACCGGTAGCTGCATCAATGTAATGCACCTCATTGCTCATACCAGCCGGAATTTCCACCATTTCCCAGTCAACAGATGAAGGATATGGATTTCCGAACAGATTCCAGTTGTAAGCATCAAATCCTGTAACAAAACCAATCGACTGATTACCGGCGTTAAGGTTTCCGGTAAAACTTACCGTATTGGATGCACCAAGTGTTGAATATAAAGCATAACCTTCCATCACATTCAGCGGTGTAGCAGGATCAACTATGTCAGTGTAGGCGTAAGTGAGTGGATCAAAATCCTGCAGATACATGCCGGTGAAAACCTCAGCCGTTGCACCCGCTACCGGTGATGAAACCAGGTGCCAGTCAACATCGTTGCCGGTGAAATACCTTTCAACGGTGGCAGCAACACCACTGGATTCTATCAGAGATCCTGTGCCGGTTGCATCTGACATGATTACCAAACCAGAAATCCCTGAATTATTTGTCAGAACTCCATTCACAGTGAGAGCACCACTTGCTGTTATGGTAAGTGTTGCTCCATTGTCAATGGTCAGATTGTCAATCCATGCAATTGCTGAAAGTTCAGGATCTGTTGAAACATCGGGAATGAATACGCTCATACCATATGTTGGGATACCATTGTCCCAATTGTCAGCATTATTCCAGTCGGCACTCACTGAACCATTCCAGGTTGTATTCGTAAAGAAAGATTGCTGATTATTGATAATCCCGGGAGTATCTTCATCCGGTGCAAACCAAATAAAATCGGAGTATTGTGTTCCTGCACCTCCCAATTGAAGTGAATATCCAATGGGCGTGGTACCGCCTTCTGCAACGCCAATATCAATGGATAGGATGCCGTCAACAGGTGCTCCAACTCCTGTAAATGATCCTTCATAGCTAAGAAACTGACCTTCGATCAATGTGCCCTGATAAGTGATGGCAACACCATCAGGCGAACCATTTTGGATTCCGTTTACCGGATAAATATAGTAATAAAAAGTAAAATCACCATAGGTTAACCCTTCTATAAACAAATCCAGTGTTTTTGTATCGTAAGCGAGTCCATTTCCACCATTTATAAGTACAACCGCAATCTCAGACAGGTTGTAATTTGCTGCATTTTCTAAAACCACTTCAACGAATTCATTGACATCTGTTCCATCATTATCATAGTGAATCTCATTTAACCAAACATTGGGAGGCGGTGGAGCATTGACTTGCAGCACACCCGAAACATTTTCAACACCATCCCAAAATCCGCCGCCTGTGCCACTGTATCCACCATAAACATATGGCGTTTCGTTCAACTGAAAACGGCTTGCATAGTAGTAGGTGCCAGCCAGAGTGATTGCTGTGCCAATATTGGCCATGTATTCATCATTATTGCCGACTGCCGTATTGTAGTCAGCTATGATCCAGTTGGTCCAGCCTGCGGGATCAGTATCTGCACTGTTATAACCGATCCAGGCAGTGATGACTTTATCAGGGTCCGGTTCAGGTGTTATTCCTGCAGCATAAACCTGTGCGTAAACAGTGAAGTCCTCTCCACTGGTTATTTCGCCATTGGGAGGCCATTGAAGGTTTGCCCAGTTGATGAACTGCGAAGGTTCATTCACCGTTAATACCCCTGAAACATTTGTTATGCCATCCCAGAAGCCTCCATTGTATCCACCATACACAAAATCGCCATTATCAAGCTGGAACCTGCTTGCATAGTAATACGTTCCAACATAGGCTATATCAGCTCCAATGTTTGCAAAATATTCGTCATTATTACCGGCATCACCATTGAATGTGGCTGGAGCCCAGTTTGTCCAGGTGGCAGGATCGGTATTGTCCGTGCTGTAACCAATCCAGGCCTGAATAGCCTGTCCCTGGCCTGGCTGATCAGTAATGCCATCAACCCAAATCTGGGCATAAACATCAAAGTCCTGATAAAGGGTTATTGTACCGTTCGGCGGCCATTGCAGGTTTGCCCATCCAATGGTATACACCGGGTCAAAGTCATCCAAATTACGCGCTACTATCTGTAAATCAGCGTTGTATTGGATAATCACACCTGTAATATTGACAGGTAACTCAGGGATAGCTGATCCGATGTAATCCACATTCCAGAAATCCGTCCTGAAAATCAGGTTGTTGATTCCATCGGTAATGGTGTAATTCTGTCCGTTGGCAAAAGTGCCAGGGGCAGTGAAGGTGACATTTTCAAACTTTACGAGTTTTGCCTGGTCACCTGAAGCTAAAAGGTCAATGGAAAACAGTGCAGGCATAACCGGATTGCCGGTCGATGAAGCCGTTTCCGGATCCTGCGTTGGAATGAAGCGAAGCATTTGATTCACGAGTGACAAGGTCCCTGTGATGTTTGTGATTCCATCTCCAATACTATATTCTGTTACAATGATGCCGGCATTATCAAAAATCATGATCGCAGCCGTTGCATCTTCGATAAATTTCCGATTATTGAAACCATCTTTTGCAGTCAGGAGAGCCTCCCCGGTCAGCCTGTACACTGTCCCGTCTGTGGCTCCGGCCCTCAGGGTGGCAATGTCGGCCACATCAACCGGGAAATTATAGAGAGCCGTAGCGATGGCACTGGGGTCATACCCTGCAGCATAGGCTCTGGCTTTTATGGTTGTTGTAACACTTACGGGAATAGGGTTGACATATTCATTGCTGAACTCATCCGGATCGGTACCATCCGTTGTATAATAAATGGTTGCTCCGGGAGTTTCGGTTGCAATCGCAATATTTTGGGGGCTGTAATAAATGCCAGCGGGAGGATTGAAAGTGGGGGTGGCAACTAGGGGGTTTCCACCTGAAAATCCGGTCCAAATAAAATTATCAACCATAATCCGCTCAGTTGTACCATTTGCTTTTAAACGAATCAGTACGTTTGTATTTGAACTATTAATTGTACCCATGAAATTTGTCCAATCAGAACTATTGTTAAGGCTGGAATTGTTAATTAAGGCAACAAATGTCCAATTGACTCCATCATCAATTGAATATTCGAGATTGAAATCAGGACTTGGGCTATCATCCCATCTACGAATATCCATACTGAAAGTTGAAACTCCCCCAGAGGCAACTGTTATCCTCCAGTCCACAGTTGTAGCATTCTGAAGACGCCAAGAATATGTCCCAATAGCACCTGGGAAACCATCTTGAGATGCAGTTCCATTTCTTAAAGCAGGACCACCTGTTGCTGAAAAAACTCCATCTGCATAGGAATGATCAGTTGCATAAGATGTTAAAGCAGCAGAGCCTGCAGTCCATTTTGCATTATCATCAAAATCAATAGTTGTTTGCCCTTTACTAATGATAGTCAAGATAAAAAATCCAATTACCGATAAAGCAAATTTAAAAAGCGTAAAGTTTTTCATAATCTCTTCATTTTTATGTGATTATTAATATTTAAATTCTACTGAATCAGGGCTTTAGATTGTCCTTCCCTGGTTGTTTCCATCAGGATCGCAAATTTACAAATAAAATGTCATAGGATTCTGCCTACTGCAGGTTAATTTTTTATTAACAATTGGAAGCCATGACTGTGCCTGCTATTTCCTGCCAAAGTCGGCAGGAATCTCTCCCCAGTATTTGGTTTCCCATTTCAGAACAGGGTTCTTATAGGTGTTTCCGTCAAGCCAGGTCACCGCGCGGTCAACCAACTGAAACAGCTGCTCATTCACAGGATTCCGTTTAAGTTTTGTGTTTGCTCTCTTCTTTTTTACCCAACTAATGGCCGTTCGCGAATCGGAATAGACAGGCATACGGCTGTTTTTTTTCTTCAGATAGGCCAGTGCGTGCACCAGCGCCAGGAATTCTCCGATATTGACCGTTCCCTGCTGAAAAGGTCCCTGCATGAAAAGTTCACGGCCGGTGCCGGTATAAACACCCCTGTACTCCATCACACCCGGGTTCCCGCTGCAGGCGGCATCCACCGAAAGGCTTTCGGCTATTGGTTCCCCAACAATGGCACGCTGTTCATCTGAGAAAGCCAACTTGCGCTCATCAAATCCAATGTACAACTCCCAACCTTCCTGAATGGCCTTGTGGGCCATGGCTTTGTCTTTGAATGATTTATAAACGGGATGGGGAAACCCCTCGATCTGCTGCCTGCAATCTTCCCAGGATTCATATACACCGGGCTGTTTTCCCTTCCAGACGACATAATACTTCATTTATATACAAATAAAAAAGCTTTGCCTGATCATCTGCCTGGCAAAGCCTGAATCTTAGAAATGTGATGTTTACTCTCTGTTTTTGAATGGATAAACTTTGCGGGCGGCATAGAGGGAGCCCAGAGCCATCATCACCAGCAATCCTCCACCCAGCGGTGCCCCTCCACCTACAGGAATATTTCCTGACCCGGGTGCATTGCCTCCATTGGGATGCGGAGGTGCTTGCGCGGGCAATAAAGCCGGAATGATGGCAAGCGCCAGCAAAATGACCATGTAACTAATTAATTTTCTCATGTCGGTTATGATTAATGATTCGCTTTATTCCATAGAAAAAACCCATGGCGAGGAGCATGAACAACCCTCCACCCAGCGGACTTCCACCCCCAACAGGCGTACCTATACCCCCTGGGTCCCCTCCCGGGTCAGGAGGTGCGTCAGCAAACAGACCGTTAACCAATACAAACAGGAATATCAGAAGCAAAATGGAACCCTGAAGGATAAATTTTTTCTTCATAACAATGTATTATTTTTCTTAATTAGCTGAGCGTTATCACGTAAAGTAAAGAATTGACAAATTTATGCCCTATTTTTAAGATTTCCAAATGTACAGCTAATTTTTTTGAAAAAATTAAGGCTACACAAATGTTTTTAACATTTTTTTCACCGGCCAGTTAATTTCCATAAATTTGTAATCACATAAATAACTGTTAGGCACACCGTCATGAAAAAAAAATTACCCGGCCTCATGGCCTTATCCAAAGTACTCGTTTCGGTGATCGTTTTATGTCTTTGGTCGGTCATGCATGCTCAGATGACATGGTCACCACCTGCTGCACTGACAAACGATGCAAGCAACAATACCCAGCCCGGCTTGAGATTTTTCTGGCTTCAGAATAAGCTGATCCTTGTCTGGGAAAAAGCTATTGACAGCTCCTCAACGGCCATTTTTATGAAAGACCTCCCAGGGCCGGATCCTGAGATTGAAGTACTTTCAGCCGTAAATGTCCACTACCGGAATCCGCGGATCTTTCCTTTGCAACCAGGTTCACCTGACGATCTCCTTTTCCTCCTGTTTTTTGAAACGGGTGAACCCGGCCAGCAAAACATCCATTACCTGAAATGTTTTACTGACTTGACCTTTTCCGAACCCATTGACTTTTTCCCCACATCAGGCGATGATATCGGGTTCGATTGCAATGAATCCGGCCAGGCCGTATGGACAAGCAATGGCGACCTGTGGTTTGCATATTTCATCACAGGGATTAATGATTTTTCCGATCCGGTGCTTGTTGACCTGGGTGGATGTTCAAATCCAAAAACAGTCACCGGACAGATTTATTGGGCAAAACAGGATGGTATGGTAAAAGTGGTTCAAAAAGCCACAATAGTATATCCCAATACGGTTTCTGCCCCGGTTTTGGTCTTTAACACCGGGACTGTTGAGAACCTGGCCAAAGATGGATTTCTATACTACGGAGAAATCATGGCCTGGTCGGCCATGACCGGATCTGCATGGAAAATTTTTGTTCAATCCATGGGAGGGATCATGTCACTGGATTATGAAAGCAACCAACCCTTCCAACCGGCAGTTTCCTCTTATTGGGAAGGATGCGTCCCCAGCATCGATTATTTCCTGGCTTTTCCTTATGAAGATAACGGGTTCGAAGAAATTTTCATCAATTTTGAACCAACCGATCTCACTTTTTCCAACCTCTCGAACGCCTCCACGCAAAACAGACGGCCGGCTTTTTTCACCGGCGAAGAGGCAAACGGCTGCTATTACCTCTACATCATCTGGGAAAGCCAACAAAACGGATACTGGCAATTGTTACACTCCAAAAGGATGTACTGCATTGGCAGTACCGGTGAACGTGAGGCTGACAACTTCAATGTCAGCATCTTTCCGAATCCTTTTACCACAACACTTCAAATCACTTACACCCTGAAAGAGACAACGCCCGTCAGCATAGAGGTCATCAACCTCTTCGGGCAAAGGGTTGGGAAGATCGATGAAAAATTATATTTGGAGGGAACACATATCATTGAATGGAAATCGCATTGTGAACTCAATCCGGGTGTTTACATGATGAGAATGAACACTGGTGATCGGTTGATTGTGAAAAAGGTGGTCAGGCAGAATTGAAATTTTCCCAATTACAAAATGTTAATACATATCTTTGCTTCCAGATAATTTAAACTCAATCATCATGTCATTCATCATTTTATTGGCCATCATAGTTCTGGTGGTGATCTGGCTGGTCAGCCTTTACAACCGCCTGGTAAAGCTTCGGAACAACCGCGAGAATTCATTTGCCGACATTGACGTGCAACTCAGGCAGCGTCACGACCTGATCCCGCAACTGGTTGAAGCAGTAAAGGGTTACATGAAACACGAAAGTTCGGTGCTGACCGACATCACCAACGCACGTGCCAACGCAATGAAAGCCACCAGCATCAACGACAAGATTGCCGCTGAAAACCAGTTGACAGCAGCCCTGGGCGGACTGAAAGTGGCCGTGGAAGCCTATCCCGACCTCAAGGCAAGCAGCAATTTTCTGCACCTGCAGGAGGAGATTTCAGATGTAGAAAACAAGCTGGCCGCCGCACGCAGGTTCTTCAACTCTGCTACCAAAGAGCTGAACAATGCCGTGGAGGTATTCCCATCCAACATTGTGGCGGGTATGTTTTCTTTCAAAAAAGAACCGATGTTTGACCTGGGTGCGGAAGGCAGGGTGCAAATGGAACAACCACCGGCCATCAAGTTCTGATCACATGAAATACGTTGGTTTACAATCGCAGATCTGGCGCAACAATACCAATTCAGTCATCCTGTTGTTGTTGTTCCCCCTGGTGATGTATGTGCTCGCATGGCTTTTTTTCTACCTCATCAGCATGGGAGAGGATTATGATCCCACTGCAGCAGCCAATTCAGGGTTTATGCTCGCATTTCCCTGGATTACTGCAGGTGTACTCATCTGGTTTCTGATCGCCTGGGCTTCACACTCATCCATGATCATGCGGGCAACCGGCTCCCGGCCTCTCGAACGCAGGGAGAACAAGCGGGTCTATAACCTGGTGGAGAACCTCTGTATTGCTTCTGGTATGAAAATGCCAAAGGTGAATGTGATTGAGGACGACTCACTGAATGCTTTTGCCAGTGGCATCAACCCAAGGACATACACCGTAAGTCTTTCACGGGGAATTATTGAAAAGCTGAATGATGAGGAACTTGCGGCTGTGATCGCCCATGAACTCACCCACATCCGTAACAGGGACGTGAGGTTGCTGATCGTTTCCGTTATTTTTGTCGGCATCTTTGCCTTCATTGCCCAGATGTTATTCCGGTCAATGCTGTATGGTGGAGGCCGGACAAGGAGCAGCGGTGGCAACAAAGGCAAGGGAGGACTTGCCATCCTCATAGCACTTGCTCTGGCAGTTGTCGGATACCTTTTATCTATGATCTTCCGTTTTGCCATCTCACGAAAACGCGAGTACATGGCTGATGCCGGTGCAGCAGAGATGACTAAAAATCCGCTGGCCCTCGCATCTGCCCTGAGGAAAGTATCCCTCGATCCAACCATTGAAGCTGTCAAACGGCATGACGTTGCGCAGATGTTCATTGAACACCCTCTGGAGAAAGAGAAAAAAGGTGGCATGGGATTCTCTCTGGCATCCATCTTTGCAACACACCCTCCCATAGAAAAGCGGATCAAAATCCTGGAACAATTCTAAACAACATCCGGGTTGGCATGTAAAGACTGATCAGCGATGGTATTGAACATCCAGATATTGAAATCCTTGTGGAAGGCCATACCGACAACGTGCCAATCCGAACACAAATATTCAAAGACAACTGGGATCTGAGTGTTGCACGCGCTACTTCCATAGTGAGGATTTTAACCGATGATCATAAAATTGCTCCGACCCGCATCACAGCATCAGGCCGGGGAGAATACTTTCAGAGAGCCACCAATGAAACATCTGAAGGCAGAGCCAGGAACCGGAGAACAGAGATTATCCTCTCACCAAGACTGGATGAGATCATGCAATTGTTGAAACAAAATTGAGAATGTACTTTGATCAGATCAACCCGTTATATTAATCTAGGATTTGATCCGGTATTGATAAATAGGCAAAAAGTTTATGCTTCAGCTGGAAATTTTTCCGGTAACATCATTCCTCTGAACCGACATTTTTAAACTGCTGATTAACTGCATATTAGCTATCTATTTTCAGATTGAATACAATAATAACTTCCAAAATACGTATTTACTATATTAACTATGAGCATGTTCGGGAAAATTTAAATTCATTTGTCAGGTAAGATCCTGGAACTTTACAGCTTTACCTGACAACGTTCATTAACTAAAATTAATTAAGTTATGAAAAAGTCAAGTTTAATTTTCGCGATTGCTTTCCCATTTTTTATCTTCTTAACATCATGCCAGAAAGATTCTGATTCCACGTCCGGAAATCAGGATCCAGGGCGTGTTATTCTTTCTTTGACCGATTCTCCCATTGACCAGGAAGATGTTGTGAGTGTATTCATCACTTTTACCCGGATCGATTATCGCCTGGACGGGGAATGGTATACTTTTGATGAGTTTGATGAACCGGTGACCATTGATCTCCTTGAGCTCACCAATGGCCAGACTGTTTTATTAGGCGATTTCAACTCTGGTTCCGGGGTATACAGTGAACTGCGCTTCATTCTTGATGCTCCTGAACTAAACGGACCTGAACCAGGTAATCCGGGGTGTTACATCCTGTTTGAAGATGGAACAACACAACCGTTATTTGTTCCCAGTGGAGCCCAGAGTGGTTTCAAAGCCAAGGGCAGTTTTACGGTTCCGGCGCATGGTATCGTTCATGTGACTGCGGATTTTGATGTACGGAAATCAGTTGTGGTTGCCGGAAATAGTGGCAAATACATCCTGAAGCCAGTCATCAGGATTGTAGTCAATGATCATGCAGGGAGCATTCAGGGAACCATTTCCAATGCCAGTGCTTTTGGCACACTCATCCTGTATGTCTATGAACATGGTACTTATGATGAGTCTGAAGCTGACGATCCGGAAGAGGGCTTTAACCGCTTTCCAAATGCAGTCTCCAGTTCGGTAGCGACAGGTAGCACCTATATGCTTCCGTTTCTTGTCGAAGGCATGTACGACGTTGTTCTGACTGAATATATTGATGGGGAGTTTGAAGGAGTACTACTGGTAGTTGAGGGTGTTGAGGTGAAAGCAGGCGAGGTTACGACCCTGAATCTGGATCCGGTGCCCCCGGTTGAAGTGTCTCAAAAGTAAATTTTCATAGCTGTTTCAAAGGTTTTTGTCTGAATAGCAGGGCATGCACTGATGACTCGGCGTGAACTCAGCCGGGCACTCCTGAAAAGGGGTTAATGATTTGAGATAAAACACATTTCGGCAGATCAGCGCTGGTTCAGATACAAACTTTTGAGACAGCTTTTTTTGAGAATATATATACCTCCGGTCAAAATCAACCCGGTGTTAATCCTGCAGAATCCTTCCTGTTTAGCCTTTAGATTCAGCAAGAAGGAGGTTGTGGCATGCTTTACGCACCTCTTCCTGAAAGTGTTTTCCAATTTTTTGTATCTTTGCACCAGGTTTTAATAACCAAATGATCAAGCGCAGATACATACTTATTTACAGGCCAATGTTCACAATGAAGCGGGTTTTCCCTTACCTCTTCATTGATCCGTAAATACGTCGAATTCTTTCCAATTTTTATACTTATCATTTTTTTTAAATCACAATGACTTGATTGAAGCATTGGATGCATTTCATTGATATCATCATATTTATAATCTATTTCACCCTGATGTTAGGGGTGGGATACTATTTTTACCGCAAGAACCGGTCGGTCGACGATTACTATGTGGGTGGCCGCTCCATGGGTGCCTGGCATATAGGTTTGTCAGTGGTTGCTACTGATGTAGGAGGCGGTTTTTCCATCGGATTGGGCGGGCTTGGATTTGTAATGGGACTTTCGGGCTCCTGGCTGCTATTTACCGGGCTGATTGGCGCATGGATGGCTGCGGTTGTGCTCATCCCACGCGTATGGGAACTGGCATATCAAAAACGCTTTCTGACATTTCCCCAAATGTTCGGACATTTTTACAACGGAAATGCTGCTGTTCTTGCCGGTATTATTTCGGCCACCGGTTATGTTGGTTTTACCAGTTCTCAAATGCTGGCAGGTGCCAAACTGGCTGATGCTGCTTTCACCGATATAAACCAATCCAAAGCGGTGATCATTATGGGAGCCATCATCATTGTATATACGGTTCTGGGAGGGATAAAAGCAGTGATATATACCGATACCATCCAATGGTCTATCCTGATTGCCGGCCTGATCCTGGTCGGAATACCGGTAGCTTACATAAATGTAGGTGGGTGGGAAACCATACAATCCATCCTGGAGCCCTCACACTTCTCCTTGCGTCACATTCATTGGAGTCAGTTCGTGAACTGGTTTGTGACCATTGTCCCCATCTGGTTTGTAGGCATGACACTCTATCAAAGAATATATGCCTCAAAAAGCGTCAAAGAGGCCCGGAAAGCGTGGTTCATTGCCGGATTGTTTGAATGGCCGGTCATGGCTTTTATGGGTGTTACACTTGGATTGCTGGCCAAAGTTGCCTATGAAACCGGTCTTTTTGATCAAACCATCATTCCGGGAACTGTGTTGGACCCTGAGGCCGGACTCCCCCTGCTGCTGGTGCATGTCCTTCCGGTTGGATTATTGGGGATTATGATGTCGGCCTATTTCTCTGCGATTATGTCAACTGCCGACAGTTGCCTGATGGCAGCCTCCGGAAACCTGCTGACAGACATTCTTCAGAAAATAAAAGGAATTGATAAGAGAAGCAAGTCCATTTGGTTTTCACAGTTGCTGACACTGCTGCTTGGATTATTTGCATTGCTGCTGGCCATGAAGATGACCAATGTGCTTGAGCTCATGCTGTACTCATATGCCTTCATGGTATCAGGATTGTTTGCGCCGGTGCTGGGTTTGCTTTTTATAAAAAATCCTCATCCTGCAGCTGCTATCAGTGCTATGATCACCGGTGGCAGCATCACACTGATTCTCATCATCGCTGAAGCGCAACTGCCCTTTGGTTTTGACCCGAATGTTTTTGGAATTACCACTTCAGCACTGGTTTTTTTACTGACAAATTCAATTTTAACAATCAAACACAATAAACTTTACAGAAATGGAAATTAAGCAATTCAATTGTGTGGATACAGTGACCACACTGGAACGAAAAAAGATCATTGACTTTTTACATGACCACCTCGACGAATACAACGACGCCTGGGATTCTATTTCCAATGCCGTAGAATATGCACTTGGAGATGGGCCGGTTTTTGGTGGATTTGTCCTCTGCGTTGAAGAGGAGGGCGATATCCTGGGAGCTTTGGTAATGAACCATACCCATATGAAAGGATATATACCCGAGAATATTCTGGTTTATATTGCCGTGCACCGAGATCACAGGGGAAAAGGAATCGGGAAAAGACTGATGGAACATGCTGTAAAAATTGCACCTGGAAATATAGCCCTTCATGTGGAGAAAGATAATCCTGCAGTGCATCTATATCAAAAGATTGGTTTTACCAATCCATATCTTGAGATGCGCTATTACAAAAACTAAGGTGTAAAAACAGGTAACATATGAAAGATATGCAACAACTCATCCGGTTGCGCCATGAATTGCACCGGCATCCCGAACTGAGTGGATCTGAAAAGCAAACAGCCCTTCGCATCAGAGCATATGTTGACAGATTCAATCCTGACCATGTGGTGACGGATATCGGAGGAGAAGGACTTGCATTCATCTTTGATGGGAAGAATGACGGCCCCACTGTCCTGCTAAGGTGCGAACTGGATGCACTCCCCATCCAGGAAATGAATAATGTGGATTACAGGTCACAGGTTGATGGTATTGCTCACCTTTGCGGACACGATGGCCATATGGCTGTCATGGCCGGGGTGGCTGAAAGGATTGCCGAAAAAAGGCCTGCTGCCGGAAAGGTTGTCCTTCTCTACCAGCCGGCGGAGGAGACAGGACAAGGAGCCAGTTTGGTAGTTGATGATCCATTGTTTAAGAAATTAAAACCGGACTGGGTCTTTGCCTTGCATAATATTCCCGGATATCCTAAAAATACAATTCTGATTCGTGAAGGACCTTTTGCCTCTGCTTCAGTCGGAATAGAGGTCAGGCTAACCGGAAAGACCTCCCATGCAGGTGAGCCCGAAAAAGGGATTAATCCGGCCAGAGCCGTGGCGGATATTATCACCAGCCTCACGGATATGCCTGCACCTAAACATTTGTTCAAAGAGATGGTACTCGCAACCATTGTGCATATCAACCTGGGCAGCATTGCTTACGGAACATCAGCAGGGTATGCTGAAATAAGGGCTACTTTGAGAGCGTATCTTGATGAAGACCTGAAACAAATGCAGGAAATGGCCAAAGAATTCATTAGCAGGTCTGCAAAACAGTATCAACTCGGGCATACCATCGAATTTGTTGAGTATTTCCCTGCTGTCATTAACAGCCCCGATGCAACCAGGATCATTAGGGAGGTAGCAAAGGAAAACAACCTCACTGTGGCAGAACCTGAAATGCCGTTCCGTTGGTCAGAAGACTTCTCCCATTTCATCAATGCAGCCAAAGGAGCTATGTTTGGCCTGGGTGCGGGTGAGGATACGCCACAACTTCACAATCCTGACTATAATTTCCCGGACGAAATCATCCGTTCAGGTGTCAAAGCATTTTCATCCATTGTCTATAAAATACTTGGCTCCATATGATATCAACAAGCACTATAGAGATCAGCAGTTCAGCCTACCGGCAGAATATCTCCTTTATTCGCAATTTATTGGGCAGCAGGGTGGAATTTTCGAGCGTGGTGAAAGGCAATGCCTACGGACATGGCATTTCCGAAATAGTTCCCATCGCTGAGGAGGCTGGTATCAGCCATTTTTCCGTTTTCGGCTCAGATGAAGCCCGGCAGGTGAAAGCAGTTGCAAAACCAACTACACGCCTGATGATCATGGGTTATATCGGTGAAGATGATATGGAATGGGTGGTCAATCAGGATATTGAAATGTTTATAAGTGATCTCCACAGGGCTGAAGAAGTACTTAAGATTTGTAAAAATTGCTCCAAAAAAGCGATCATTCACGTTGATGTGGAGACCGGTCTGAACCGGCTCGGACTTGAAAAAGAGGAACTGAAGCAGCTGGTGCGGCTCCTGAAAAAATATCCTGAATATTTCGAGGTAAAGGGTTTGTGTACACACTATGCCGGCGCTGAGAGTATCGCCAATTATGTCCGCATTCAAAAACAAATAAAACGGTTCAAAGAGATTGAGGCATTGCTGCAAGAACAAGGGATCGTACCAGAAATCAAACACACTGCCTGCTCAGCGGCTGCCATAACCTATCCTGAAACCCGGATGGACCTGGTACGGATTGGCATCCTGCAATACGGATTCTGGCCAAGTAAGGAGACATTTATTCATTATATTCATGACAAGGTCAACAAACGGGATCCACTACAACGCATACTGAAATGGAAATCAGAGGTGATGGTGGTAAAAAAAGTGAGGCAGGGTGAATTCATTGGCTATGGAAACAATTTCATGGCTTACAAGGACATGAAAATCGCTATCATCCCCATTGGATATTCCGATGGATACAGCCGCAGCCTCAGCAATCAGGGAAAAGTACTGATCAATGGCGAGCGTATCTCTGTCGTTGGGATGGTAAACATGAACATGATCATAGCCAATGTATGCAAATTGCCCGATGTCAAAAAAGGAGATGAGGTCATCATCATTGGCAAACAGGGGAATAACCAATTGTCAGTGGCCTCCTTCAGCGAAATGAGCAAGCAGGTTAATTATGAATTACTCACCCGGTTACCACTAAAAATTCACCGCAAAAAAATTTAAAATCATGGCTTACATAGAACTCAACCAATCAAAATTGGAACATAATTTCAGGTTCCTGCAAGATCTGTTCACAAAAAACAATATACAATGGGGAATTGTAAGCAAACTTTTATGCGGGAACAAGCCTTTTATCAAGGTTTTGCTCGACCTGGGCGTGAAGGAGATCCACGACTCAAGGATCAGCAACCTCAAAGTCATCAAATCCATTGACCCGGATGTACAAACGGTTTATATAAAGCCACCTCCGCGAAGAAGTATCAGAAATCTTGTCAAATATGCTGATGTGAGCCTCAACACCGATTTTAACACGATCCGTCTGATTTCGGAAGAGGCCGGCAAGCAGGGCAAGCATCACAAGATCATCATCATGATTGAAATGGGTGATCTCAGGGAAGGCGTGATGGGTGAACATTTAATTGACTTCTATTCCAGCGTTTTCAAGTTGCCACACATAGAAGTGATCGGACTGGGCACCAACCTCAACTGCCTGAACGGTATCATGCCCAGCCACGACAAGATGATTCAGTTAAGCCTTTACAAACAGCTGATCGAGGCCAAATTCAACAAAATAATCCCGTGGATATCAGGAGGATCTTCCGTAACCATCCCCATGATATGGGAAAAGATGATCCCCAGGGACATCAACCACTTCAGGATTGGAGAAACCCTGTTCTTCGGCAACAACCTGATCACCGGAAAACCCATCAGGGGAATGAAACAGGATGTTTTTAAATTTTTTGCAGAAGTCATTGAACTGATGGAAAAGCCTAAGGTGCCTATTGGACAGATAGGAGTCAATGTAGCGGGGGAATCACCTGAGATCAATCAAAGTGATTACGGAAAACGATCCTACCGTGCCATTCTTGACGTGGGTTTGCTCGATATTGATATCAAAAACCTGAAACCCAAAAGGAGAAGTTTTGAATTCAGCGGTGCCAGTTCCGACATGATCGTACTTGATATTGGCTCGAGTTCCGGGAAACTCAAAACCGGCGACCTGGTAGAATTTAGTGTCGATTATATGGGTGCGCTGCGAATACTGAGTTCGGATTATATTGATAAAAAAATTGTCTGATCCGGATCAAGGTGTTGTGTGATATGTAAGAACCGGTCGAAATTTCAACAGGGGTTCTTAAAGATGCCGCAACATCATTAATCCATCCTTTAGCGTACAGACATTGGTAATTCTCTCCTTCATCAAAATGTATTTCAAAGCTTCGAGACTTTTTATTCCGTACTCACACACGAGTACTATGGTTTTCTGTTCTGGAAGATCACGTAGGCGATCAGGAAGTTTATAAAGTGGAATTGAATCCCATATAAAATTTAGAAAATTAACGGGTTGTTCATCATCAGAGAATGCAACTACAACATTATGGTCAATATCTTTAATCCTTTGCAGAAAATCCCCTCCGTCAATCAGGTGTTTTTCAAGCAATGCATCCGGGCAGGAATTTTCATAGACAGTCAGACTCGTGATTTTTTTGTTTTCAGGATTGGTTGAGATTGAAAATTCAGTTATCTGTCCTGACAAACCATCCATTTGAAGTAATCTACCAGAGAGGGTCTCTCCAATCCCGGCAATGATCTTAATGGTTTCGAGCGCCTGCAGGGTTCCGATCACACCGGGGACCATACCCATCACACCTGTAACGGCACAGGAAGGGGCAAGCAACGGATCAGGTGGATCGGGAAAAAGACAGCGGTAAGTAGGTCCGTTCTGAAAGTTAAAAACAGAAAGCTGTCCCGAAAAACCCTGCGCTGCACCAATGATACATGGTTTGTTGAGCATTACACAAGCATCGTTCACCAGATACTTTGTTGGAAAGTTATCGGAGCAATCCAGGATCAGATCATACGCTCTGAAAATATCCAGGGCATTGTCGACACCCAGCCGCACGAAATGTGTTTTTAGTTTCACATCCGGGTTCATCACCCTGAGTCTCATTTCGGCCATTTGCACCTTGGGTTTTCCAATGTCACCGGTTGAATAGATCACCTGCCGGTGGAGGTTATGCAACTCCACAACATCATTGTCCAATATACCCACTGTTCCAAGCCCGGCAGGAACCAGATACATCAGCGCTGCCGAACCCAATGCACCCGCACCTACAACAAGAACCATTGCCCGGGATAATTGTTCCTGACCCTCCTGCCCTATTTCAGGCAATCGTATCTGGCGCTGATACCTGGAAAATGCATGGAGATGATCCATTGATTGAGATTATCATTTAATTTATACAAAATATATTTTTGTGATTCAAGGGTTCCAAAAAAATGAATCCAGAACAAAAGTAAACCAATAGAAGCTATTGACAAAACCCTGACCGGTGGATCAAACCAACAATGCGATCCGTTTTGGCCTTTCTGTATATACTCATAAAATCAATTGTTACCTGCGAGAAAAAATATAGCGCTACTTTTTGTTTAATTTATTTTATTATTTATTAAACATTTTTAAATCTTGCCTGTTTTCTATGATGTACATAAACAACAATAAAAAAATGAAAACTAACGGAAGCATAAACAGTCTGATCAAAGAAGCAGAAATGAAACTGAATGGCACAGACACACTCGAAATAGATCACCCCGATTTTGATGTCATAGGCGACAATCATATAGGAACATCCATTGATACACCCATGCGGGATAATACCTGCGACCTGACAGAGGAGGAGAAGATGGCCATCATTGAAGGCCACTTCAAAGAGATCATGGATACGATGGGACTTGACCTCAGGGATGACAGTTTGAAAGGGACACCCCACAGGGTAGCCAAAATATTTGTGAGGGAAATATTCAGTGGATTGAACCCTGCAAACAAACCAAAAATATCAGTCTTTGAAAATAAATTCAATTACAACCAAATGCTGGTTGAAAAAAACATCAATGTCAATTCAACCTGTGAGCATCATTTCTTGCCCATATATGGAAAAGCGCATATTGCCTATATCCCTAACGGCAAGGTAATCGGTTTGTCAAAACTCAACAGAATCGCAGATTACTTTGCACGCAGGCCTCAGGTTCAGGAAAGGATGACGGTTCAGATAGCAGAGGAATTAAAGAAGATACTCAATACTGA
Source organism: Bacteroidales bacterium (assembly GCA_047920975.1). Classification (GTDB taxonomy): domain Bacteria; phylum Bacteroidota; class Bacteroidia; order Bacteroidales; family JAADJA01; genus JAADJA01. The sequence goes on along the minus strand of JBLRXC010000007.1, from coordinate 12,988 downwards.
GGATGTTGCTGTGGTGGTGGAAGCAAATCACATGTGTGTTTCATCGCGCGGCATTCAGGATCATGACAGCACTACAGTGACAGCACAATACCATGGCCGTTTTGTGAATGAAAATGTGAAGGCTGAATTCCTTCGCTACATAGATTTCAATCCAAAAGCTTAGGGCATTATCCGGACTGGTTTTGTTTGATTGTGAAAAGGTCTCCGTTACCGGAGACCTTTTTTATTTATCATTAATTTTTTTGTTTAGTCTATTAGTACTTTTATTAAACAATAACTCATTTTTTCTATTGCGGCTTAAGGTTCCTTTTTTTCTGCTTACATTTGCCAATCATTATAATATCATCCAGGTGATCAAGAAGCTTTTCCGGTCAGAATTCCTGCAAAATGTTTCTACGCTCATGAGTGGTACGGCAATAGCCCAGGCGCTACCCATTCTTATTTCTCCGGTCATCAGCAGGCTCTATTCACCCGATGATTTCGGAGCGCTGGCCTTATACATGTCGATTGCAGCCATTATCAGCGTCATCGCCACCGGGCGTTACGAACTTGCTGTGATGCTGCCGGATAAGGAGAAAGGCGCTATCAACATACTGGCGCTCTCTTTTGGGATAACACTGCTGGTTTCGATGCTTACCCTCCTCCTGGTATTCCTGCTAAAGGACATGGCCGTCTCTTTTTTTGAAGAGCCGGGGATCGGTATCTGGCTCTATTTTCTGCCGGTTGTTGTATTTTTTACAGGATTGTACCAGTCGCTCAATTACTGGTCAACCCGACACAAGACCTTCAAAAGAAATGCAGTGACGCGGATTTCTCAATCCACTTTTTCATCAGCAACACAACTTGGTATGGGCGTTCTCAATGCAGGTTCTGCCGGACTGATCCTGGGATATATTGCCGGTATTCTGATCAGACCTTTTATCCTGGGGTGGGATATTGTAAAGCAATTCAAAACTTTAAAACAGGAGTTATCTGTTGAGGAAATGATGTTCAATGCAAGGAAATACAGGAATTTCATCCGCATCAATACTCCTCATGCATTCCTAGGTTCGATCCAGGACAATGGGATCATCTATGTGATCATGTTCTATTTTTCAAAGGTTGTCCTAGGGTCTTATTCCTTTGCTTTTCGCATCATCAAGGCCCCTGCAGAACTGATCGGCAGTTCGGTATACCAGGTGTTCTACCAGAAGGCAACAGAAGTACATCAGTCAGGAAAGGATTTACGGCCACTGGTTTTGAGGATTTACAGGAACCTTTTTTTGACCGGACTTCCTTTTTTTACGGTACTTTTCCTGTTTGCCCCACAACTCTTTGATTTTATATTTGGTTCTGAGTGGAGGGTTGCAGGAGAGATTGCCAGGATTGTCACACCCTGGGTTTTCCTGAACTTCCTTGCCTCACCGGTCTCCTGTATGGCCATCATCATGAACAAACAAAGGGAGGCGATGTTGATTACCCTTGTTGATATTGCCCTGAGAATTACATCTATCGTGATCGGAGGTATTTACGGAGATTTCCGGCTGGCATTTATCCTGATGAGTGTATCTTGCAGCAGTTTGCTTATTTTTGCCCTGTTTTGGTATTACCGGATTGGATCGCCCGGCACCGGTGCAACTTATGAATGAAAGATGAGACTAAAAAACTGGTTATACAAAAAAATTTTCAGCCTGTTTTCACCCCGGATGATTTATGGCTATTACAGCCATGGTAAGTTATTGTCAAGAACGCGGGTCAGCAATACCACATGGATTGATTACCCGCAGAACCTGGATATAGCTGACAATGTGCACATTGGTCATCACAATTTTATTGAAGCCAGCCACCACATTACGATTGAAGAAGGCTGTCAGATAACCAATTTCATCAGCATCACCACACATTCAAGCCATATTTCTGTAAGGCTTTATGGAAATCTGACTCCTCCTGAAAATCCCCCCAAGGGATATATGACCGGGCCGATCCGGATTGGCAAATACACCTTTATCGGACCCTACACCCTGATCATGCCGGGAACAACCATCGGTAAAGGAAGCCTGATTCATGCATACAGTAAGGTAAAAGGAGAGTACCCGGATTTTGCTATCCTCAGGGGAAACCCGGCCCGGGTGATCGGGGATACCCGTGAATTGGATGCACCTTATCTCGATAAGTACCCTGAAATGAAGGAATGGTATAACCAATGGGTTCTTCCCTCACAATGAAAAAACTCCTGCTCATCGGACCCGGATCGGTTCACACCTATAATTTTTACAGGCTCATTGAGGGCTATTTTGATCGGATGCGACTCATCACCGACAGGATCATTCCGGGTTATGAGGATATTGATTCCATTAAGGGTAATTTCATCATCAGGAATCCTGTGAAAGCATGGAAGAACATACGGATTATCCGGCAACAGATACAAAGCTACCAACCAGATATCATTCACATTCAGCAAGCCAATTCGGTTGCACTTTTGACCCTGATAGCAAACAGAAAGACGAAAATCCCGGTGATCCTTACAGCATGGGGAAGTGACATTTTAGAATTATCAGATAAAAGTTTTTTGCTGAAAAAAATGGTTAGCTATGTTTTAAGGAACAGCGACCGCTTCACAGCGGATGCGGTTTGTGTGGCGGATAAAATGAAAGTACTTTATCCTGCGCTTGCGCACGAAATCGTCATAGCAAATTTTGGTATCGATCCATTCTACAACAATACAGTCAAAGAGAATATCATATACAGCAACCGGCTCCACCAGGATTTATACCGCATTGATGCTGTAATCAAGGCATTTGACAAGTTCATCAAAAATGAACACAGGGAATGGCGTTTGATAATCGCCGGAGAAGACAGGGAAACAGAAAAGTTAAAAAAACTAACCACCGGATTGAAACTGGAGCAGTTTGTAGAATTTATTGGTTGGGCGGATAAGGAGTTGAACAATGAGATGTATAACCGCGCCAAAATATTTGTCTCAATACCTAAATCCGATGCCACTGCCATCAGTCTGCTCGAAGCCATGCATGCCGGTTGCATTCCGGTAGTGACCGACCTGCCCGCATCACATGAATGGATCAAAGATGGCGTGAATGGTGTCATTGTGAAATCTCTTGAGGAAAATTTCTTTGAACGTGCACTTCGTCTTGACCACGAGCAGGTGAAAAACATCAACCGGAAAATAATTGAGGAGAAAGGATTGAAAAGCGTGAACAGACAAAAATTTCTTGATTTGTACCATAAAATGCTTGAGGATTGAAACCGGTCTGCCACATAACAACCGTTCACCCTGCAAGGGATACAAGGATTTTTTACAAAGAATGTAAATCCCTTGCCCGGGCAGGCTACAAGGTGACACTGATCGTAATCAACGGAGAATCTTTCACGGAAGATGGTGTGGAGGTTATGGGTGTTCCCTGTCATTTTTCAGGACGGTTATCCAGATTCTTCCGTGCATCGGACGCTGCTTACCGGAAAGCACTTGAAGTGGGTGCAGACCTTTATCACTTTCATGACCCTGAATTTCTTCCCTGGGCTTCAAGGCTCATCAAAAAAGGCAAAAAGGTGATTTATGATGTACATGAAGATCTTCCGCGGCAAATGCTGAGTAAATACTGGATAATCAAACCCATCCGTAAAATTGGTTCATGGGTTGCTGAAAGGATTGAAAATTATTACGCCCAAAAAATGACCTGTATCATTACGGTGACTGATCACATCGGAAACAGGTTTTCAAAGTTTCATTCACATGTGCATTTGGTAAAGAATTATCCGGAGTTGAAACAAATGGAATCTGTTGTCGAACCACACACCTGCAGAGATCAGGTATTTTATGTGGGAAGCATAACGCCTGAGCGCGGAGTAACCGGGTTGGTAGATGCAATTGAGCTGGTCAGAAGCAATGTGACGCTTAACCTGGCAGGGATTTTCAGCCGGGAGCAATATCGACGGGAATTATTGGCACGAAAAGGATGGAAACGGGTCAATGAAATAGGTTTTGCTGACCGTCAAAAAGTGAATGAACTGATGCAATGCTCTTTTGCCGGTTTGGTGACCCTGCACCCCATCCCCAATTACCCTGACGCATTGCCGGTGAAGATGTTTGAATACATGGCCGCAGGTTTGCCCGTGATCGCTTCAGATTTTCCCATGTGGCGGGAGATCGTTGAGGGCAATCGCTGTGGTATTTGCGTCAACCCCCTCAACCCGGCAGAAATCTCAGCCGCTATTGACCGGTTATACGACGACCCCAAAATGGTTCAGGAAATGGGGAAAAATGGACAAAAGGCGGTCAGTGAAATGTACAACTGGGCAAACGAAGAACTTATACTCATCTCAACCTACCAAAAAATACTCAATGACTGAAAAAATCAATCAGTTGTCGGTAAGTGTAATTGTTCCCTGCAGGAATGAGGAGAAATACATAGGGCAGTTGCTTGATAACATCCTGGAACAGGATTATCCAAGGCCACTGATGGAAGTTTTTGTGGTGGACGGACAAAGCACAGATAAAACCCCTTCCATCATCAAAGGTTATTGTGAGAAACATTCTTTCATCCATTTCCTTGAAAACCCTGAAAAGGTTGTACCACATGCTTTGAACAGTGCCATTACCAAAAGTTCAGGTGAGATCATCATCAGGCTGGATGCCCATGCCATCTATCCCGGTCATTACATATCACAGCTTGTTGAAGCCATCACAAAATATCAGTGTGATAATGTGGGGGGAATTTGGGAAACAATTCCAGCCAATGACTCATGTCAGGCCCTGGCCATTGCACTCGCCTCTGCACACCCTTTTGGGATCGGAAATGCCCATTACAGAATTGGAGTGAAACAACCACGGGAAGTTGACACGGTGCCCTTTGGCTGTTTCAAAAGAGAACTTTTTAACAAGCTTGGATTATTCGATGAAGAATTGGTCAGGAACCAGGATGATGAATTCAATGCCCGGATTATCAACAGTGGCGGAAAGATCATGCTGCTTCCCGATCTGATTATTCGCTACTTTGCAAGGGATACATTAACAAAAGTCTCTTCCATGTTCTATCAGTATGGATTTTTCAAGCCACTTGTCAACTTAAAATTGGGTAAGCCTGCTACATGGAGGCAGTTTGCACCTCCCTTTTTTGTCCTGTTCTTATCGGTCACTTTCCTGTTAGCAATGGTCAACAGAATTTCCTTATGGTTATTCCTTCCTGCGCTTTCGGTTTATCTGGTCACAAACCTGGTTGTTTCATGGGTTGCATCCATGAAACAACGGAAATCAAAGTGGTGTTTCGGGTGGCTGGTTATCTCTTTTGTTGTCATTCACTTTAGTTATGGATGGGGCTATATCCGGGGCTTTGCAACTTTTGTGATCGGCAGAAAGAAGGTCAGCCGTGAAGCAATAACCCCAAACCGTTGATGCTGTGGAGGAAATTAACAGGATAAAACAGGTATACCGGGAGAGGGATCAGGCGATGGAGCCCCCTGATAAAAAAACTATGGATTTCAGGAAAAACATGCAGGATGAAAGAGAACGGTTATACGCTGAAATTCTTGGAAACCATTTTAACCATGATTTTACCGGACTGAAAATCATGGAAATTGGGGCAGGAACGGGTACGAATATCCATTTTTTTTGCAGAACCGGTTTTTTAAACGCAAATATCTTTGCAAATGAATTGTCAGACGCCCGGTTTGAAATACTATCCGGACATTATCCCGGAATTCAGCTTTTCAAAGGCGATGCTTCCCAGTTAGATTTTGTTGATGAATTTGACATTGTCATGCAATCTACCGTTTTCACTTTAATCCTGGATCATCAGTTGAAAATAAAGTTAGCTGCTAAAATGTTTGAGATGGTGAAACCGGAAGGCCTTATTTTGTGGTATGACTTCAAATACAACAATCCCGTAAACAGCCATGTTAAAGGGATTAACAAGAGAGAGATTGCAGGTCTGTTTCCTGTTGCAAAAAAAATTGAGTTTAAAAATGTTACCTTAGCCCCCCCGATCGGTAGAAAGGTGGGAAGGTATTATCATGTGATTAACTGGCTGTTCCCTTTTTTGAGGTCACACTTAATTGCGATCATACATAAATAACATGGCGGTTTTAACAGCAGGCACAAAAACCAAAATTTACACCATCCTAATGCTTTTACTGGCATTTGGGGTTCCGCTGCACAAAACCTTTTCTTCATTGATTATTTTGCTGTTAGGCCTGTTCTGGCTCATCGAGACGTCACCTGCTTTTAAATTCAGGAGACTGATTCACCCAAAAAAAACAGGTTATATCATAGGATTCACTGCTATTTATGTTTTCTATTTTTTGGGTGTTTTTTATTCCGAAGGCAGGTTGAGCAATGCTGATACACGGTTTATCCTCCAGGTGAAAGCTTCCCTGTTTTTATTTCCGCTGTTTTTTGCCACATTTGATTGGGATGGTTTTAACCCTGGTCATTTAAAACAAATCCTGACATTTTTCGTGACAGGATGTCTGATAAGTTCGCTGATCATCCTTGGGAATGCCATTTGCACCTATTATTCAACAGATCATTCATCCGGTGTTTTTTTCTATTCAAAACTGGCCATGCACCACCATCCCAGCTATCTGTCGTTGATATTTTCTTTCGCCATTGCATTTTTGATATCCCTGATGCTCACGGTTCAAACCCTTTCACGCAGGAAGAAAATTTTGATCATCAGTCTGATTATTTATTTCCAGGTTTTTATTGTCCTGCTCAGTTCCAAAGCCGGGATCATCGGTTTGATTTTTCTTTATGCAGGGGTTGTTCTGTTTGCAGCATTCAAAATGAAAAATCGGCTCAAAGTTGCGGCTTACCTGTCGGCTGCCATGACCTTTCTCTTTTTATTGCTGCTCATGCTGAACCCAACAGTGCGGCTTCGTTTTCAGGCTGCTGAAAAGGCGATGAAGAGTGACTATGAAATGCGGTCGGACTCACTGGAAAGCTCCGTTGCCAGAATCCTTATCTGGAAGAGTGCTCTTGAAATCATCAGCGAAAAACCTGTTCTGGGGGTAGGCACAGGGGATGTACGGAACGAGCTTGTAAAAAAATACCGTGAAAAAAAGATCACACCCGCCATCGAAAATGAATACAATGCGCATAATCAGTACCTGCAAACCTATCTTGCTTCAGGAATTGCAGGTTTAATGGTACTCATCGGTTGCCTGGCCGTTGCATTTGCTATGGCCATAAGATCCGGCAACCTGCTCTATTTCCTTTTTGCACTTCTTTTTTCATTCCACATACTGGTCGAATCCATGCTGGAACGACAGGCAGGCGTTGTTTTCTATGCTTTTATCAATACCCTGCTATACTGTTTTTCAATACACAACATGAGAAGGTCAGAACTTTAACTGCCGCAAATACAACTGAATGGCATTCTCCAGTCCGAAATAGAGCGCATCCGATATCAACGCATGACCGATAGAAACTTCCAAAAGATAAGGTACATTTTTTGAGAAATAAGCAAGATTGTCTAAATCGAGATCATGGCCGGCGTTCAAACCCAGGCCGGATTCATAAGCTACCAGCGCAGCATCCATAAACGGTTGAATGGCCTTTCCGGGGTCAACTTCAAAACCCCTTGCATAGCTTTCAGTATATAGTTCTACACGGTCAGCACCGGTTTTGGCTGCATTCCTGATCATCTTGTGATCCGTTTCGATAAACAAGGATACCCTGATCCCTTCTTGTTGAAAGACTGACACAACCTCTTTCAGGAATACCTCATTTTCAATGGTGTCCCAGCCGGCATTTGATGTCAGTACATCCGGAGGATCCGGTACCAGAGTTACCTGATGAGGTTTCACGTCAAGTACAAGGTCGATGAAAGATTGATTTGGATATCCTTCAATGTTGAACTCCGTTGTAATTACCGGGGCTATCTCCCTGACATCGCTGTACCTGATATGCCGCTCATCGGGTCGAGGGTGCACTGTTATACCCTGGGCACCAAACCGTTCGCAATCCACAGCCGCTTTCAGCACGTTGGGCACAACACCTCCACGCGCGTTCCGGATGGTTGCTATTTTGTTAATATTTACACTTAACCGGGTCATTGTTAACCAATTTGAAATATTGCAAATTTATGCATTGTAATCCAGCGATGATAGATTTCGTGTTTATAAACATAAGATTGTTGAATAATTAGTGAATTTTTTGAAGAAATGGGGTAATTATCACCCTACATTTGTCAGAAACACAATAGCTTCATACTGCAATTATGCATGGTCTGAGAGTCGCATCCTTTTTTGCCCTGTTTTCGGTTGTTCTGATCGCTGCTCTGGCACCCGTCAGAAGTTATTCCCAGACTTATCCTGACTATCCCTGGCACATCAATGTCAATGGAGGAACAACACTGCTTTTTGGTGACCTGACAAGTCAGGATAATTTTACTGACAGAGTTCCGGATGACCTTGAATTGGGTTTCGGAGTTCGTGCCGGCCGGAACATCTCACCCATTTTCGGACTGTATCTTCAAAGTGTTACTGGCAGGTTCAAAGGATCAAATGAGTCAAGAAACCTGAAATTCAACTCCTCATTTACTGAAACCGGAGTGGGGCTTCGGGGCAGTCTGACCGATCTCATACTTGGCAAAAAAAGCCGGTTCGTGAATTTTTATGGATTTGCCGGAGCCAGTGCTATTTTTTTCAGGAGTGAAGCCATTAACTTATCGACCGGCGCAATCGAAGAAGATTATGGATATACGAACCAGGATGACCGTAAAAAGTCATCTCCTGAAACAGGCCTTGTATTTCCAATGGGTGCCGGGTTTGATTTGAAACTGCACCAGAAATGGTTTCTGACACTGGAAACCGGTTTCCGTGCCTCGCTGACGGACAAACTGGATGGAATGACAAAGGGTACGCAGAATGATGCTTATTACTACTCATCTTTTGGCTTGTCATACTATTTCAATTTGGGCGGTCCAAAACCCCAAAAACCAGTCATGGATGAAATCCCGGTTACTGAACCTGAACCTTTCGCTGATACTCATGTTGACCTAAAATATCACATCCCTTCAGATCTGAGTTCTCATGATGTATTCCGGATGAAAAGCATCATTCACAAAGGTCAGATTGATGGAAAAGCTCATCTGATCCAGATCCTTCCTATTGGATTTAACGTGTTGGATACAACAGTCGGAAATGCTTCCAGAACCGAATTCAATAATTACACGCTTCGTCTCTATTGGGATGAGCTACCCCAGGACACAGCCTTCGAGGTGAGTTATGATGTGGAGCTGGATCAGATTTTCGGAAATTTACCCATGTCCAGCATTCTTTACCTCGACAGGACCGGTAAAGAGTACAGATTCAAGACCGACATCATGATCAAAAGGAAAATCATTGAAGATCTGTTTGCCGACCTTGAGGAGGAAAATGTGACCATAGAAAAGATAATGACTGCTGTGGATCTGGTTGAGTTCAGGGTGCAGATTGCAGCTTCATTCAGGAAACAACTCTCCATAGCCGAGCTTGAAAAAAAATATAACCTTCACGGACAAATTACAGAGGAGATTGACGGCTCATGGTACAAATATGTGACAGGGACTCACAGCACCTATTCAAAGGTCAGAGAACACAGAGCAGCCATCATTCAGCAGCATGGGGTCCAGGGAGCCTTTGTTGTGGTATATTACAAGGGAGACAGACTCAGCCATATCAAAGAGCTCATAACGGTTTCTCCGGAACACTATCCCTTGCCTGTTGATCCTGCAGTCAGGAAAAGAGTGCTCCCCTGTTACCGTGTCCAGATTCTTGCACTCAGGGAATCCGTCGCTTCCCCTTACTCCCTGAAGCAAACCTACAACATTGATGACGTGGTGAATGAGGAGGTTTATTATAACTGGCGGAAATATACGGTTGGTGAATGCCTTACCAGACAGGCTGCGCTTCAGTTAACCAATGATCTCAAAAGCAAGGGGATTGACGGTGCATTCCCGGTACTTTACAAAGATGGTGAAAGAAGTGCAGGGTTAAATCCGTAAGATTAAAATAAAACGCTGATAAGAAAGATTCTGACTAATTTCCGATCATTACTTCTCCCAAATCCGTTGTTTGCCCGGCAGTGATAACCACAGGATAAATTTCTTTATCAGGATAACCCATATTGGCATAAAAATGAACGGAATAAATCCCGGGATGCAGTGTTGTAATCAAAAAGTAGCCATTCGTCTGGTTAATAAATGTTCCGGCAGTATCCACGGCGTTTGATGCCATTACATAGTAGGCGCTGTTATTTGGCAAAATTGTTCCTGTTAGTCTGCCAAGAGCAATTTCCAGGTATCCTCGCACGACCGGTTTTAAAATGTACATATTACTTCCGGTAGGATGAACCGACTTACTGACATCAAAGTCAAGCACAAGGCTGTAAATAACGCCTGACGAAAGAGGCACCGATTCCATTTTTACTTTGTATCCGCTGGTTTGACCCGATGGAGTTTTAAGTTCGAAAGTGACACCATCAACCACAATGGAATTATTTTCACCAAGAATCAGCCGGAGTTCGGAAATTGACCCCGGTGCAACCCGTGTCGGTCCTAAAAGCAACAACGTATTTCCATTGATAAAATCCAGCAGGTTGTACACACCCGGTGATGCTACCTGATACTCACGCCATGAACCGTTTATGTTCGCCCTGATCTTTAAAATTTCAACATTCACAGCATCATATGCCGCCGGATTGTCTCCCATTTTTATCGAAATGGTGGCATCTTCCGGTTGAGTATCGGAGTTGTTGTCTTTATTACACGAGGCAAATAGGGCCAACCCAAACAAAATGAGCATGGCCAAAAGGTTTGTTAAGTTTTTTGATTGCATGATTTGTTTTATTTATATAATCCGAACTATTGAATTTAAATTACGCTGCAAAGTTTTAATTTATTGCTTCAACAATCATTACATAAATTTGGGAATAAGTTACATAATTCGCACAATCCTCAATATGAAACACAGAAGACTTAGAGCTGAAAACCGGGAACAATGGGCAGTAGGCAGTTGGTAATGGTTAAATGGTTAAATGGCTAAATTGTTAAATTATTGAATGAAAAGTGAATAGTGAAATGTCTTTACTCAAAACTGCTAACCGTGAACCAACTTCAAACCTCGAACTACAAACTCCTTTCCTCCCACGATTTGCCAGTTCATTTCTTATTTATACATTCGTGGCGATTAAAGATTTTCATTTAAGCCTATAGGTATTTTGGTGAATGATACTCAAATAAGGTTAGAAGTCTTCAATTGGCTTCAAAAGCAAATTGGAATATATAATGAAGTCCTTCCATGGGAAGTACTTAGTTATGGTTTTAAGTATAATAATGAAAGAGTTCCTTTGATCGGACCACAAGGAATTTGGAAACCTCAAATTTTAATGAATTATCCTCTTTCTATAACTACCTCTCCTAATAGCCCTTATGATGATAAGTTTTCTGATGATGGTCACTTCTTAAGCTATAAATATCGCGGAACAAACCCAAATCATCGTGATAATATCATGATGAAACATGCAATGCAAAATCAAATTCCTTTAATTTATTTTATAGGGTTAAGAAAAGGATGGTATTTTACTGTGTTTCCGGTTTATATTCTTGGTGACAATGAAAAGGACTTAACCTTCAAGATTGCAGCAGAGGATTCGAAACAAATTAATTTCAAGATATCAGACGAGTTTGATTCAAATATTGAGGAAAGTCTGGGACTTTATAAAAAAAGAGAATACATTACCGTGCAGGTAAGACAAAGGCTTCATCAAAGATCATTCAGAGAAAGAGTATTAATGGCATATCGGGTACAATGCGCTTTATGCCGGATAAAGCATACTGAGCTATTGGATGCTGCTCATATTTTGCCAGATAAGGACCCGTTAGGTGAACCAATTATTTCCAATGGCATTTCATTGTGTAAAATTCATCATGCTGCTTATGATTCGAATATTTTAGGAATTACACCAGATTACATTGTTGACATTAGAAAAGATATTTTGAAGGAACATGATGGGCATATGCTAAAGCATGGATTAATTGATTTACATGGCAAACCTTTAATTCTACCTCATAAAGAAATTTATAAGCCTAATCGTGATTATTTAGATCAGCGATATAAATTATTCAAAAATGCATCCTGATTTAGTTTCTAAACCAGCCAAAGTTATTCCTATGTTTTGATAAATTCTCAAGGCTCGGTAATAATTTTTCGTCATAGGGCAATAAAATTTCTTTTTTTTCAAATTGCTTGATTGAATAATGCGAATAACTCTCCATAAAATTCTTTGCTACCATTACCCTGTAATTATCATCAATGGCGATCAATCCCCTGTCAAAAGCACGATGCATATTAGGGTAAAGAGCTAATGCTAAATTTCAGGTATTTATAATTTTCAATCCTCAATATTATCTTTGAGCCAGTAAATAAAAAAAGAATTATGGCGAATCCTTCTTTAATTTGAATTGGCAATAGATAAATTTATATAATTCCCGGCAATAATTATGAAATTTGCAGTTACTTTTATACGGGATTTAAAAAAAACAGTATGAGCAGCAAGGAGATACTTCAGCAGGCATTGAAACTCAGTCCCAATGAACGGGTTAATCTCGTCGAGGGTCTGCTAAGAAGCCTTGATGAACCGGATAGTACGATTGACGAAATCTGGGCAGAAGAGGCCGAAAAAAGGCTTAAAGCATATCGCGCCGGCAACCTTGAAGGGATTGCATCGGAAAATATCTTCAGAGAAGAATGAAGGTGATATTTTCAATAATGGCAAAACAGGAACTGGACGATGCAGTTCTGTATTATGATATGGAATATCAGGGTCTCGGCAAGCGTTTTAAAGAAGAAGTAAGAAATGCTGCAAAAAGGATAACTGATTATCCCCATGCGTGGTCAGTTGAACGAGGAGAAATAAGGAAATGCATGCTTCATATATTTCCTTATAAACTTTTATATTCCATTGAAAAAGATCACATATTCATTATTGCTGTCGCACACCAGCACAGAAAGC
>JBLRXC010000006.1:0-58529 GCA_047920975.1 Bacteroidales bacterium | reverse complement strand
CTGTCATTTGGTATCAATGAAAGAAGATAATCCCTGTTCTTACTGAACTGCTCACGAGATACAGGTTTATATTCCGGCAATCTTCCGGTGTAGATTGATTTATATCCTGAATCAGCCATAAGCAGGTAAGTATATCCAAGGTCTATGATAGCGAAAAGACTGTCTTCAAATGATTCGGGATTTTGAATTACATCCTCAAACCAGGAAATTGCTGTCGGCCAGTTTTGAAGTTTAATATCACACCTGTTTTGTGCGCGATGTGAACGCTCTAAAAAGTCCCCATTGATATTCAGTTGTTTATGATTATTTTTTGACAGATTTGGGTGCCCCGGTCATCTTTTCAATGACAATTTACAGGTTAGATGGGTTATTTCATGTTGGAAATAACTTCTTCTTTTGTCTTGATGCTTCGGTTTCACTCAGCCCAGGCACAAAAGAAGCAATCCGGCACATGCCGGACAAGACTGAAAATTCTTTCCGCGCAAAATCTACAGCAACAAACCTCATGCGCGATCCAAGCCGGCAAGGCAAGCTATCATTTTTTCTTTCAAGGCTTTTTAACTCAGTGCCTTGCCTTCCGGATCGCTCCGCAAGCCACCGCACATGGTTCATTGCCTTGTTTTGCAGCGAAAAGAATTTAAGGTCGGTCCCAAAAGCCCACGCCGTTTGCTCAGAGGACCGGCCTAATAAAAATTTCGTACGTTTTCAAAGTGATGATTCCAGCGGGGACCATAGTAAGCAATACAGAAGCAAAAGTAGGCCGGTGTGTTGGAGCGGCTTGTATTGCGTGGGGAATTCGATCTGTAGAAAACAAGAAATTTTTATGAAGCCTTGATCTTTTGGTACTTTTGGATCAAGCTAAAAGTACGATTAAAAGGCAAGCATTCACTTTATTCGATGAAATTGAAATATGGGTGCCCCAACGCAAACAGGAAATAAAGCCCGGTCGCTGATCCTGCATCATAAGCTGAAAAGTCAACTGAATGGGTTCCTTTTTCAAGCATTTCCCGGTTGAAGGTCTTAATGCTATTTCCGGTTTAGCCGGTTCATTTGATTTAACTTCAATAAATAAACTCTAATTTCTTTGACATTACTCCTTTGTCAGATTGTACCCTGATAATGTAAAATCCTTTGGGAACTTTATTGCCATTTGAATCTGTCCCATCCCAATTCAATTCAATCTTTCCGGGCTCCTTTTCAGCACTGATAAGTGTTGTTTGCAGTACTCCTTTTATATTATAGACCAGTACGTTTACCCTTGCTTTTTTGAGAATTTCAAAATGTATGTTGGTGCGATGCCGGAAAGGGTTCGGAAAGATATTGATCCCATCAACTGCTGGCATTTCTTTGTACTGCTTTCCTGTTGCAATATCGTATTTCCGCATGACAATCCTGGTATGGCCGTTCGGCCCAATCATCGTATCAGCCATACCATGAACCAGGTATAACTGGTTTCCCCGGTGCATCAATTTTGGCCTGTAATGAGGATACTCATCCTCATCCATAATCTCTCCAACCCATGATCCGTTCAGATGCCGGTAATGTACTAGCTGATAACCGGTCTCAATTTTCTCGCTCACCACAATGTGTTTGTTGTTATAATGATCAATACAGACTGCCATTTGATAACCATGCTGTACGATAAACTCCGATTCAGACCAGGTTGTACCATCAAAAAAACGATACATCGTGCTGTCGTTCCCGGGGGATGACAGACCTGTATGTTGCCAGACCAGGTGGGGGTGACCCTGGCTGTCAAGGGCAATGTCCGACTCGTTACCTGTGGTTAAGGGACCCACATTTTCTATGGGATTCCAGATACCCTCAGAAAATTTAAAATATGATTGTTTAAATGCGTAGTACCCCAATAAGTTTGAATAACTTAGACAGTGAATTGTATTCTCATCTCCAACAACTACCTTTTGAATAAAAACAGTTAAAGAATCACTGTGGGGCTGTATTGTTTCGCTCCAGGCGCCGGATCCTTTATCGCGATACCGGTATCTGGCTGAACTGTTCTTGTACCAAAAGCAATACAATCTGTCATTGTTGTCAATTACCAGACGGTTGTATGTGGCGCCGGGATTATCACCCTTGGTTACCGTATCGGCTTCGCTCCAGTTGGTGCCGGTATGCACCCTGTGTATGATGTGTGTGTTGTATATACTCCCGACATTATGGTCATAGGTCAGGTGTAAATGATTGTCGCTGTCGCAAACAATGTGCGGTTGTGTCATCCACAGAGAATTGTTCATGGAGGCATTTATCGGAAGTGACCAGGTATTACCGTCATTGGTTGATTTTGAATAATAGATCCGGTAATAATTGGTTCCAAGCTTAGCACTCCAAACACAATGGATGTTTCCATTATTATCAAACACAAAATCCGGGTAAGTTAAATTAAATGGCTTAGCCCATATTACCGATGGCTCCGACCAGGTTTGTGCGCGTGTAAAGTGAGCAGCAAACAAAAGTAAAAGGACTGAAAGTATATGTATCACTTGAAATTTGAACCTGTTTTGTAAGACAGGTGGACTGTTGTTTATCGGTTTTTCAGTCATCAGCTTGCGATGGTATGGTTTTTAAAATCGTCGCCAAATATACGATATAAAAATATAGAACTCAAGACTTGATAGTTATCAGGAATGATTATAAATAAGAGAGGGTTCATAGGGAAAAAAACATTTTGTGAAATTGAATGCGGCTTCAAGCTTCCGGGCTTGAAGCAGGTTGCTGACCGGTAATAAACTTCCGGTTATTGTGCTGGAGTGTGAGCACTTCAAGCGGGACGCTTGAAGCAGTGCGGGATCAGTCCCATCAGTGTTCTATTCAATGGTACACTGATTTTTTTCAGTGTTTAATCATCCGGTCCCGCGGTGACAGATACCACCCGGTATTGAATTGATTGCAGTGGCTACAACCCCAGCGAAATGGAAACCATCTCTGCAAGATCATAGTTTTTCATCTCTTCCTCTTTGTTCTTGTATTTGATCCCGTCGGTCATCATCACCATGCAAAACGGACAGGCCGTGCAGATTATATCGGCACCGGTTTCTATGGCTTCCTCAGTCCTTTCAATGAACACCTCCTTGTTGCCCTTTTCGGCCTCCTTGAACATTTGGCCACCACCAGCTCCGCAGCAGAGAGCGAAACTCCTGTTTCGGCGCATTTCAACTTTTTCGGAAGGAATGGCCTTTAACACATCCCTCGGCGCCTGATACTCGCCATTGCCACGTCCCAGATAACACGGATCATGAAAAGTGATCTTCTTGCCAGCGAATGTTCCTTGATCCAGACTAATTTTCCCTTCTTTTATCATCGCCTGTAAAAATTGTGAATGGTGGATTACCTCATAATGACCACCAAACTCATGGTATTCGTTTTTGAAAGTGTTGTAATCGTGAGGGCAGCAGGTGAGGATTTTTTTCACACCATAACCGTTCATGACTTCAATGTTCATCATCGCCTGCATCTGGAACAGCATCTCATTTCCCGCTCTCCGCGCAACATCCCCGCTGTCGGATTCTTCGGTTCCGAGCACAGCATAGTCTATCTTCAGGTGGTTCAGCACTTTTACGAATTCGCGGCTCACTTTTTTGTAACGATCATCAAAAGCCCCGGCTGAACCAACCCATAAGAGGTATTCGGGATTATGATCCCGGGCAACTTTTTCACTCATGAGCGGCACTTCCAACCCTTCAGCCCATTTCATTCTGTCTTCCTGCGAAAATTGCCAGGGTGCGCCATTGTTTTCAATGTTGGTGAAGGTTGCATTCAACTCTCCGGGAGCGGCGGATTCTTCCATCACCAGGTATCTGCGCATGTCAACAATGATAGAGGGCTGGTTGATATTGACCGGACACTCCTGAGCGCAGGCGTTGCAGGTGGTACACGCCCACAACTCTTCCGGTGTGATGTAGTCGCGCAGCAGCGCTTTCCGGTCATCGAATTCTTTACCAATCTTTACCAATCCCGGCCCTTTTTCCTTCATCCTTGCCCTCACATCCATGATGATTTTGCGGGGGGAAAGTAACTTACCGGTGATGTTGGCCGGACAAACGGCAGTACATCGTCCGCATTCGGTGCAGGTGAGCGAATCGAGGTAATTTTTCCATTTGATGTCTTCCACATCCTTCACGCCAAACCTGGAGATTATCTGCTCTTCTTCGGCAGGGGCAGCATAAGCAGTGTCCGGGTTCATCATCAGTTTCACCTCTTTGGTTATCTCAGGCATATTATCGAGATAACCCAGCGGTTGGAGCCGGGAGAGGAAAACATTGGGTACCGACATAAATACGTGAAAGTGCTTGGAATAGGGAAGAATATTGGCAAAAGCAAAGATCAGGAGGATATGCGTCCACCAGTAAACTTCATGCAGTGCATAGGCAGTATTATATGTGATAGAATGCAGTGGTATCATGTTCCTGACAATGAAAACACTCACAGGGTAATAGCCATCAGGACTATCGGGGTGCAGTACGAAATAATAGACATTCATTCCCAGCAGTGATATCATCAGTAAAAAGATCATCGAAAGGGCTATATTGGCATCCAGGTGTGATTTATGTTTCATCTCCACACCTTCGAAACGTCTGACCGGAATAAAAAGGCGGCGTGCCAAAAAAATCAGAATTGCGATGGCAATAATAAAGGCGAAAACATCGCCTGAAGCCATGATGATATCATACAGCAGACCGAGTCCTCCAAAAATTCTTTCTGTCCCAAACAAACCATCAATAACCATTTCTATGCTCCCTATCATGATCACAAGGAACCCCCAAAAGACAAGTGCATGAAGCAATCCTGCAAACGGAAAGCGAAATATCTTGGTTTGACCGATGGCAACCTGCATCATCACCCTGAATCTTTTCCCATAGTGAGTGATGGGAAACGGTTTGGTGAGTTTGAAAAAGGCATAGAGTCTGTTGATCGTCCATCCGAATAACCCAAGCGTCATCAGAAGGACAATTCCAAAAATAATTTGCTTAGTCATCATTTGAAAAATTTATGCTCCACAATGTTACGAAGAAAAATTATTAAACCGATGCTAAATTAAGCTCCCTGTCATTCTTTTTAAGTTCCCGGTTTAAAACCATCATTCCCAATCCGGGATAAATAGCATTCTGAAGAAGATATCAATCTGGAGATAAACAGTGTTAACTATTAAGGTCCGTTTCATAAAAAATGCAGGGAAACAGAAAAAGGTGCAGCGAATCCCGCTGCACCTTTCAAACCAAAAACCAAATTTAACGTGTAAAATTGGTTACGTTTTTCAGTGTTTGACCAATGTATTTTAAAAAGAACAAAACGTGGTGTAGCATTTTCATAAACCGTGCCAGTCACAGAATGGTGTGCACAGGTAAACTTTTCAGGCTTTAAGTACCTGCAAATGATGATGGTTAAAGTTAAGAAACGTTAAATAAAAATAATCTGAGAGGCCAACATGTAATTTTGCAAGCGTGAATAAAAAGGGTTTTTTTGTCATCATTGCCATCATGACCCTGGCTTTGGTCGGGTTGATGTTCATCCAGTCATACTGGATCAGGCATACCATTGCTGTGAAGGAAGCGGGGTTTGTGACCAGTGTGAATGAAGCGCTTTCAAGTGTTGTATACAAGTTGGAACGCATTGAGGCAGCTTCCCAGTTCAACAGGCAGATGGAATCGGCAAATCAACGGCAAAGGTGGCTTGAATCGATAGACTCACTCAATCAAATGCTTTTTCACAGCAGGTCGCTATTCATCAACCCCTGGGATCTGAACAGGTTCATGCAAAAATCAATGATCGCACAGGATGTGCTGCAAAGTATGATCAACGACAGAAATATTCCTATTGAGCAGCGAATCAAACCCATGCAGCTCGACTCCCTGATCACACAGGAACTGAACAGCAGAGGAATCCAGACTGAATTTGAATTCGGGATTTTCAGTCCTGCACGAAATGTGATGCCGGTCCAAAAAACCGGAAAATACCCCAAGGAGTTGCTCGATAAAGGATTCTCATTCGCCCTGTTTCCCAGTGATCTCATCAGCAACCCGGATTATCTGATGGTTTATTTTCCCAGGGAAAAAACTTTTCTTATTTCTCAGCTCTGGCAAACGCTATCCATCTCCATACTGTTTGTGCTTCTGATCATTTTCTCATTTGGTTATACGGTGAACACGGTGCTGCGACAGAAAAAGGTATCGGAGATGAAAAATGATTTCATCAACAACATGACCCATGAGATCAAAACACCTATCTCTACCATATCCCTTGCCTGCGAAGCGCTCAGCGATAAAGAGATCATCCGGTCGGAAGGACTGTTTGAAAACTATATCAATGTGATCACAGAGGAGAACAAACGGCTTGAAATACTGTCGGAACGGATTCTTCAATCCGCATTGCTGGAGAAAGGGGAGATCGTCCTGAGAACTGAAACTGTCAACATCCATGATCTGATCACAGAGGCTATCAGCAACATCAAACTTCAGGTTGAGAAAAAGGGTGGAACCCTGATTGCTGACTTAAGGGCGAAGAACCCCATCCTTGAGGCTGACCGTGTTCATATTATCAATGTCCTCTACAATTTGCTTGATAATGCCAACAAATACGCAACAAATAAACCGGAAATCAATGTAATCACGGAGGACTCTTACAGCGGTCTGCTGATATCCGTAAAGGACAATGGTCCGGGTATCAGCAAAGCCAATCAAAAAAAGATATTTGAGAAACTTTATCGTATTCCAACCGGAAACATACACAATGTCAAAGGTTTCGGGCTGGGTTTGAGTTATGTTAAGACCATCGTTGAACGCCACGGAGGGAATATTTCTCTGGAAAGTGAAATGAACAGAGGAACAAAATTTACAGTATATTTACCTGCACAAAAACGGGAGCATGAAAATGGATAATATCAAGACAAAAGTATTGCTGGCCGAAGATGACAAAAACCTGGGATCGGTGCTCACCTCTTACCTGGAAGCCAAAGGTTACCCAACAACTCTTTGTGTGAACGGGCAGGAGGCATACCTGAAATTTGAGAAAGGATCATTCGATTTTGTCATCATTGATGTGATGATGCCGATTAAAGATGGTTTCACACTTGCCAAAGAGATCAGGGAAACGGATAAAAGAATTCCCATTCTGTTCCTTACGGCCAAATCAATGCAGGAAGACAAGCTGAAAGGGTTTGCAATCGGTGCCGATGATTACCTCACCAAGCCATTCAGCATGGAGGAGTTACTGATGCGCATCAAAGCCATTATACGGCGGACCACCGAAAGCAAAACACTTGAAACAAGCCGCAATATTTACGAGATCGGCAAACTGCAGTTTGATTATAACCGTCAGCTCCTTCGATATGCAGATGAAGAACAAAAGCTGACTTCCAAAGAATCGGAGTTGCTCAAAATGCTTTGTCACAATGTAAACAAAGTCCTCGACCGGTCTGAGGCACTGAAAGAGATCTGGAGCGACGACAGCTACTTTAACGCGCGCAGCATGGATGTTTATGTTACCAAACTAAGAAAATACCTCAAAGCCGACCCCGATGTCGAACTTATTAATGTCCACGGAATTGGGTTTAAACTGATAATCAACGGTTAAAGGCAGAATCCAGGTTTTTCACCGGACCTGTAGATTGTGTTCATAAAAACGGCGTAATAGGCTATGGAGGATTAACTATTACTATCTTTGCCTTGTGAATACCATATATTCTTAAGTAATGGGGTTCCGGAAAATAATTTTTATAGTCGTTTGTTTGGTTTACTTTACTAGTAAACCGGCCCAATGCCAGGTAATTTTTAACTCATCCAACCTTCCCATAATAGTTATCAACACCAATGGGCAAACCATTGATCCTGTAACTTACATTGTATGCGACATGGGGATCATTTATAACGGCCCGGGAGAAATAAATTACATTACCGATCCCTTTAATGATTATGATGGAAAGATTTCGATCCGGAAAAGGGGAACAACTTCACTGACTTTTCCAAAAAACTCTTTCCGGATTGAAACGCAGGATGATGAGGGCAACAACCTGAATGTCTCTCTGATGGATATGCCAGCAGAGAATGACTGGGTCCTATATGGACCTTATCCTGATAAATCGCTTATGCGCAACGTGTTGTTGTATGAATTGGCACGCAGAATGGGCTGGTACGGACCCCGGACAAAGTTCTGTGAACTTACAATCAATGATGAATACCTGGGAGTTTATGTATTAATTGAAAAGATCAAAAGAGACAAAAACCGTGTTGATATTGCAAAGCTCAGCCCATCTGATACATCCGGAAGCGATGTAACCGGGGGCTATCTTCTTGAGGTTGACAGATGGGAAGGTCCCGGCTGGCATTCAGCTTTTAATTCAAAAATCTTCTTCAAATATAAATATCCCAAGCATTACGATATAATCCCTGAGCAGGAGACTTACATTCAGGAATTCATATACCAGTTTGAAGAACGGCTCTTTAACCTGACAGAATTCACTGACACTACACTTCAAAACACGGCTGATTTCAATTCGTTTATTGATTACATAATCTTAAGCGAATTTAGTAAAAATGCGGATGCCTATCGTGCAAGTACATTTTTGCATAAGAACAACTATGCGATTGACGGCCGCTTGAAAATGGGGCCTGTTTGGGATTATAATCTTGCATTTGGTAATTATGCTGATTTCTTTGCTTATCAAACCAGTGGTTTTATTTACAGCGATTCAACTTTTTGGGTCTATGCGCCCTTTTGGTTCAGGAAACTAATGACTTTTGAGCATTTTCAGAACCAAACCCGCTGCAGATGGGAGCAACTCAGGTGCGATGTGCTGCATGAAAACCATTTGTTTGCATTTATTGATTCTTGCCATGTTTTCCTGGATGAAGCACAGGAACGCAATTTTCAAAAATGGGATATACTGGGCGTTCCGGTTTGGCCAAATTATTATGTGGGTGAGACTTATGAGGAAGAAATTTCAATCCTTAAAGACTGGATCACAGGAAGATTGGCCTGGCTGGATGATAGTTTCCCCGGGGATTGTGATACAACATATAATTGTGATACCACCTATATTGGTGATCATGTTTTTGAGGATATTTTTGATTTCCGGATTTATCCAAATCCTGTTTCTTCCTGTTTTACTGCTGAATACCGTCTGGATGAACCGGCCTCTCTGCAGGTGAACATGTACGATCAGCTAAACAGGCGGGTCTTTAACAAGGAGGAGCGAAATCAACTTCCCGGAATCCACAAAATGACCATTCAAACATCCGGTATGAAGGATGGTCTCTACTATGTTGTGGTAATCATTAACAATCGCAAGGTGGGGGTGAGGTCAGTTGTGATAATGAACAATAGGTCTGATTAAACTCGCTGAATTTTTCAATCGTTCAGTTCCTTGTAAATTGCCAGTAAATCTTCATTTCTGGCATTATTGCGGATGATATTCCACAGAACCTCGGATGAAACACCGTTGGCAGTGTTTGTGAGGGCAATTAAAACCCGTTCATTTCTCATATCACGCAGAAAATAGGTTCTGAATCCTTTCCACCAGCCAAAATGATAGGCGGTGCTGTCCATGTCATCCTTTATTCTCCATCCAAAACCATAATTGTCTTTTCGGTATCTGTAACCAGGGCTCCCGGGCTCGAATGCCTCATGCAGGGCATCAATGGGGATCAAAGTCCCATTATCCAGGGCGGTGTTGAAAAGGAACAGGTCTTCTACGGTGGAATACAAACCCTTATCGCCCATCACCCCGTTCAAATAATAGTCGGGAACCTTTCTAAGCTGCCGGCCTCCGGATATATGACCCGGAACGCCTGCCGGAACAGACCTCCTGATGACAGAATCGTTTCTTAAGTTGTAAACAAATGAATGCTTCATGCCCAGGGGATCAAATATTTTTTCTTTTAAAAATTCATCAAAATGCATCCCTGAAACACGCTCAACAACCGATGCAAGAAGTGCATAGTTCGCATTACAATAATGAAACCCCCTGTCAGGCATGAAGTAAGATGAAGGCTTGTGTCGTGCATACAACCCAATCACCTCTTCGTTGCTGATGGGTTTGTTGATATTCCAGTACTGGTCGGCCAGGGACATGTAGCGGGAAATACCAGATCTGTGGGTAAGCAGTTGCCGGATGGTTACATTTGTGAACGGAAACTCCGGAATAAATCGTGTTAGTGTGTCGTCATAATCAAGCAGCCCGTCCTGTTCAAGCAACATGATGGCTGCAGCTGTGAACATTTTAGAAACCGAAGCCAACTGGAATTGTGATTGAAGTGTCAGTGTATCTCTCGTCTTAAAATCGGCGTAGCCATATGCTCCCTTAAAAACCACACTACCATTCTCGGCATAGAGAACCGTGCCGTTAAATACGCCTCGCCTGTTTAGGTTCCGAAATTGATCGTCAAGCCGGTTATGCATCTGTTGCCGGTGGATGTCATCTACATTATGGTAAAGGCCCGGATCAGCAATAAATTCAATGATTCCTTCATCTGCCGGATCAGGCAGCCTTCGTCCGGAAATAAAGAAGAAATACAGCACAAAAGCACTGAACAAAATTATAAGCAGATTTTTTTTATTCACAAACGATATGCAAGGATGTTAATTCAAATTTTAACCAAAATTACCTTTGATTGGTTACATTTACAATTTATAACAACAAAAAAACCAACAATGAATTGTTAATGGAGAAGAAAATATTTCCGCCTGATTTTCCGGCTATTTGTATTCCTGAACCTCCAACTCCCCTTTCATCACCAGGAATGCATTCTCAGCCAGTGCTTCAATATCGTTCACACTGGGGTATAAAGCAAATTCGGCGATTTTACCAACCCGGCGTTTTACATTTTCAAGAAACCGTTCGCTGTGGAAGATATTCCCTGTCAGGATGATGGCATCCACATCACCTTCCAGTACGGCATACATGGCTCCGATCTCCTTGGAAACCTGGTATGCACATGCATCGGATATAAACAGGGCTTTTTCGTCGCCCTTTGCCATCAAATCATCAATCTCACCGATATCTCCCGTCCCCAGATAGGCTGCATACCCACCCTCCCTGGTTACCATCCGGATCATCTGTTCATAGGTATATTTTCCGCTGAAAGCCATCCGAAGCAGGTCACCCGCGGGAAGACTACCCGCCCGCTTGACTGAGAAAGGTCCCTCTCCGTCATACGCATTGTTCACATCCACCACTTTCCCCTTCCGGTGGGCTGCTACAGAAATACCTCCCATCCCGACAGTCACCATGATCAGGTTGATCTCTTCATAATTTTTGTGGTGAGCCCTGGCATATTTGCGGGCATAAAATTTCTGATTGAGGGAGTGAAAAATAGACTTTCTTTGAAATAGGGGGTGTCCTGAAACTCTTGCCATATCATCCATTTCATCAACCGAAACCGGATCGGCCAAAATAGGACGTGCCTTAATTTTTTTTGCGATCTCATAGGCAATCATCCCACCCTGGTTGGTATGATGCCATCCTTCAGTACCCTGCTTGAGGTCGTTCACCATTTTTTCATTGACCTCGTAAACGCCTGTATTCAATGGTTTCAACAATCCTCCACGCCCAACAACTATTTCAATCGCATCCAGGTCTGCTTCATTCTCCTCAAGCTCCCTGAACACTGCGCGGGTACGGTACTCCAGTTTAAGCTCCGGTGTTTTCAATGCCGTAAGTTCATCGGGTTTATGCCGTATGTTTTTGAGAAAAAGCAGGCTGGTTCCTTTGTACCACGCAATCTGTGTGGAAAATGTTTCAGGGTAAATAACCAGAATGTCTTTGTTTATCATGAAAACAGTTTATAAATTGATGACAACAATAATAATCATTTTTTCCTGATCCGGCTCACTATTGGAAAACATCTCACATGTTTCTCCTGTACTGACCACCAACCCTGAACAATGCATTGGTAATCTGACCAATAGAAGCATATTTGGACACCTCCATGAGCGATTGAAATACATTCTCATTTCTTACCGCCGAAAGCTTCAGTTTATCCAACCACTCACTTGTCTCCTGTTCGTATGTTTTCTTCAATTCATTTACCATAGCAATCTGGAATTCCTTTTCTTCAGTTGTTGCCCTGATTACTTCGCCCGGAATGTTGGTGGGTGACCCCCTGGACGAAAGAAATGTATTCACGCCCATGATCGGCAGTTTTCCGGAGTGCTTCAACTCTTCATAGTAGAGTGATTCTTCCTGGATTTTACTGCGTTGGTACATGGTCTCCATAGCACCAAGCACACCGCCTCTTTCGGTGATCCTGTCGAATTCCGAAAGCACCGCCTCCTCAACCAACTCCGTCAGCTCTTCTATGATGAAAGAGCCTTGCAAAGGATTCTGATTTTTCGCAAGACCCAATTCATGGTTGATGATCATCTGGATCGCCATAGCCCTGCGCACCGACTCCTCGGTAGGGGTGGTGATCGCTTCATCGTATGCATTGGTATGGAGCGAGTTGCAGTTGTCGTAAATGGCATAGAGCGCCTGGAGGGTTGTCCGGATATCGTTGAAATCAATCTCCTGTGCGTGAAGCGAGCGTCCCGATGTTTGAATATGATATTTCAGTTTTTGTGACCTGTCATTCCCGCCGTATTTGATCTTCATGGCCTTCGACCAGATGAGTCTGGCTACACGGCCCAACACGGAATACTCGGGGTCTATTCCATTGCTGAAGAAAAATGAGAGGTTCGGAGCAAAATGGTTGATGTTCATCCCTCTCGAAAGGTAATACTCAACATACGTAAATCCGTTGGCCAGCGTGAAGGCAAGTTGGGAGATCGGATTGGCACCGGCTTCAGCAATGTGATAGCCCGAAATAGAGACTGAATAAAAATTCTGAACCTCATTATCAATAAAATACTGCTGAATATCGCCCATCAGCTTCAGCGAAAAATCAGTCGAGAAAATACAGGTATTCTGCGCCTGATCCTCTTTCAGGATGTCAGCCTGTACTGTTCCACGCACCCTGCAAAGGGTGTCGGCTTTTATTTTATGGTAAACATCCGGCGGAAGAACCTTATCACCGGTTATCCCAAGAAGCATCAACCCAAGTCCTTCATTGCCTTTCGGAAGATCTCCCTGATACTGCGGGCGTTTTGTGCCTCTCTCCCTGTAAAATCCGTTAATTTGTTGCTCTACCTTCTTTTCCAGGCCATTTTGCCTGATATACAGCTCACACTGCTGATCAATGGCTGCATTCATAAAATAGCCTACCAGCATGGGTGCCGGGCCATTGATGGTCATGGATACAGAGGTTTTAGGATCCACCAGGTTGAACCCTGAATAGAGTTTTTTGGCGTCATCCAGACAGGCAATCGAAACACCGGAGTTACCTATTTTCCCATAAATATCTGGTCTTCTGTCAGGGT
This sequence comes from Bacteroidales bacterium, assembly GCA_047920975.1. Classification (GTDB taxonomy): domain Bacteria; phylum Bacteroidota; class Bacteroidia; order Bacteroidales; family JAADJA01; genus JAADJA01. Next base: position 45,164 of record JBLRXC010000006.1, on the reverse strand, counting down.
CTTCACCATACAAAGTGACCGAATCAAAAGCAGTGGAAAGTCTTCGGGCAGGCATACCCAGTGATACATAATGAAAGCGTTTGTTGGTGCGTTCCGGGCCTCCCTCTCCGGCAAACATACGGGTTGGATCTTCTTCCTCACGTTTAAAAGGAAAAACTCCGGCAGCATAGGGAAATTCGCCGGGAACATTTTCGAGCAGGTTCCACTTCAGAATATCTCCCCAACCCTTGTACTTCGGCATACTGATCTTAGGTATCTGCAGATGGGAAAGAGATTCGGTATGGGTGGTCAGTTTGAATTCCCGGTCGCGCACTTTGAAGACAAAATACTTTTGCTTGTAAGCATTGACCTTCTCTTCCCACTTTTCAAGTATCGCTTTGTTGTGTCCGTCAAGATCCAGCTCAAGTTTTTTATACTCCTCCTCTAAAATATGTAAGGTTTGTTTGTCGGGTTTTTCAGACTTTTTTAGAACGCTGATCGTTTGCCGGATGGCATATAATTGCTGAGCCACAACAGATTGATCCTCTGCAGCATGGTTGTAATTCCGTACCGTTTCACTTATCTCCGAAAGATAACGGGTACGATGGGGAGGTATAATAAAGATTTTATCAGGTACTTCTTCCGGTATCTGGGTTTTGAACTTAAATTCAACCCCTGTCTTCTCTTTTATTTTTTGAACCAATGCAACAAATAAATGGTTCACACCCGGATCATTGAACTGGGAAGCTACTGTTCCATAAACCGGCATCTCATCCGGACTCTTGTCCCAGAAAAGATGATTGCGCTGATATTGCTTTTTAACATCCCGCAATGCATCGAGAGAGCCTCTTTTGTCAAATTTATTCAGTGCGACCAGATCCGCAAAGTCGAGCATATCAATTTTTTCGAGTTGTGTGGCGGCTCCATATTCGGGAGTCATTACATAGAGTGACAGGTCGCTGTGATCAATGATCTCTGTATCGGATTGTCCGATTCCCGAAGTCTCCAGTATGATTAGGTCATACCCTGCAGCCTGGACAATCTTTTCAGCATCCTTCACATATTTCGACATGGCCAGATTACTCTGCCGTGTGGCCAGCGAGCGCATGAATACCCGGTCGTCGTTGATGGCGTTCATCCGGATACGATCTCCGAGAAGTGCGCCTCCGGTCTTTCGTTTGCTTGGGTCAACGGAGATGATGGCAATTGTCTTTCCGGGAAAGTGATCGAGATAACGCCGCACAATTTCATCCACCAGTGAGGATTTTCCGGAACCGCCTGTCCCGGTAATACCCAACACCGGTGACCTGGACGATTTTTTAGAAAGTTGCTCCATCAAATCCTGCACCTCATCCGGATTGTTTTCACACGCCGAGATCAACCGTGCTATGGCATTGATATCGCGTTTACGAATGTCAGCAACTGAGACTTTGATATTTTTTCCTGTAGGAAAGTCGGATCCCTCCATCAACTGATTGATCATGCCCTGCAAACCAAGGGTTCTTCCGTCATCCGGTGAAAAAATCCTCGTGATGCCGTAATCGTGCAACTCCTTTTGCTCTTCCGGCAAAATGACACCGCCCCCGCCGCCGAATATTTTAATATGTCCGCAACCCCTTTCCTGCAGCAGGTCGTACATGTACTTAAAAAATTCAATGTGGCCGCCCTGGTAGGATGTGATGGCAATGGACTGAGCATCTTCCTGCTGCGCGCAGTCAACGATCTCTTTCACCGACCGGTTATGACCAAGGTGGATCACCTCGGCACCGGTAGCCTGGATGATGCGGCGCATGATATTGATGGCAGCATCATGCCCGTCGAACAAGGAAGCCGCAGTGACAATGCGAATGTGATTTTTGGGCTTGTAAACTTCCGTTTTTTGCATGGGTCTGTCAGCTTGTATAATTCCATTAACGACTGCAAATGTAAAGAAAGATTTGTAATCCATATCCCAGGTGTTAACGCCTGGGATATGGAAAATTCCAATCACCCTCCGGGACAAATATCCCTCCCTGCATGGACGGATTGATTTTCTCCTTGAGATAACCCGTGGTTGCTTCTTCCATGAGGTATATTTCGGAAGATAATACTGAGCAACTTTAGGCGACTTATTACTCTAGCCTGTTTAATTCATAAATTAGGGCTAAAGCCCAGTCAGATTGAGATTCCAATAGCCCCGGCCTTAAGGCCGGGGCTATTGATTACTGTCGAAATTAAAGGCCGTCAGGCCTTTTCCTTTGATTTGTGAATTATTCAGGCTAGATCTTATCCTTTGAGTTTTTCAGGATCTGATAAAGAAACTCCCGGGCTCTGAAAAGCTGCGCCTTGACGGTTCCAAGTGGAAGATTAAGTTCCTGAGCAATCTCTTCATAGGATAACTCTCTGAAGTAACGGAGTTCGATGAGGGTACGGTAATGGGGTTTCAATTTTTCGACCACCTCCCGCATCAGCTTGATCTTCTGTTTTTTCACCAGTTCTTCTTCAGGATCCAGAACTTCGGCGGGTATCTTGTGCGCCATTTCGGTGCCGGTTTCATTGTCGTCGTAATTGTGATCAATGGAGAAAGTATATTTCTTCTTTTTCCGGATAAAATCAATGCAATTGTTCGAGGCGATTTTAAAAAGCCAGGTGCTGAAAGCGTATTCAGGGGTATATTGGTGAAGTTTCTTGAACGCTTTGCCAAATGCTTCAATGGTGAGGTCTTCCGCATCATGGGGATTGTTCGTCATCTTCAGTAACATGAAGTACAGCGAGTCCCTGTAATTTTTCATCAGCTCAGCGTAAGCCTGCTGACTTCCGTCTCCTATCGCAAGTTGCACAAGTTTGTAATCGCGCAATGCCTTCTCTGTCAGATGTGACGTTACTTCCATCGGCCTTCTTTGAATAAGAGGTTCACAAAAACCATGAACGGGAAAATAAGCGTTAAGTACAGTTCAATGAGCGGCGAAATTAACAATAATTTTTTTTCCCATAACCTGTAAAAAGTTTTTTTGAAGATGATCAACTGGCTAAAAAGCCTGACAGCAAACAGCAAAGCAACCGCCCACAGGATTTCTCCGGCTAATAATTGCCAGACCAAACCGGCCAGCATCATCAAGTAGGTGACGGAATAGCCCCCCAGTATGATCTTGTGTTTTAACTTATAATGCATCCCTGTTGAGAGATGTCTGCGCTTCTGCCGCCACCAGTGATGAAAACTCCTCTTTGCATCCGAAAGGGTAAAACTTTCAGGAGTGACCATTACGGCAGTATTTTTTTTCACTGCTACTTTGTTAATAAACAGGTCGTCATCGCCGGATGAAACTTTATAATGTGAAATAAAACCCCCGCTTTTGATGAAAAGTGATTTTTTGTAGGCCAGGTTTCGACCAACACCCATGTACGGAATTCCCCAGAGGGCTAATGAAAAGTAGTTCAGCGCTGCAAAGGCAGTCTCATACCGGATTACTTTGTTCAGAATGCCACTGTTTTGATTGTATGGGCCATAGCCAAGGACAATCTCTCTGTTTTGGGAAAAACCTTTTGCCATCTCCCAGATCCAGTCTGGACCTGCCGGTGCACAGTCGGCATCGGTCAATAAAAGGTATTCATTTTTCGCGGATTTGATCCCCAATGACAATGGAAACTTCTTGCCCTTAAAAAAATTGAGATCCTGCTGTATGGTAACAACCTTTAGCCGCTTATATTCATGCGACATATCTTCCAGCAGGAAAATAGACTCATCATCGGACGCATCATTCACAACAACAACCTCAAAATCAGAATAATTCTGATTGAGGATCAGGGGAAGGTTTTTTTTCAGGTTGTGATATTCGTTTTTCGCAGCAATGACCACTGACACAGGAATGTCCGGCTCGGGATAGTCAGGGGTCTTATAATAAGCAAATCTGCTGAATACTAACCAATAGTAAATCAACTGGGTAAAGGAAGCGGCGAAAAAAACAACCATCAGCCAACCTTCAACCGTATTCAGGTTTAATTCCATTCCGCGTTATAAAGTGTGTGACTCAGATACAAAAGTATCCTTTTAATTCAATTCCGATTATCTTTACGCGCTGTAATACTAACATCCTTTTGTTAACGAAGCGTTGAGGCTATATGCTGGAATTCAACCTGGTACAAACCGATCCCGGATCGGCTGCACGCGCAGGTGAGATAAAAACAGATCATGGTGCCATTCCTACACCGGTTTTTATGCCTGTAGGAACAGCGGGTGCTGTAAAATCAGTTCATATCAGGGACTTAAAGGAAGATGTCAATGCCCCCATCATTTTGGGAAATACTTATCACCTCTATTTACGTCCCGGGCTCGATGTAATCCGGCAGGCCGGGGGATTGCATCAGCTGAATGGGTGGGACAGGCCCATTCTTACTGACAGCGGGGGATACCAGGTCTATTCACTGGCCGGTACACGTAAATTAACCGGGGAAGGGGTCATTTTCAGCTCACACATTGATGGTTCGAGGCACACCTTCACACCCGAAGGTGTGATTGATATCCAGCGAATCATCGGGGCTGATGTGATCATGGCATTTGATGAGTGTACACCCTATCCATGTGATTACGCCTATGCCAGTAAATCGCTTGATCTTACCCATCAATGGCTCGACCGGTGTTTGAGGCAATATTCAGCAACTGATCCGCTGTATGGCCATCACCAGGCTTTGTTCCCTATCGTTCAGGGCAGTGTGTACGGCGATCTGAGAAAAAAATCAGCTGAATATATTTCAGAGAAAGGTGCAGAGGGAAACGCCATCGGCGGATTATCCGTCGGTGAACCGCATGAACTGATGTATGAAATGACGCAGCTGGTATGCAGGATCCTTCCTCAGGATAAACCACGCTATTTAATGGGTGTAGGAACACCTGTCAATATTCTTGAAAGCATTGCGCTGGGTATTGATATGTTTGATTGTGTGATCCCCACACGCAATGCGCGACATGGACTGCTTTATACAAGCGAGGGAATCATCAACATTAAAAATGAGCGGTGGAAAAATGATTTTTCTCCATTGGATGTGGAAGGATCATCCTTTGCTGACCTGCAATATTCTAAGGCTTATTTACGTCATCTGTTCCGTGCACAGGAGGTCCTTGCCGGAATGATCGCCAGCCTGCATAATCTTGGTTTCTATCAGTGGCTGGTCAAAGAGGCACGTATGCGGATTCTCACGGGTGATTTTACACAATGGAAGGATCGGATAATCAAAAAACTGGATCAACGAATTTAATTCCGTAAGCCGGATGATCTCAAATAAGAACAAACCTGTCAATCTACAATTCGTTAGTTTTGCATCGACTATAGTATGCTGAAAATAATCGACATATATCTGATCCGGAAGTTCCTTGGAACCTTCTTTTTTGCCATATCCCTGCTCATCCTGATTGTGATTGTTTTTGATATCTCTGAAAAGATTGATGATTTTCTGGAAAAAAACACACCCCTGAAAGCAATCCTTTTTGACTATTACCTGAATTTCATTCCCTATTTTGTGAACCTTTTCAGCTACCTGTTCACTTTTATCGCAGTAGTGTTTTTTACAGCAAAAATGGCTGCCCAGAGTGAGATTGTTGCTATTCTCAGCAGCGGGATCAGCTTCAGAAGGTTATTGGTGCCTTATATTTTTTCGGCTATCGTTCTGGGTATCATGTCGTTTTATCTGGCAAATTTCTTAATCCCAAGAACCAACACCCGGCTGATGGATTTTGAAAAGGCATATTTAAAAAATCCCTACCGCAACCGGGCTTTAAACATCCATATGCAGATCAGTCCCGGCAACTTCGTCTACATGGAGACCTTCAATAACCAAACAAACACAGGTTACAAATTTTCGATGGAACGATTTGAAAACCGGCGGCTTGTTTCCAAATTGAATGCGCAGAGAATAACCTGGGACAGCATAGCAGGAAAATGGCAGATCAGGGACTATGTGATCAGGGAGATAGGCCAGGAAAAGGAAAAAATCACAAAGGGAGAAATGCTCGACACGATCATCAATATACATCCTTCCGAATTTTCATTTATCATTGAAGAGATGAAAACAATGAATTTCAACGAGTTGCGTGAGTTTATCGAAAAGGAGCGCCTGAAAGGTTCCCAGGAAATCAAGGAATATGAAGTAGAAAAACACCGACGGATAGCCCATCCTTTTGCAACCATCATTTTAACTCTGATTGCTGTGTCCATTTCAAGCCGCAAGGTGAGGGGTGGTATCGGGATGCACCTGGGCATCGGGCTGACACTTGCCTTTGGTTTCCTCCTTTTTCAGCAGGTGAGTACCGTATTTTCCACCCGTGGGAGCCTTGAACCCTGGCTTGCTGTCTGGATACCCAACTTTGTTTTTGCACTCATCGGTTTGTTCCTTTTAAGGATAGCGCCCAAATAGAGCCGTTCCTGTTTTACTTTTACCAATACAAATCATGACATGAAAAAATAATGCGATTTATAGAAATCAATCGGATTGCTGATTAATTTAAATGTCACATTGCTTAGAAATGGCATAAAGCGCTATAAATATTAACTCTGTGGTCCTCTGTGAAGCCTCTGTGAAACTTTGTGTAACATAAAATGATTACACAGAGAACCACTGAGAAGCCACAGAGATTCACGGAGAAAGTTCAATACTTGATTGACATTATTACCTTTGACTTAAATTAAAAATAGTGACTGTGAAAGATATTGAAATCATGTCACCCGTTGGTTCTTACGAATCATTAATGGCTGCCATCCAGGGCGGGGCCGATTCCGTCTATTTTGGGATCGGGAAACTGAACATGCGTTCAAAATCGAGCCTGAATTTTTCATTGGATGATCTGAAAACGATTGCAGGGATAGCAGATGAAAATAACCTGAAAACTTATATCACACTCAATGCGGTAGTTTTTGATGATGAACTGGACGAAGTGAAATCGGTTGTGGACGCAGCCAAAGCAAACGGGATCACCGCCATCATTGCTTCCGATCAGGCGGTAATCCAGTATGCCCGGCAGTCGGGAATGGAGGTGCACATGTCGACCCAGACCAACATCACCAATCTTGAGGCAGTGAAGTATTGGGCAAAATATGCCGATGTGATGGTCACGGCAAGGGAACTTTCGCTGGAGCAGGTGGGTGCAATCACAAAAGCCATTGAAGCGCAAAAGATAACCGGCCCGTCGGGAAACCTGATCCGGATTGAGGTCTTCGCTCATGGAGCACTCTGTATGGCCGTTTCAGGAAAATGCTACCTGAGTCTTGATAATCTCAATTCATCGGCAAACCGGGGCGCATGCCTGCAACAGTGCCGACGGAAGTACCGTGTGATGGACGAAGACGGGATTGAACTTGAGATTGACAACGAATACATCATGTCGCCCAAAGACCTGAAAACACTGGATTTTTTGGATAAAATACTGAATGCAGGCGTAACAGTCCTAAAAATCGAAGGCCGTGGCCGCTCTGGCGATTACGTGAAAACCGTCACCAGGGTATATCGTCAGGCGGTAGATGCTTACTTCGATGGAACCTTTACCCCCGAAAAACTTCAAACCTGGAACATTGAACTTCAAACCGTTTATAACCGCGGTTTCTGGGATGGCTATTACCTCGGCCGGAAAATGGGTGAATGGACTGATCAGTATGGATCACAAGCCACAAAAAGAAAGGTTTATGTGGGACTGGTCACCAATTATTTTTCGAAGTTGGGTGTGGCCGAGATCAAAATGGAAACCCAGGACCTGCATGTGGGTGATGAGATCAGGATCATCGGGCCAACCACAGGGGTTTATGAGGATACGGTGGGCGAGATCAGGGTGGAATTGAAAAATGTTGATCAGACCCATAAGGGAGAAATGTGTTCGATTCCTGTAAAAGAGCTTGTCAGAAGGGGGGATAAGGTTTATAAAATTACGAATTAGAAATTTATCCGGCAAAATCCAGTTAACTCTTAAAACCCGTAATTCTAAATTCGTAATTTATAACATGGACCCCATGCAATACTTCAACCTCCATACCCAAAGCCAGTTTTACGATGGAAAGGAACAATTATGAGAGTATAAAAGAATGATAAAACTACATGAAAGCCATCAACTCATTTCTTAATTATTTTCCCGCTCTCTTTGAATCCGTTGTTCCCTGTTATGATATAAAAATAGACACCCGATGAAAGGTGGGAAATATCAACTGATTGCGATGATTTTAATTGTTGGGAATGGACATGCCTGCCGGAGGAATTGACCAAGAGAAGCTGGAGATCGGAATATAAACCCAGGACAAAATTTACTTCATGATAAGCCGGGTTGGGATAAACAAGGATTTGCCGGTTGTGTTGGACCAAATCTTCGCCCGTACCCGTAATGGGATCATACCAGCCTGTACTGTCAATTTTCAAAATGTGTAAATCACGCTGGTTGGGGATAGGATCGTTCCAGTCATATCTCGTAGAAAACACCAAAGCGCCCCCATCGCTTGTTGCAAGAATCTTAATAGGCATATAATTTACATCTCCTTTATAAAACTTTTGCCAGAGAATCTCACCGTCATGGGTTAGTTTATACAATAGTATCCACCGTTGCTCGGGATATAGGGTTGGTGGGGATTGTGTAAATGGATATGTACCCCCGAAATACAAATGATCATGACCTGGCGAAAGGCATTTGTAGGAATAAAAAATATTATTATCATTTGGAAATGTATATAGATCAAATGAACCATTGGAACTAACCTTTATATAGGATAAATAATATGATGGATTTATCATATTATATTTACCAGCTACATAATAATATGAAGTATCAAAGGGATTAGCGATGCCATCAATAGGCACGAACTGTCCGGGGTATTCAATTTTTCCGATCGAATCCAGACTGCTTTTATCCAATAAATAAAAAGAAGGAGGTAATCCTCCCCTGAAAAACATATGGTATTCGTTTCGTTGAGGGAGGTCAACAACAGTGGTCGCCATTATAGAGCCAGAGGATACATATTTTTTATGCCTTAAATATTCTCCATAAATTGTTTTTTCGCAAAGTATTTTGTCTAACGGGTTAATCAAATCCATACCAACGGAAACGATCAGGCCATCCGTCGAAAGCATGGTTTTCTGGAATAACTCGTTTTCCCCAGGTAAATCAACCACTGTATCAAACAGCATTTCCAGGTTGTGATTGATATGAATGATATACTGCAATTGCTCTACCTGGTTAACTTTCATGAAATGTCCAATGCCGATAAACAGAGAATCGCTGTATTTCAGAAAATCAAATATTCCCCTGAAATAATACCCCTGGTGCAATGGCTCGACCAATAAACTGTCAATAAGGATTCCCGTCTGAACATCCATCTTATAAAACTTGACTCGGTAGGTATCCAAAAGGTGTTCACCTGTATTCATCGGGAAAATACAGACTGTTGGATCAATAAACTGCGCATCATAAACCAATTCATCGGCAAATGTGCTGATTAGTTTTTCATAGGTTTGTGCCGGTAATAAATTGGACACCAAAACGGTGATAAAGGGTATTGTAAGAAACTTGATGACATCAGAATGTTTCATAGTTTTCGTTTTTTTAAAAATTAGGTTAAACAAAAATTAATTTTAGAAAACGCTGCCAAATAATAAAAAAAAAAAAAATGAAATAAACAAATTTATTTTTGATTTTTTTTGTTTTATACCTAACATGTGAATTTCAATACTTTTCAAACAGTTATTCATCATCAATGAAGAAACAATCTTCTATAATTCAGGATCAAGTGCAATACTTCAACCTCCACACCCACAGCCGTTTTTGCGATGGAAAGGAAGAGCCGGAGACCTATGTGCACAAAGCCATGGAGCTTGGGTTTCATACGCTCGGCTTTTCAAGCCATTCGCCGGTTCCGTTTGAGAACACATTCGCACTGAAAGAGGAACAGATGTCAGAGTATTTCTCAATCATCCTGAAACTCAGAGAAAAATTCAGGGATCAGATCAAGCTATTGCTGGCGCTGGAGATTGACTATATACCCGGTATTACCCGCGATTTTGACGATCTCATGGATGCCGGCAACCTGGATTATTCTATTGGCGGCGTGCACCTGGTCAGAGAGCCGGGTATCGAAGCGCTGTGGTTCATTGACGGATCCAGACAGGAGACCTACGACAAAGGTTTACAGCAGCTTTACAGGGGCAATGCCCGGAAAGGTGTTGAAGCCTATTACAGGCAGATCATGGAGATGGCGGCAACACAAAGGCCCGACATTATTGCCCATCTCGACAAGATCAAAATGCACAACAAAGATCGCTACTTCTCTGAAGAGGAGCAATGGTACAAGGACCTCGTCTGGAAAACACTGAAATTCATCGCTGCGGAGACTGACTGCATCATTGAGGTGAATACCCGCGGCCTGTATAAAAAGCGTGCTGACACCTTTTTCCCCGGCCCTGCTATCCTTGAGCAGGCTCATCACCTGAAAATACCGGTCACCATCAGTACCGATGCGCACCATCCTGATGAACTCGGTTTGTTTTTCCCCGAAGCGGTCTCTATGCTCAAAGAAATCGGGTTCGGGGAACTGGTTTATTTTGAAGGGAAAATAAGACAGATGCAAAAAATATGATCATTCTCAAAAAATAAAATTATTTTTAACGCATTGTGCGGATTAAATCGTCAAGGCAGCCCGGATGGAAAAGACATTCAGTATCATTTTAAAAATCAGGTGGATAATCGTCCTCACTGTGGTCTCAATAACCTTGTTTTTGGGTTATCAGATACCAGGGATTAAAATCAATTCAGATGTGATCAGTTCATTGCCAGATGATGACCCTGATGCTGTTTTGCTGAAAAAAATCGGTGCCCGGTTCGGAGGCAACAGGATGGGTATGATTATTCTGACGTGTGATAATGTATTTGATCATGAAATACTGAATCATGTAAAAAAGATTACCGATGTATTGGCTGATATTGAAGGTATTTCATCGATAACCAGCCTCACCAATATCATGGATATCAAAGAGGATGCTTACGGAATGGAGATTGGCAAGCTGGTGGATGAAGATGAATTGCCTGAATCCATTGATGATCTGGCCATTCTGAAAGAACGGGTCATGTCAAAGGAGATGTACAAAGGGGTCATCGTTTCAGAAGACGCAAAAGCCACTCTTATCCTGTTTTCTCTGGTGGATGAAGCCAACATCCGTGAGGTTGCCAACGAAGTAAAGTCCCGCACTGATGCACTCCATTTGCCGGAACAGATCTATTACGCGGGATCACCCATGATGATCACATCCATCTCCCATTTGATTGCAACCGACCTGAAGAGGTTACTGCCGGTTGCCTTCCTTTTGATAGCCTTGAGTCTTTTTATTGGATTTCGGACCGTGAAAGGATTGATACTGCCATTGCTTACCGCAACCATTGCCATCATTTGGGTCATTGGGATTATGGCTCTTCTTGGATATGAGATGAGCATGGTATCCAACAATATTCCAATCGTATTGCTGGCTATCGGAACGGCCTATTCCATCCATGTGCTGAACCGGATTGGACAGCTCAGAGGAGACCTGAATAAAACTATCATCATTGCCCTTTCATCAGTTGCCATTCCAGTGTTACTGGCCGCATTGACTACGATGACAGGATTTGTCTCTTTCATTTTTGGCTCTTATCTCAGCATGATCCGTGATTTTGGGATCTTTACCGCATTGGGGACATTCATTGCCGTGACACTCTCCCTGTTTTTTGTCCCCGCACTGATCTCTTTATTTTCATGGAATAACAGGACAAAAAAGGTTCCACCGAATGACACAGGGAACTCCTACTATTTTGATCTTGTCCTGAATCCCCTGAGAGGGTTGCTGCTCAATCATACGAATAAGGTTTTGGTTATTTGGATCATGCTTACGATGGTCAGCGTTTGGGGTGTTTTTCTGATCAAAAGAAATGTTGACATCAGGAATTATTTCAGAAAAGACAATCCAACAAGAATTGCTGAAGATATCATGAATGAAAAATTCGGAGGAACAAAGCCCATCTTTGTATTGTTCAGGGGTGATATCCAGAGTCCTGAACTTTTGCAAACGATGCTTCTTGCAGAAGCGCACATGAAAGAGAGTCCGTATGTTCTTAATACCCAGTCAATCGCCGAACTGATTGTGGAAATGAATGCAGCGCTGGGTGAAGGAAGGGAGATACCTGATGAAAAAGAAAAAATTGAACAATTGTGGTTTCTTTTTGAGGGCAATGAGACCATCCGGAAATTTGTTTCAGACGACCTGGATGAAGCGATCATTATTTCCAAGTTTTTATCACCCGACAATAATGCCAAGAAAGATTTTGGAGTTCATATGAACAGCTTCATTGAGGAGCACTCAGCCGGTGCATTTACAATAGAGGTAACAGGAATGCCGTTTATTGACATTACCATGGACAGGAGTTTAATTAACAGCCAGATGAGCAGCCTGACAATAGCCCTCATGTTTGTCATTCTGATTGTAGGACTGTTTTTGCGTTCATTGGTGGCAGGGATATACGCAGCCATCCCCATTATTTCGGGTATTATTATCCTGTTTGGGATGATGGGATACACAGGCATTCCACTGAACATAGCAACAGTGCTGGTTGCCAGCATTGCCATGGGAATCGGTATTGATTATTCAATCCATGTGATCACACATTTCAATGATGCTATTGAAAAGGGAGCCTCTGTATCAGCGGCGCTTGAAGACATGATTGGGATCAGCGGCAAAGCCATTATCATCAATGTCATTTCAGTTTCGGTGGGGTTTCTGGTTTTGCTTTTCTCTGAAATGGTTCCGCTGCAATATTTTGGATTGCTGATCTTTCTGAGTATGGTAGGATCAGGTTTAAGCGCTTTAACTTTACTACCGGTGATCCTGATACTTGCCCATAAGAGGCGGAAGTCAATACAACTGAGCGATATAAAAAATTGATCAATACGAATGGTGATGAAGACTAACAAATGTGCAGGTTTGCTTGTAATATTTTTTATGATTGCAGGGGCCATGACTTTAATGGCACAGGATGCCAATACAATCCTGGGGAAGATGGATAAAATTATATTCTCACCCAAAGACAAGCAGGGTAAGGTAACGATGATCCTGACCGACAAATCCGGAAAAGAAAAGATCCGTGAGGCGGTCATGTTTCAAAAAGGGAATGACAAGAGACTTTACCGGTACACAGCACCTAAATCACAGGCGGGTATAGCTACCCTTTCCCTGCCCGGTGATGTGATGTGGTTGTATATGCCTGCATTCGGGAAACCCAAAAGAATTTCGCTGCTCGCAAAAAACCAGTCATTCACAGGCACTGATTTTTCTTATGAGGATATGGGCACCACACCCTACGCCGATCGTTATGATCCTGTTCTATTGGATTCGGGGAAAGATAATTATCTGCTTGAGTTGACCCCGAAATCCGGCAAATCCAATTACTCAAAAATTGTGGTTACCGTTGACAGAACATTTGGTTATCCGGTCACAATAGAATACTATGATGGCAGGGGAAAAAATATAAAGATCGCAGGTTACAGGTATGAGAAGATAGGAAATTACTGGAATGCAGCAGAAGTGGTCATGAAAGACCTGGAGAAAAATCAAAGTACCACCATCCTTTTGTCAGATGTCAGGTTTGATCAGGGATTACCGGATAGCCTGTTTGAAGTTGAAAATCTGATGTCCGCTGGAGACATTAAAGATGAAGACTGAATAGAGGCAGGGAAGCCAGAGCTGTCATAATGACCCAATACATTGGAAAAGTTACTCAGCAAGACTACAAGGATGATTGAAATTCCGGAATCAATTCATTCGCAATAACCGGTTCTTCTTTTAAAATTTCTTGCCTTAATCACATCGAATCATCATAATATCCTTTATATTTGCCTGTCTGTTGAAGACATAAAATATTGCTGTTCCGCAATGCGCCGCAAACAATTCTCTTTTCCGGTCAATCCACTGGTTGGAAGTTCGTTTTCCAACATCATTGCACTTCTAAAAAGGCACGAGGTTGACCCGGTCTACTACCCTAAATTCATTCTGACCCTTCTTATTGCCGGTATTTTTGAGATCTTTAACCTGTATGAATCAATCAGGTTAAAAAAAAAGCTGAAAGAGACCCCTTTCAGGGAACCTCCTGTTTTTATCATCGGCTTCTGGCGCAGCGGAACCACATTGCTGCACAATCTGATGTGTTGTGATCCCAGGGCAGGGTACACAACAACTTTCCAGGTTGTTTTTCCTCACAGCACGATCACGCAGGCCTGGTGGTTAAAAAAGCTTACCAATTTATTGTTGCCTGCAAACCGGCCTTTCGATAATGTTAGTATGGATATGGATTTTCCGCAGGAAGAGGAATATGGAATGACTGCCATGCAGCCCGACAGCCTTTATAATATTTTCACATTCCCCCGCGATTTTGACAGTATCGTAATGAATGAATTTTATACCGGGAAGTTTGAACCTGATCAACTCAAAAGATGGCAAAAGAACTATCTTCGACTGATGAAAAAGGCCATGCTCAACACCAGCGGTGAGCGTTACATCAGTAAGAATCCCTGCAGCCTTGGCCGTATTGAACTTTTACTTTCTATGTTCCCTGATGCTAAGTTTATTTTTATTTACCGAAGTCCTTACCAGGTTGCTGAGTCGCTATACAGGTTTATGCTTGCCATATTCCCGGGCACTCAACTTCAGGGAGTTCCCGGCGATTTTAACCGGGAGAAAATTGTGAAGTTGTACACTGAAATTATGAACCAGTACTTTTTGTCCAGACCTGCTATTCCCCAGGGCCAACTGATTGAGATTAAAATGGAAGATATGGTCAGGGATAAATTCAGATATCTTGAACGAATTTATTCCGATCTGAAAATTTCAGGATTTGAGCATGCCAAACCTCGTTTCGAAGATTATCTTTCCAAAATTTCGGATTATTCAAGAGAACCTTATGATGTACCGGAGGAGACGTACCATCTGATGAATCAATATGCATCTGGTATCATCACATCATTGGGATATGAAACTCAGGAAGGGTAAAAATTTGAACCGGAATAAAGAATCAGTGCTGATTAGTCTGATCAGTGTATCATTATTTTAACCCCTCATCTCCATCCTTATATGCTCAATATCCGCTTCGAAAAAATTATTTCCGACAGGCTCAAAGCCGGCACGCTTGTAATAGTTCACAGCCTTAAGCTGGGCATGAAGATATACCAACTGGCCAGGTTTTAAAACATCAACCAGTACCTCTTTCAGAAGAATGGCTCCAAGTCCTTTGTATCTGTATTGTTTGAGCATGGCAAACCGCTCTAATTTGATCCCTTGGGGGGTTTGCCGCCACCGTGCGGTAGCTACCGGCTTGTCGTCCAGGTAAAGCAGGTAGTAGTTTCCCTCTTCCTCGAACTCGTACTCGATTTCAGGGTCAACCTTCTGTTCTTCAATGAAAACCTTCCTGCGGATCGTGTTGGAGACTTTCATTAATTCCTTATCTCCAAACCTGAATTTACGGATCTCCTTCTGCATGATCAATATTTTCTTTCAATGATCTCAGCTGCAATTTTTTTGAGATTGTCCTTTCTGCTTTCATCCAAAGGGATCAAAGCAAGAAAACCTAAAGCTCCATGATAATATCTTAACATTTCATCCTCCACTACATTCCTGATTTTCAGTTGGTCATATATCCGGATGACCCTGGGAACTTTTTCAGACTGATCAGGGGTATCTGTTGAAAAGAGCTGCAGGAGGAGTTTGCGTGTTGCTTCATCCGCCAGTTCCAGAGCTTTGAGGTAAAGGTATGTTTTTTTATTGGCAAGGATGTCACCTCCTTTGATTTTTCCAAAACTCATATCTTCACTAAAGGCATCCAAAAGATCATCCTTCAATTGAAATGCAATGCCGGCAGCTTCGCCAAACCTGTATAGCTGATCTGCCTCTTTAATAGAGGCACCTCCGATCAGAGCACCTATTTTCAGGCTTGCGGCTAAGAGCACGGCTGTTTTGAGTCTGATCATCTGTATGTACTCATCCAACGATACATTGCTCTTTGTCTCAAAATTCATGTCATACTGCTGTCCTTCACATACCTCGATAGCAGTTTTATTGAAAACGGAAAATATTTCTGAACGGAGCGCTTTGGGAGCCCTCATTACATATTCATAAGCCAGCGCCATCATGGTGTCGCCGGAGAGTATTGCAACATTCGGATTCCATTTCACGTGGACGGTTTTGTTTCCGCGCCTTAGGGGGGCATTGTCCATGATGTCATCGTGCAGTAGTGTAAAGTTGTGAAAGATCTCAATTCCTACAGCAACATCCAATGCCTTTTCAATATCTCCCCCAAACATATCGCAGGCTAACAGGCACAAAGCAGGCCTTATTCTCTTGCCTCCAAAATGGAGCGTATATCCAATCGGTTCGTAGAGCTCCGCAGGATGCTTTTTTAATTCTATCTGGCTGATCCTGTTGCTCACAAGTTCAGGGAAGTTCCTAACATTTTCCATAATGATCTATTCTAAGGTACTCAGGAGATACTGTCCATAACCACTTTTTAACAACGGAGCGGCAAGTTTTTTCAACTGAGCGGCTGTGATGAATTTTTTCCGGAAAGCAACTTCTTCAATGCAACCGATTTTAAGTCCCTGCCTTTTTTCAATCACGTGAACAAACATGGAGGCATCGAGCAGCGATTCGAAAGTGCCTGTATCGAGCCAGGCTGTTCCCCGGCCCAATACACCGACCTTCAACTTTTTCCGGCTGAGGTAATACCTGTTAACATCTGTAATCTCATACTCGCCGCGTTCGCTGGGCTTCAGGTTTCGGGCAACTTCCACAACAGAATTGTCATAAAAATAGAGGCCGGGTACAGCATATCTTGATTTTGGTCTTGCCGGTTTTTCCTCAATCGACACTGCTTTCAGGTTTTGATCAAACTCAACAACACCATAACGCTGCGGATCAGAAACGTGGTAAGCAAAAACAATTCCCCCGTCAGGATCGGTGCTCTCAACCAGCAGTTGTTCCAATCCCCTTCCAAAAAAGATATTATCACCCAGGATCAGTGCCACTTTGCCGGAGCCAATAAAATCAGCACCCAGAACAAATGCCTGGGCAAGCCCATTGGGAACCTCCTGTACCTTATATTCAAAACGACATCCCAGACCGGACCCATCACCCAGCAGTTTCTCAAAATTGGGAAGGTCCTGCGGGGTTGAAATGATCAGTATCTCCCGGATACCTGCCATCATCAATACTGACAGGGGGTAATAGATCATCGGTTTATCGTAGACAGGCATGATCTGCTTGCTGATCCCCAGTGTGATGGGGTGAAGCCGTGTTCCTGCGCCACCTGCTAAAATGATACCTTTCATAATTCCTGCATTTGTTGGTTCAAAGGTTGACTATTTAAAAAACAAAAATAAAGTGTTTTGCATCAGGCTGAACCCGTCGTATCAATTTGTTCAATTTCCAGTTCATCAAGTTCCAGGTCTTCACCTTCATCAAAGACTTCCAGCAAAGAGCTTTTGAATTTTTTGGTTGTGATCCGTTTGTCAAGGGTGAGGATCAATGAAGGCAGTAAAAATAAGTTTGAAAGCAACGCCACCACCAATGTAAAAGCAATCAGGTAACCCAATGACTCAGTTCCCCCAAAGGATGAAAGCACAAAAATGATAAATCCGCAAAATAAAACAACCGATGAATAAATCATACTAAAACCTGTTTCACGCAAGGCAAGGACTGTTGAGTTTCTGATATCCCAGTTGTTATGTTTTAATTGCAGGCGGTATCGCGATAGAAAATGAATGGCATTGTCAACAGAAATACCCAGGGCAATGCTGAATATAAGAATGGTTGAGGGTTTTATCGGGATCCCGATATATCCCATCATGGCTGCGGTCATAAAGAGTGGAATAAGATTGGGAATCAATGAGATGACAATCATACGGAATGAGGTGAACAGGAGTGCCATCAATATGGTGATGACCAACAGTGCCAGCAGGAGACTGGTATAAAGGTTGCGCACAAGATATTGCGATCCTTTGAGAAACACCACACTGGTTCCTGTCATCTGAACATCAAATTCATCAACCGGAAATATGCTGTCGATCTTTGGCCTGAGTTCATCCTGAATGCGCTGGATATCAAATGTCCCGATATTGGCCATCTGCGTTGTAATACGGGTATACTGCATATTGGTATCAATGAACGAATGCAGTACGGATCTCTGATCAGCCCCGGTTTTGGGAAGGTATCTCAGGATAAAAGCATTTTCATTGCTGTTCGGAAGGCTGTACATTTTTTCAGAACCATTGTAAAATGCCTGTTTCGAAAATTTCAGCACCTCTGCAATGGAAAGCGACCTGGAAAGTTCCGGATAAGATTCCAACACATCCTGAAATTCATCAATTTTGCGGATGGTTGCCAATCGCTGAACACCTTTCGGTCGTTTCGAGTCTATGGAGAATTCCAGTGGCATCACCCCTTTGAAATGCTGTTCAATAAAAAGCAGGTCTTTATAGAGGTCATCTTTCCGGGGGATATCGTCAACAATTTTACCGGTTGTTTTTAGTTTTGACATGCCAAATCCTGCAACGATCAGCAAAATTATGGTTGTGATATAAACAGGGTTTCTGCCGGTAAGTACCTGATTGACCACCCGGGGAATGATCTTGGCGACTACACTCTTTTCAAGATGCTGCATGTGCCTCTGCTTTGGAGTGGGAAGATAGCTGAAAAAGATCGGGATCAGAAAGAGAGAAAATACATAAGCCACCATGATGTTGATTGAGGCAATGACTCCAAATTCAACGAGGAGCTTATTGCCTGTGACAATAAATGCAGCAAAACCTGCTGCTGTCGTGGCATTGGTCAGCAGGTTGGCATTGCCAATTCGCTGTACCACCCTCGATAAGGACTTGATTTTATTGCCATGCGACCGGAATTCGTTGTAATATTTATTCAATAGAAATATGCAGTTCTCAACCACGATGACGATCAGCAAAGGTGGAAAAACTGCAGTGAGCATGGTAACTTTATAATTGAGCAGCGACATGGTTCCAAATACCCAGATAAGGCAGATCAACACGATCAGCATTGGAAATATAACAGCCTTAAAGGATTTGAAAAAGATAAACAGGATCAGGGATGCGATGAAAAGTGCCAGAAAAACAAAAAATTTCGACTCGTCTTCCAGCTTTTTTGACGTAACAATGCGGATATATGGGAGTCCTGAAAAATGAAGTTTGATGCCGGATTGCGAAGAAAATTCATCAGCCCTCTCTTTGATGGACTGGATCAAACCCATTCGTTTTTTGGTATTGAGTTTCTCGTCATTCAATGTAATGGCTATCAGGCTTACGTTGGTTTCCCTGTTCAGCATCCGGCCATCATAAAATGGAAGCGACATAACGATCGCCCTGATGCTGTCAAGTGTTTCCTGACTTCCGGGTTTTGATACAATAACAGGAAGGAATTCAAACTGATGCAGGGAGTCATTTTTGGTCAGATTAAAAATTCTTGCAAGGGAGATAACTTCCTCAACACCATCAATCTGTTTCAGGTCATAGGTAAGATCATAGAGTCCATTGAATTTTTCAATTTCAAAAATTCGCTCTTCCTGAAGACCGATAAACAAAACACTGCCATCCTGTCCAAAACGGTTCTTAAAATCCTCATAAACAATGTAAGCGGGGTCGGAGGCAGGGAGCAGGCTCGAAAACTCATACGACATCTGAACCTTCATGGCATGATAACCCATGAATACAGTCAATAGAGTGATCACGATCAGATTGATCAGCCGGTAACGCAAAATATGACGTACAAGATAAACCCACATAAACCGATCAATAAAAACAGTTCTTATCCTTCAAAAAGAACTGCAGAAATCCACTAAATCAAAAAGATGTGAATAAGATGGCACGAAATTAATATTTTCGGGATACTTTCTGAGAATTGATAAAAATTATTTGATCGTTCGTCAGGTCAGTGTTAGTCGTTTATGCAGGAGGAAGAACAGTTTATCAGCATTATCCCTATGCTGAAGACATCTTTCTGTCCGGCCCACCCAAAAGACCCAGAAATGCTATGAATGAAGGTCAATAATTACTGCTTTCATGATGAAGATCAAGTAGCCTCAACAATGAATCAGTAAACGTGATAACGGGTATAAGGCTGGTTAATCCCAGTTTAAAATCTTGTAGAAGTCAAATGTCTCCGGATTGTCAACATACAGCCTGGCCTGGTCGTAATCATTCTCATGAATAAAGTGCATGTTGTTCCTGAATACAAGCTGGGTTTTCTGACAATTGACATCCACCATGCGCGGCTTCACCTTTCCCTTTTCATCTTCCACGTCCTTGAGGAACAATGGAGAAATATCTCCGGTCGGATCGGAAGTGACCATGCAACCGGTTCTTCCCTCATTGAATAACTTATTAACCCCGATTCCAAGTAAGGAACAATATAGAAGGTCGAAAGCGGTGGGTGTAACACACCTCAGTTCATATCCCAGTTCAACCGGCCGGCTTTTGACATTTATTTTCAGACTTTTCAATTTCCGTTGCAACAGCATATTGAAAATATGTGCTTTGCTCACATTGCCAAGCTCCGGATGGCCGTGATCATCATATGTAAAATTAATTTCCGTTGCTTCAATCTCAGTGTTGGTCATAAAATGAAAAACACCTTCACTGATAATGGCTGCACCATATTCAATCCCCAGTATTTTTCGCTTGATGATGGAAGAGATCACCAGGTTGATGATCTTTTCGAATGAAACCCTGGTCTCATTGAACATTTCAGGAATCACGATCATCGGATAGTGGCATGCTGCGCCGATACCAAACGCCAGATGACCAGCTTCACGACCCATCGCTGAAACCACAAACCAGTTACCGCTTGTCCGGGCGTCTTCATAAACGGTGGCGGCAATCCTAACTCCGGCTTCCTTGGCCGACTGGTAACCGAAGGTTGGTGATCCCTCTGGCAACGGAAGGTCGTTGTCAATGGTTTTTGGAACATGGATATTTTGAATGCTTACGTTATTCTCAGCAAGAAATTTGGTGATCCGGTTGGCAGTTGATGCTGTGTCATCCCCACCAATGGTAACCAGCAATCTGACATTGTTCTGAACAAAAAAATCAGTCCTGAACTCTTCATCTTTCGGTTTATACCTGCTCATTTGCAACGCTGACCCTCCAAGATTCATAATTTTGTCGCAAAAAGCAAAATCAAACTCAATGGTAGACGGTTTGGGCGCAAACAATCCTTTGTAACCATGATGCAGGCCAATAACCCTGAACCCCTCCTTCAGGAAAACTTTTGCTACGGATGCAATCACTGTGTTGATCCCCGGCGCAGGCCCTCCACCTGCTAAAAGCGCAATTGATCTTTTTGTCATGATGTTTCAAATTTTGGGGGCAAAGATATTTATTTGAATCCATTTCCTGGTCTTCGCTTTTACTTGAAAAAAATTAATTGCACAAAATTTCAACTTAACCATTGAATTGCTATTTTTGCAACTGACAAACACAGGGTGATCCCTATTATCACATTTTATCAGGTCGTCATTAAAAAAATTCATCATGAAAAAATTTTACTTTTCGTTCCTTTTGGCATTTATTATAAGTTCTTTTCTTTCATTGTCTGCCCAGAATACCTTTTTGGTTCAAAGAGGTGAACGTCCCTTCATTTCTTTACAAACCTTACCAAACGATGCCTATGAGCAAGGGATTTTGAAAATTAAATTATCCGAATCTCTTTCAAAACACCTTGATGAAACGCAAGTCCATATAGATGCACAGGGCTTTGTCCGGTTTAACATTCCTGCTATAGATGATATCAATCAGGCTGAAGGAGCCAGAAATTTTCTCAAAACATTTGACAGTGATGCTTTTTCGACGACGTTTACTGACAGACATCGCGCATGGGGTTTTCATCTCTGGTACACCCTTTATTTCGATGAAAAAGCAGATATCAGGGCATTGGTCATGACCTACCAGGGACTTTCTGAAGTAGAGATCGCAGAGCCGGAATACAAAAAACAGTTGGTTGCTCCAATCCCATGGAAATCTGACATAACAGAAAGCAAAACGGAGCAAGACCCGACCGATTGGACACCCAACGATCCATATTACAGCACACAGTGGCATTACCACAATACCGGCCAGCAGTCGGGAACTCCGGATGCCGATATTGACCTTCCTGAAGCATGGGACCTCGAAAAGGGCAACAGTAATGTGATCGTTGCCGTCATTGACGATGGCATTCAATTCAACCATCCCGATATAGCCGCTAACATGTGGGCGGGTATCGGCTATAATTTTGTGACGGGCAGCAGTACAATTCAACCAGGGAATCATGGAACCCACGTTGCCGGCACAGTTTCAGCTGTTAACAATAATGGCACAGGGGTAGCAGGTGTGGCAGGTGGTTCAGGATCGGGTGACGGTGTAAGATTAATGTCATGCCAGGTATTTTCAAGCTCATCCAGCGGAGGATTTCATCTTGCTCCAATTTACGCTGCCGATAATGGTGCAGCCATTTCACAGAACAGTTGGGGTTATACCAATCCTGGTGTATATGATCAGAGTGTTCTGGATGCCATAGATTACTTTAATACAAATGGTGGAGGTACTGCAATGATAAACGGTGGAATAACAATTTTTGCCGCAGGTAATGACAACTCCAGTTCCAATTACTACCCCGCATACTATTCCGGAACATTGGCAGTGGCTGCAACAAACAATCAAGATGTCAGATCATACTATTCCAATTACGGTGCCTGGGTTGATATTTCAGCACCCGGAGGAGAGACCATTTCAGTCACTGAAAGAGGTGTTAGAAGTACCATCACCGGAAGCAGTTATGCATTTTACCAGGGAACCTCAATGGCGTGTCCGCATGCTTCGGGTGTGGCAGCATTGATCATTTCTTTGGGATTTGGCTCCTTTACCCCGGCTGATGTAAAAAACATTTTAAAAAATACAACCGATAACATTGATGGAGTGAATCCAGGCTATATTGGTCAATTGGGAACCGGAAGGGCAAATGCCCATTCAGCGCTTCTTGAAACACAAGCCATGCTATCTGGCCTTATTAATCCTCCAACATTTACAGCAACACCTGTCAGTACAACACAGATCAACCTTGCCTGGACCAAGAACCCAAGCAATCACGATGTGATGGTAGCCTGGTCATCCACAGGTACATTCGGAACTCCGGTTAATGGGACAATTTACAATGCAGGCCAATCCATCCCGGGAGGAGGTACGGTTCTCTACAGAGGGTCTAACACTGCCTACAATCATACCGGGCTTACCCCTTCAACAACTTACTATTACAAAGCATTCTCCTATGATGCTTCGAACGATTATTCATCCGGCAAAACCGCTCAGGCCACCACCATATGTGATATTATTACATTGCCATTCAGTGAAAATTTCAATGCTGCGCCTCCCACGCCTCCCTGCTGGGAAGTAATTGACAACCAGGGAAATGGACAGGTATGGCAATTCGGCACTTTTTCCGGTGGTGTTTCCGGGACAGGAGGAAATTATGCTTACCTCAACAGTGACGGATATGGAAGTGGTAATTCCCAAAACAGTGATCTGGTAACCCCAACACTGGATCTTTCAGGTTTTACAAATGTAACCCTTGCATTTCAGCATTATTTCAGATCATATAGTGGATCATCAGGAGCTCTTGCATACAGTATCAATAATGGTAGTTCCTGGACGACTATTCAATCCTGGACAAGCAGTACAACCAACCCTGCCTCTTTTAATCAGGTAATAGCAGCTGTTGAGGGACAATCACAGGTTAAATTCAGATGGAAGTATGTCGGCACCTGGGGCTATTACTGGTCAGTTGACAATGTCAGTATTACCGGCACAACCTCCGCCTCGCCCCCTGTAGCTCAGTTTACAGCCAACAATACAACGCCAAACATAGGTGAAACGGTAACATTCACTGATCAGTCAACAAACCTGCCTACCTCATGGAGCTGGACATTTACGCCTGCGTCAATCGACTATGTTGGCGGTACGAACGCCTCATCGCAAAACCCACAGGTACAATTCAATGCATCAGGACTTTACACTGCATCTCTCCAGGTATCCAATTCTTCCGGTTCTGATACGGAAACAAAAGTAGATTATATTCATGCTACGCAAGCCGGACTTTGGACCGGGATTACATCGACTGACTGGAATACCGCTTCAAACTGGGATGATAATCTGGTGCCAACGGCCGTTGTTGACGTCACAATCCCTTCCACTGCGCCCAACTGGCCTGGATTAACAAGTGACCTGGTTTTGGGGACAACATGTAATAACCTTACCATGATTGGTTCCTCTGAATTAACTGTTCACGGGCATCTTATAATTTCCAGCGGGAAAATATTAAACTGCATGGATAGTCCAATCATTCGTATTGGTGGAGACTGGAATAACATGGGCAATTTTATGCCTGGAACAGGTACGATTGATTTTGTTGGAAACACAATAAGTTCAGTTCTAGGATCGCCGGCAATTAACTACCTTATTCATGAAAATTTTAATATGTTTCCGGGTAACTGGACGGGAAATGTTAGTACCACACCTGCAGCTGACAATTTTTATCAGGTTACTTCTTCCAACGCAGGCGGAACATCACCTGAGATAAGATATCAGAAAAGAAATGGAGGAAATGCTGTGACAAGAAGGGTAGTTTATGGTCCGGTCAATACTTCAGGCCTGAGTGTCTTAACTTTGGATTTCAGGCACATGATCGATCATGGCTCTGCTGGATATTCTGCCAAAGTTCAATACAGTACAAATGGAACAACATGGGCAGACGCAGGATGGACAATCTCTCCTTCTGGTAATATTCCGGCAACAAATGTTTCAGTTCCGCTCAATACCTCCTTTGGTGTCGGTTCTGCTAATTATTACATTTCATTTACGCTTACAGGTTCCCTAAACGCAATAAATTACTGGTACCTTGATGATGTCAGTCTTTACTACGCTTCGAATAATGACCCGGTGGAATATTATAACCTGGAAATCAGCAAAATAAATGCTGAAGTGATCACAACAACTGACATTGATATCCATAATCAGTTCAATATTCATCCAGGTGCTTATTTTACCAATTCTTCCGGAAATACTTTAAATATTTCCGGACAGGCAACCTTTATGGCTGATGCCAATGGTATGGCATCCTTCATTGATCATGGGATAACTACTTTTTCATTACCTTCACAGGTACAACTGTACCTAACACCCGACAGCTGGCATTTTGTCTCCTCACCAGTGAACGGAGCCCTTTCGGGGTTGTTCACCAACAATTACCTTTACAGTTTTGACGAACCTACTGACTCGTGGTTCAATATCATTCCAACCGATATACCGCTGAACGACATGCAGGGTTATTCCGTTTGGGTTCCGTCCAATCCGGCATTGATTACATTCGACGGAGATTTGCATAACGGTCCCTTTAGTATTCCGGTCACCCGAAATATTACGCAAACAAATCAAGGGTGGAATCTGGTGGGCAATCCCTATCCTTCTTCTATTGACTGGAACTCAGCGGCCTGGACAAAGACCAATGTCAATAATACCATTTACTATTATCAGGGAGCCGGGGGTTTGAACAATTACAGGTATTATGTCGGAGCCGGGGGTGAAGTCCCTGGTATAGGGGTAAACACAGGAACCAATGAAGTTACGCCGCTTCAGGGATTCTTTGTACATGCTTCAGCCAATGGCACAATAAGTGTAAACAACGATGCAAGGATTCACAGTAATCAGGCCTATTATAAATCTGAACCAGATTCGGAACCAGAGATTCAACAAATCAGAATTGTTGCAGAATCCAATGCGCTCACCGACGAAACCGTGGTTAGGTTTGTTCCGGAGGCCAGTTCTGACTTTGATGGGAATTATGATGCCCTGAAGCTATTCTCTTCCACCTACCCACAAATCTATACAACTTCGGGAATGAATGATCTGGCGGTAAATACACTTCCAGCGACTCATGAAAACCTCATCATTCCTTTATCGTTCAATAAGCCAGACCCGGGTGAATTTTCATTGACATTTACTGAAATAGCAAATCTCCCTGCATATAATCTTTATCTTGAAGACTTGTTGCTGAATGAAGTGCATAAAGTATCGGAAAACCACATTTACAATTTCAACTATTCTCCCGGAAACAGCGAAAACAGGTTCTTATTACATTTTAGCAACCCATTGGGAGTAGATTACAATACAACCCCTTCCATTTCAATATACGCACATGGAAATATAGTTTATGTAAATTTGAATGAATCCACTGATGCTGAAATTATTATCCATGACCTGATTGGGCAAGAACTATACAGAAGAAAAGCAGTGAACGATAATTTACTAAGGATTTTATTCACAGCCAGAACCGGATATTACCTTGTAACCGTTCACACAGAGAATCAAATTGTTACACAAAAGATTCTTTTAAAATAGCCTGCCCAATAAGGAAAAGTTAAAAGCCCTCTGTTGAAAACTTCCGAGGGCTCCAGCGCATTTTCTATGAATCTCTATTATCTTTGACCATTCTTTTTTGCAGAAATTATAGGTCGGCTTCGCAAAATATCTTTATTTTAGTCTTGGACTAATTCAAATACAAGGGAAAGACAATATAAAATCAGGTCGTTTTGCTGTGGCAAGAACACCGGCATTTTAATTGATTATTAATAAATATTTCAGATTTGTTTGTGTATTCAATATTATAATAATAGTTATGAAAAAAATCTCCATTATTTCTTTTGTGCTTTTAGCGATGATTATTGGATTGAGTACTGGATCCCTGGGTCAAACCACTGGCGATTACCGGACAGTCTCAACCGGAACCTGGATTGATTTATCTATCTGGGAATATTTTGACGGCACTGTATGGGTAACACCTTCAGGTACGGCGCCTCAGGGGTATCCCGGACAGTATGGCGGGACCGGGGTAGTTGTCATTCGATCCGGAAATGTCGTTACAATTTCCAGCGCAGGGATTTCCACTGAGCCTATGGGCATGGTAGTTATTGAAAATGATGCGCAGCTTACACTGACGGGAACAACCAATAATTCCGTTACATTTGATCTGAACACACTTATAATCAACGTGATACCAACTACAGGAAAGATTAATTTCGTCAATAAGGTCATCCTTTCCTTACCGGCCAATGCTGTCATTTATGTGAGTCCGGGCGGACTGACCGGATCCTGTAACAACAATGTTTCCATTTATATTGGAGGACAGAACTTTGCCAATTGTGCAGGTGCTCCAGGTTCTTTGATCACTTTTGGTAACCTGATGGCCGGCGGCGGGTCGCTGAATGCCCTTCCTGATTCAGATGCACCCATGTGTGAAGGCAATGTGGTGAATCTTTCAGGTAATTTTTCAGGCGCTTTTGGAACAACTACTTCGGGAGGGTCAACATATGGCGTCAATTACGACTGGTTTGTAACAGGACCCGGGGGTTATGAAGAAACTACATCGATCCAAAACACATCCATTCCATTCGATGCAATGCCCGGAACATACATTGCTCAACTCACTGTCAGCACTTACCTGAGCGGGCAGCTGTATTCTAATTATACTGTAATTGAGGTTGTCATCAGTCCTGAAACAGTTGGGGGATCAGTGACCGGTGAACCTGTGATATGCATTGGCAACAGTACCCTATTAATACTCGAAGGAAATACAGGTGATGCCGTCATGTGGCAGTATTCAACCGATGGTATTTCATGGACTGATATCATGCATTCAAATAATACTTACGAAACCTTTGCCCTCACAACCTCAACCCAATTCCGGGCCGTGGTTCAAAGCGGACCGTGCGATCCACTCAATTCAATCCCAGTCACAATCGATATTTGGGATAACGGAAACTGGTTTGGAAATGCAAGTACGGATTGGAACGACGAGGAAAACTGGTGTTATGGAATTCCAACTTTGGCAACAGATGTAGTTATTTCTGATGCAGCCTCATTTAACCCCGTCATCGGAGAGGGAGATGGCGCCTGTAAAGACATGGCCATTGCTGAAGGTGCATCTTTAACAATCAACGCAGGTTATGCCCTGACAGTAGAGGGAACACTGACAAACAATGCCGGAAACAACGGACTTGTGATCAAATCAGATGCCTCCGGAACAGGTTCCTTACTTCATACTACGCCAGATGTCGATGCAAGGGTGGAAAGGTTTCTGACACCAAATCTGTGGCATTATACTTCAGTGCCTGTATCCAATGCATTATCAGGCGTGTTTTTAGATATTTACCTGAGAACGTTTGATGAATCGACATATTCCTGGAATCCATGGATCGTCCCTACCGATATCCCGCTGGAGGTGATGCAGGGATATGCCGCCTGGGTTTCAGGAGATGACCCGATGACTGCTACTTATGAAGGAAAGTTAAATACTGGAAATCACAGCATCAATGTTACCTGCAACAACAGCCTTACAAATCCGGGATGGAACCTTGTTGGAAATCCCTATCCGTCGGCGTTGAATTGGGATGCGGCATCAGGCTGGAACAAGACAAATGTGAACAATACGATATACTATTATAGCGGAAACGGCGGGCTAAGCAATTATAAATACTATATCGGATCAGGAGGTGAAATACCAGGTGTCGGAGTAAATGAAGGAACCAATGAGATACCCGCAATGCAGGGATTTTTCGTTCATGCCGGTTCTGATGGATCTTTAAGTGTGAACAACAATGCAAGGATTCACAGCACGCAACCTTACTATAAGAACAGTAATACTGAGATCCCGGTCATCCGCTTGCAGGCAGAAGGAAATGGCCTGACGGATGAAACAGTCATCAGATTCTACCCGGGATCAGAACTAAATTTTGATGGTGATTTTGATGCATTAAAACTCTTTGGAAATGGTCATCCCCAGATTTATTCAGTGACACCGGATGAAACAGAGCTAGCCATCAGTACACTTCCGGAATATGACGAAGAAACTGTTATTCCAATAGGTTTTATGGCGGCATCTGAAGGTTTGCATACCATTTCCCTGACGGAATTCATTGCATTCGAAAGCAATGAGCACATCTTTCTGGAAGATATCCTGACAGGAACTATTCAGCAATTATCAAACCCGACCCCATACATATTTTCTTCAGCACCAGATGATGAAACCAACAGGTTTCTCCTGCACTTCAGCAATCCTTTGGGAACATCAGAAAATAACATCACACCCATATCCATTTATGCACATGGAAATGCCGTATACGTCAATCTGAAAGAAAATTCAAATGCCGAGATATTCATTCATGACCTCTTAGGCCGTGAAATATACCAGCATAAAGTTTCCGGTGAAAATTTAGTCAGGATTGATATGGCATCTGAAACAGGCTTCTTTCTGGTTACAGTTCAATCAGGCAGCCATCGTACAACACAAAAGGTAATCATCAAATAGCCGCGAATCCCATATAGAACTATCATAGCCTCCGGATAAACATTCCGGAGGCTTTTTTGTTATAAATGTATCATAATAATCTGATAAAAAGCAATTAATCATTCAAATCCGGTATCGAATTTTGAAACCTTCTAAGTGATTGATCGTTAACACAAAAAAATTAAAGCTTATGAAAACGATTATTTTACTATCCCTGTCATTCATTTTTGTATTGGCTGTTACTGAGGGTCATTCTCAAACATATCTCATCAGTGATGGTGGTATTGTTGAAACCTGTTCCGGTGAATTCTACGATTCAGGCGGACCTTCAGGAAATTATGGGAATAACGATAATTTTATCATGACTTTTTTCCCGGCCACAACCGGTGCAAAAATTCAGTTTGATTTTACCTCATTCAGTGTTGAAACACAAGCCCAATGCCAGTTCGATTTTCTGGAAATCTTTAATGGCGAAAACACAAATGCTCCATTGCTTGGTAAATATTGTGGCACCAATTCACCTGGATTGGTAACATCAACCAGTGTATCCGGAGCCTTGACCTTCAGGTTTGTTTCTAACAGGGCAAACACGTTTGCAGGGTGGTCTGCAACCATTTCCTGTGTTATACCTCCAACACTGGGGTTATGGACGGGTGCCATTTCGGAAGATTGGAACAACCCCGGTAACTGGTATCACAACTTTGTACCAACCAGTATGACCGAAGTGACCATTCCATCTGAAGCGCAGAACTGGCCAGTTTATGATGGAAATTTGCAACTCGGAATAACATGTAATGATATGGCGATGGATGGCAGCTCTGAATTGACAATTACGGGCAGTTTTGTTATTTCCTCCGGAAGGACATTCAATTCTACAGCAAGTTCCCATGTCAGGATAGGTGGTGATTTTCACCGGTCAGGTATGCTCTATGCAGGCACAGGCACATTTGAATTTTTTGGGACTGCATCAGCCACCATATCAGGCTCTCCAGGCATGTGGACTATCTTCAGGGATGGATTTGAGACAGACAAAGGCTGGACACTGACCGGAGAATTTGAAAGAGATATACCCCAGGGACTCGGTGGAGGACCTGGCATAAACAATAATCCCGATCCGACGTCAGCCTATGCAGGAATGAATGTTCTCGGTGTCGACCTGACAGGCCTGGGTGATTTTCCTGGTAACTATGAGCCAAATATTGGGCTACAGGAGTATCAGGCAATATCTCCGGTCATTAATTGCACCGGAATCACAAATGTTTCATTTAACTTTCAACGCTGGCTGGGGGTCCAAAACTTTAACCAGGATGAAGCCCATATTGATATCAGCATTGATGGTGGTGTAACCTGGATCAACCTTTGGTCTCATACCTTTGGAATATCAGAAACGGAGTGGGGCCTCCAGGAATACAATATTTCAACTATTGCAGATGGCCAGCCGGATGTCAGGATCCGGTTCACCATGGGTCCTACGAACCAGAACCAGGGTTATTGCGGATGGAACATCGATGAATTTATAGTAAGAGGGAATGTTGCTGATTTTGTTCCCCTCTATAACCTGACCATCAGCAAAGAAAATGCTGAGGTCTTATCTGATGCATACCTGGAAGTGGCCGGTAATTTAACTGTAAAGCCTGGCTCATGGTTGACAAATTCTACGGGAAGAAGACTTGATGTAGGTGGTGATGGCTTATTTGAAGCCAATGCATCCGGGATGGCCTCTTTCATTGATCATGGTATGTTTTCCGTTGATGGAAACACTACTGTTCAGCAACATCTCACATCCGAACGCTGGCATATGGTAAGTCCGCCTATTACAGATGCGATCATCAATACCTATTTTGATATTTATCTGAAGTTTTACAACGAACCAACGGATACCTGGACCTACCTGATCCTGCCTGTGACCATCCCCATGAATGTTGGAGGCGGCTATGCAGCCTGGGCATCCAATTCACTTACCGGGTCCAAAACAGTTGAATTTACAACATCAGCAGGCACTCTGAACAATGCAGATTACTACATTGACACCCTTAGCTTTACCCCAGACGCACCGATGGAAGGTTTTAACCTGGTAGGAAATCCTTACATCTCTGCTTTGGACTGGAATATGGACTGGAGCATGAACGACATGAGCGGATGGATGGTGATTTATGACGATGGGATTTACCGCGGATACCACACTGATGGCTCTTCCTACAACGGAGGAACGTCTGTCATTCCGTCAACCCAGGGTTTCTGGGTTCGCGCGCTAAATTCTTCAGCGAATATTACTATTCCCAGGTCAGAGCGGATCCACAGCGGTCAGACCTTTTATAAAAGCGCAAGCGGATCTGTCTATCCTGAGATCAGACTGACCTCAGAGATCAACGGCATGAAAGATGAAACAGCAATCTTTTTCAGTCCCAATACCACAGCAGGATTTGACGGCTTCTATGACCTCAGGAAATTTGAAAATATAAGCGAAGCACCTAATTTATATACCATTTCAGACGGAAAAGAGTATGGCGTGAATTATCTTTCAGAAAGCTTCCATGAGGTAACTATCCCTGTCGGATTTAAAACGGGAGAGGATGGTATTTATACCATCAGTGCACCCAAAGTGTCCGGGTTTGCTTCCAATATTAAACTATTCCTGGAGGACATTCAAACAGGAACCATCATTGAATTGGCCGAAAATACAATGATTGAGTTTGCCTATCATGCTTCTGATGATCCCCACCGGTTTAATATCCTCCTGAAAGATGTGGCTTTAGGTGATGAAGATCTTACATTGTCTGAGGTTTTCATTTACTCTTTCCGGAATTTGGTCAATATACGCATACCTGCCATGCAAACCGGTGAAGCTGCCGTATATGATTTGATGGGCCGGGAAATAATCAGGAACAGGATCAATGGTGAAAATCTCAACCAGTTTGAAGTCAACAGTACCCCTGGCTATTACCTGGTAAAGGTGAGTACAAATGACCATGTGTTTACACAAAAGGTATTCATACGTTAGAATTAAAGAACGAAGTTTTTAAAAGCCTTTGATTGTTTCAAAGGCTTTTTTTTTGAATTGATTGAACAAAATTGCGGATACAACCTTTCTATTGTGATAATGTTATATATTTGCCTGCGTGTTAAGGTTATTCGTATCAATCTTCGCAATACAGATTTCAGGTCAGAGCACTCTGAGCATCCATACAAGCCGGCTTGCTTTATATTCATTTCATATCCATCAGGGTCCATTTTCCAGGACTCTTTATTATCAATTAAATACATAATCCTATGACAAAAAAAATACTCATTCTAGCCTTCGGTCTTTTCATGGCGATTTCATATTCTTTTGGCCAGGACGCTTACCCCGTAATCAGAGGCGAACGCCCTTCGATTGATTATGACCGGATTGAAGATGATTCCTACGACAAGGG
Organism: Bacteroidales bacterium; assembly: GCA_047920975.1. Taxonomy (GTDB): domain Bacteria; phylum Bacteroidota; class Bacteroidia; order Bacteroidales; family JAADJA01; genus JAADJA01. Next base: position 12,381 of record JBLRXC010000006.1, on the reverse strand, counting down.
AATTCTTATCATCAAATTTATCCCTGACTTCACAAAACATCTCGAAAACAATCCCACTGGTGAAAATGCTGAGGGGAATATTTCCTTTCAACTTTCGGGTGTTGATGCTTTGAACGGTAAATATGGCGTGAAGAAAGTTTCACAACATTTTTTATCACCTGCGCTTGGTAACACATTCACAGAAAGACACAAAGCATGGGGATTTCATCTCTGGTACAAGCTAGAGTTTGATGAGAGACTTGATATCAGGGAAATGATCAGAGAATACAGTGTATTAAGGGAAATTGAAATTGCCGAACCTTCATTTAAAAAGGAACTCATTGGATATGTTAAATCACCTGAGAATCCGGAAACAGGGGAAGAAGGTGATGGTTCTCCGGGACTGATGTGGACACCGAATGATCCGATGTTCAGTACCCAGTGGCATTACCACAATACCGGACAGCAGGGGGGAACACCCGATGCCGACATTGACCTTCCGGAAGCATGGGATATTGAAAAAGGAAACAGCAATGTCATTGTTTCCATTGTTGATGGTGGAATTCAGACAAATCACCCAGACCTTGCAGCCAATATGTGGTCTGGAATCGGTTATAATTTTGTAACCGGAAGTTCTACTATTGAGCCACATTTCCATGGAACGCATGTTGCAGGAACAGTTTCAGCAGTGAATAATAATGGAACCGGCGTTGCAGGAGTTGCCGGAGGATCAGGTTCAGGAAATGGCGTCAGGCTGATGTCCTGTCAGGTTTTCACAAGTTCTTCCAGTGGAGGTTTTCACTTGGCTTACCCTTATGCTGCCAATAACGGAGCTTCGATCTCCCAAAACAGCTGGGGATATACCTATCCAGGTGTTTATGAACAAAGTGTTCTGGATGCTATAGATTATTTCAATGTAAATGGAGGCGGCACAGCAATGAACGGTGGTATCACAATTTTTGCAGCAGGTAACAGTAACTCAAATGCTGCCTGGTATCCCGGTTATTATTCGGGGACACTGGCAGTAGCTGCAACAAATAACCAGGATGTTAGATCATATTATTCAAATTATGGGACATGGGTTGAAATATCGGCTCCGGGCGGTGAAACAAATATTGTAACCGAACGTGGCGTTCGAAGCACTTACACAGGAAGCAGTTATGGATATCTTCAGGGAACCTCCATGGCCTGCCCCCATGTATCTGGTGTTGCAGCGCTCGCTATTTCCCTCGGATATGGAGGGTTCACAGCGAATGATATAAAAAATATCTTAAAAAACACAACAGACAATCACTATGGTGTAAATCCTGGCTATATCGGTCAACTGGGTACCGGAAGGCTGAATGCCCATTCAGCATTACTGGAAGCTCAAAGTATGCTTTCAGGTCTGATCTTTCCACCACCCACATTTGCAGCTACAGGAATCAGCACAACACAGATCAACCTGGCATGGACAAAGAATACCAATAACAACAATGTAATGGTTGTCTGGTCACCCACAGGGACATTCGGAACTCCGGTTAATGGCAATATCTACAATGCAGGCCAATCTATCCCGGGAGGAGGCACGGTGCTTTACCGAGGTTCAAACACTGCCTACAATCATACCGGGCTTACCCCTTCAACAACTTACTATTACAAAGCATTCTCCTATGATGCTTCCAATGACTATTCAACCGGTAAAACTGCACAGGCAAATACCCTTTGCGGAGTTTTTACATTACCATTCAGCGAAAATTTCACTTCCACACCTCCTGCACCTCCCTGCTGGGAAGTTATTGACAATCAGGGCAACGGACAAGTATGGCAATTCGGCACATTTTCAGGTGGTGTTTCGGGAACAGGTGGTAATTATGCCTATCTGAACAGTGATGGATATGGTTCAGGTAATTCACAAAACAGCGATCTGGTGACTCCAACGCTGGATCTCTCCGGCTACACCAATGTGACACTCTCTTTTCAGCATTATTTCCTTCAATGGAGTGGTTCATCAGGGACTTTAGCTTACAGTATCAATAATGGATCAACCTGGACCAATATTCAAACCTGGACGACAACCACTTCCAATCCTTCTTCATTCAACCAGGTGATCTCAGCAGTTGCCGGACAATCACAGGTTAAGTTCAGGTGGAAGTATGTTGGAACATGGGGTTATTACTGGTCGGTTGACAATGTCAGCATAACCGGAACACCATCCGGTTCGGCTCCGGTGGCGCAGTTTACGGCAAACAACACAACCCCTAACCTTGGAGAACCGGTGACTTTTACCGATCAGTCAACCAATACACCCACCTCATGGAGTTGGTCATTCAGCCCGGGAAGTGTTACTTATGTTGGTGGGACAAATTCTTCCTCACAGAATCCACAGGTTCAATTCAATGCCGGAGTTGCCTATACGGTAAGCCTCACAGCTACCAACACCTTTGGAAGTGATAATGAAACCAAAACGAATTACATCAATGTGAATGGAGTGCCTGTTGCTGATTTCACTGCTTCAACCACAACCCCAACAGTGGGTGAAACTGTCCTGTTCAGTGACCTTTCAGCCAATGGAGCGGCCAACTGGATTTGGTCGTTCTCTCCGGCAACCATCAGTTATGTAAACGGAACAAGTTCATCTTCCCAGAACCCACAGGTACAATTCAATGCCGAGGGACAGTACAATGTCTCCCTCACAGTATCAAATTCCTGGGGTAATGACAGTGAGTTGAAGAACAACTATTTAGTAGTCTCATACTATTGTGTACCAACCTATTCAACAGGTACATCAGATGGTGATTACATTTCCCTGGTTCAATTGGGAAGCATCAACAATGCGACAGGTGCTTTACCAAGTCCCTACTATAATTATTACAGCAGTCTGTCAACCGATCTTGTTCCCGGAAATTCATATTCTGTTACTGTAAGCGCGGGAACATACACAAGTGATAACAACATTTCGGTCTGGATTGATTATAATCAGAACGGAATATTTGAAGTTTCCGAGAAACTGGGGAATGTGACCCTTGGAGCCATGCCACAGACCGGAACCATTAATTTCACGGTTCCTTCAGGTGCAACTCCCGGTACCACGAGAATGCGGGTCAGAGAGGTGTGGAATGTAACAGACATGGATCCTTGTTTAGGTTACAGTTATGGCGAAACTGAGGATTACAACGTGGTCATACTCAATCCGGATATTACTCTTGATCTGACGGTTTTCCTTGAAGGACCTTTCAGTGGAAATCAGATGAATACCAATCTCGGCAATATAATCCCACTTTCGCAACCATACAACGTTGCACCCTGGAACTACACCGGAACCGAGAGTGTCGGTTCGATTCCTCCAAATGTGGTTGACTGGGTATTGGTAGAGTTGAGGGATGCCCCTACAGCAGCTGCAGCAACCAGTGCTACAATGGTTGACCGCCAGGCAGCATTCCTGCTGAGCGATGGTTCCATCGTTGGATTGGATGGATCATCAAACCTCAGTTTCCCGAACAGCATCACACAGCAATTGTTTGTTGTGATCCGGCACAGGAATCATTTGGGCATCATGTCGGCAAATGCAGTTACTCCGTCGGGAGGAATTCATACTTACGATTTTACAACAGGTTCAGCAACCGTGCATGGAGGCGCCAATGGTCATAAGCTGCTTGCCACAGGTATTTGGGGCATGATCAGCGGAGACGGAAACCGCGATGGTCAGGTTGGAACCGGAGACAAATCCGGAATGTGGGATTCCGAAGCCGGAACGGAAGGTTACATGTTCAGCGATTATAATTTAGATCGCCAGTCGAACAACGTTGACAAGGACGAGTATTGGGTTCCCAATATGGGTAAAGGCAGTCAGGTTCCGAATTAAACAAACAGATTATTCAATATCATATAAAACCTCTAAAAAATTCAGAGGTTTTGTTATATCCGGTTTTCTTGATACTTTTGCCTTCAATCAAAAGTCTGTTCTTATATATATAATCCTTATCTATGAAAAATTTGTTTTACACATTGCTGTTGATTGCCTTTATGCCATTTGCAGCCATTTCACAGATCAGCCAGGGTGGCACTCCTCTCAGTTTATTGGAACCTGGGCTTGCTGTAAACGCAGTCCCTTTTGAAACCATGCCCCAGATTGACCTGGAGCGGTTGATCGGTGAAGACCTGATCAATGATCAGTACAAAGATGTTCCGTGGAGATTCGGAGAAAACATCATGGTGAACTTTAACCCGGCCAATTCAGGCGTGTGGGATATTTTTCCTAAAGGTGACAGGATTTGGAGGCTTGGCATCAGCTCTCCGGGTGCCTATACAATCAATCTGACATTTGATAAATATAAACTGCCGCCGGGTGCAAAATTGTTCATCTATAACATGGATTTTTCAGAAACAATCGGCGCTTTTACCGATTTCAACAACCAGGATGACGGCTATTTTGCTACCACTCTGGTTCAGGGTGATGCCATCATAATAGAATACTACGAACCGTCAACTCCTTTTTTTGCCGGTGAACTGAATCTGGAAATGGTTACCCATAGCTATCGTGATCCCTTTAAATATGCCAAGGCTTTTGGAGGGTCCGGGTCGTGCAATGTCAATGTCGCCTGTCCACAGTCGGCAGGCATGGAAAACCAGATCAGAAGTGTTTGTATGCTGGTATCTGGTGGAAATGGTTTTTGTTCTGCTGCATTGATCAATAATACTGCTCAAGATGGCAAGCCTTATATACTCAGTGCAAATCACTGTTATTCCAATCCGGGATCAGTTGTGTTTTGGTTTAACTGGCAAAGTTCGACCTGTTCAAATCCACCCTCATCACCACCCTATAATTCTATGAGTGGTGCAACACAGAGGGCAAGTTATTCCAGTTCTGATGTATGGCTTATGGAGCTGAACCAGAGCATTCCATCCAGTTTTAACGTGTATTATTCAGGTTGGAACAGAACCATGGACAATTACATTACCGGAAAAATCTGGGGAATACATCATCCCTCCGGCGACATAAAAAAGATCAGTTGGTCAACCTTGGGTGCATCAACAACAACTTATTTTCAGAATCCTGTGCCGGGTAATGGTACACACTATCGTGTAACACAATGGAGTGACGGGACAACAACAGAAGGCGGTTCATCCGGATCACCACTTTATGATCCGCAAGGAAGAATTATCGGTCAATTGCATGGCGGATATGCTTCATGCTCCAGCATAACATCTGACTGGTACGGCAAATTCGGTGTATCCTGGACAGGGGGCGGAACCAATGCCACCCGTTTGAGCAATTGGCTGGATCCGCTCAATTCAGGGGTCATTACCCTTGATGGATATGATCCAAACGTCATTTCAGCCCCACCTGTCACAAATTTCTCGGCAAGCACAACAAATCCTGGTATCGGCCAAACAGTTCAGTTCATTGACATGTCTTCCAATGCACCCACTTCATGGTCATGGTCTTTCAGTCCCTCAACTATCACTTATGCCGGAGGTACGAACTCTTCATCAAAAAACCCACAGGTGCAGTTCAATGCCGAAGGGTATTACACAGTTAGCCTCACTGCCACGAATGACTATGGTAGCGGCACTGAAACCAAAACAAATTACATCCAGGCAATTAATTGTACATTCAATACACTACCCTTCACAGAAGCTTTTCCGGGAAGTTCATTACCGACCTGCTGGCAGGTTATTGATAACCAGGGAAACGGCCAGGTCTGGCAATTTGGTACTTTTTCCGGTGGTGTTGCAGGAACAGGTGGGAATTATGCCTATCTCAACAGTGACGGATATGGTTCAGGAAATTCGCAGAACAGTGACCTGGTGACTCCAACCTTTGACCTTTCAGGTTATACAAATGTTACCTTATCTTTCCAGCACTACTTCAGGCAATATAGTAGCTCAACCGGAACACTGTCTTATAGTATCAATAATGGAACCTCATGGACTACCATTCAGACATGGACAACCACTACTGCCAATCCTGCTGCATTTAATCAGGTAATAACGGCTGTTGCCGGTCAATCACAGGTTAAATTCAGATGGAAATATGTGGGAAGTTGGGATTGGTACTGGTCTGTTGATAATGTCAGTATTACAGGTACACCTGTCGGTTCACCTCCTGTTGCAGAATTTACCGCCAGCAACACAACACCAAATGTAGGAGAAACAGTAAATTTCACCGATCAATCCACAAATACACCCACATCCTGGAGTTGGTCGTTCACACCTGGTACCATAACTTATGTCGGGGGGACAAACAATGCATCGCAGAACCCGCAGGTACAATTCAATGCCGGCGGCAACTATTCAGTAACCCTGGTTGCAAGCAATGCCAGTGGGAGCGGTTCTGAGACGAAAACAGATTTTATTCAGGTTATCAATCCTGTGATTGATTTAAACCTCACAATATACCTTGAAGGCCCGTTTAATGGAAACCAGATGAATGCAAACTTAGGTAACCATATTCCATTAATACAACCGTATAACGTTTCTCCCTGGAACTATAGCGGTACTGAGAGCGTGGGTTCCATTCCTCCAAATGTGGTTGACTGGATACTGGTTGAGTTAAGGGATGCTACATCAGCGGCTACAGCAACCGGTGCAACAATGGTTGACCGCCAGGCAGCATTCCTGCTGACGGATGGTTCCATCGTTGGACTTGACGGAACATCAAACCTCAGTTTCCCGAACAGCATTACGCAACAATTGTTTGTCGTGGTCCGGCACAGGAATCATTTGGGCATCATGTCGGCAAATGCAGTTACTTCGTCAGGAGGTGTCCATACTTACGATTTCACCACAGGTTCAGCAAACGTGCATGGAGGTGTCAATGGCCACAAACAGCTTGCAACAAATGTATGGGGAATGATCAGCGGAGATGGTAACCGTGACGGCATGATCGGAATGGATGATAAATCCGGTCTGTGGGAGTCAGAGGCAGGAACGGAAAGTTACATGTTCAGTGATTATAATCTAGATCGCCAGTCGAACAACATTGACAAGGACAGCTTCTGGGTTCCCAATATCGGGAGAGGAAGTCAGGTGCCGGATTAAACAATACCGTGCATTTGTAGTTTGTAGAATATCTTGTTTATCTGCTTTCCTGGAGCAATCCGTCATCGGATCTCTCCAAAAACATGATATTTCTGCTCAAACCTTCAAACCTTGTTCTTTTAACCGGGGAGTTCATGAACAGTACATTGTATTTTTCTTTCTTCAATGATCTCCAGCCGGGTTTTCTCATACTCAGCAGTTCTTCAGATATGTTGAATTCAGGTTCACTATGAGCTTCAGAAAGCCTGTTCCAGGGGCATACATCCTGGCAAATGTCGCAGCCAAAAATCCAGTTGTCAAATCTTCCTGCAAAGTTTTCCGGAATATTTTCACCGCGATATTCAATGGTATAGTAGGAGATGCATTTGCGGGAATCCAGTCCGTCCTTGTCCAGTGCACCTGTCGGGCAGGCTTCCAGGCATCGGGTACAACCTCCGCAATGGTTTGGTACCTGCTGGTCATCATAATCCAGTGCGAGGTCAGTAATGATTTCTCCTATAAAAAAAAAGGATCCCTGCTCTTTGGTAATCAGGCAGGTGTTCTTGCCGATCCACCCCAACCCCGCCCGCTGTGCCCAGGAACGCTCCAACACCGGTGCTGAATCAACAAAAGGCCTCGCATTCGCCTGTGGAACCTGTGTATTAATGAATTCGATCAACTCCTTCAATTTGGCTTTCAATACGAAATGATAATCTTTTCCGTAAGCGTATTTTGAGATCTTAAAATTATTCTCTTCCGCGATCATAGTTTCTGGGAAGTAATTGAACAACACAACAATAACAGATTTTGCATTTTTCAATAAATTTCGGGGATCGATTCGCTTTTCAAAGTGGTTATTCATATAACCCATTTCACCGTGACGGCCCGCATCAAGCCATTGCTTAAGCCTGGCAGCCTCTTCTTTCATAAAACCGGCTTCAGCAATTCCAAGACTGAAGAACCCAAGTTCACCGGCCTTCAGTTTGATGGTATTGGATAGCGCTATTTTCGACAGAAACGACATATCCGGCTAATGCAGCATGAACAAATTAATCAAACAATTTCCCCTGGTCTTTCACCCTGATCTTGCCGAGATGGGCATAGGCTCGTTCTGTCGCTTCCCTGCCGCGGGGTGTACGCATCAGGTATCCCTCCATGATCAGGAAGGGTTCATAAACTTCTTCAATGGTACCCGGATCTTCACTCACAGCCGTGGCAATGGTACTGATCCCAACGGGTCCGCCTTTGAATTTGTCAATGATGGTTTCAAGGATCTTATTATCCATTTCATCCAGACCATTCTTATCAACATTCAGTGCATCGAGGCCATGAAGGGATATTTTCATGTCAATGGTTCCGTCGCCCCGGATCTGCGCAAAATCTCGGATACGGCGCAGCAGCAGGTTGGCAATCCGGGGTGTTCCCCGGCTTCTTCTGGCAATTTCCACCGCTGCTTCCGCGACAATGTTCACCCTCAGAATACTGGCAGAGCGCTTGATGATATGGTCAAGGGTTTCGATGTCATAGTAAGCAAGCCTGGAGTTGATCCCAAACCGCGATCTTAAAGGAGCCGTCAACAGTCCGGAGCGGGTCGTTGCACCCACCAGGGTAAAAGGATTCAGCTTGATCTGTACACTGCGCGCGTTGGGGCCACTTTCAATCATGATGTCAATCCTGAAATCTTCCATCGCTGAGTAGAGGTACTCCTCAACCACCGGGCTTAACCGGTGAATTTCATCAATAAATAAAACATCATTCTCCTGAAGATTGGTAAGTAATCCTGCCAGGTCACCCGGCTTGTCAAGCACTGGTCCGGATGAAACCCTGATATTCACACCCAACTCATTGGCCAGGATGTACGAAAGGGTTGTTTTTCCGAGACCAGGAGGGCCATGTAACAGCACATGGTCCAGTGATTCACCTCTTTGCCTTGCAGCTTCAACAAAAACCTTCAGGTTGGATACAACATTTTTCTGACCCGCAAAATCTTCAAACTTCGAGGGCCTGAGTACTTTTTCCAGTTCAAGCTCTGTCTTCGTCAAATGCCGGCCGGTTGGGTCGAGATTTTCATTCATACGGGCAGTGTATCAAATTCAGCGCAAATGTACGCATTAATGGATATTTGAATCTTTCTCCAATAAATGAAAAAATTCCTGTCTTCAAATAATTATTTTTTCTACTTTAGCCGTTGGAATTAAACTTTTAGCCCCATGAAACAAATATTGGTTGCCATTGATTTTTCGAAGTGCTCGATCCATGCACTTGAATACGCAATAAGCCTTGCCAACCGGGTTAAGGCCGATATACTGATGGTATGGGTTGACAATACCAAAAGTGAAGAATCTGTTTTTATGGAACCCGCTGATGGTAACAGGAAAGAGATCAGCAAAAGTTTTGAAGATCTGATGTCAACCTATTCACCAAAATTGGAACATGGGAAGATCCATTATAAAATCAGGAAGGGAAAAGTCCACGTTGAAGTGGCCAATCAGGCAAAATACAGTGATGCAATGCTTGTTATTGCCGGCACCCATGGAGTAACAGGATTCGAAGAGTTTTGGATCGGAAGTAATGCCTACCGGATCGTTACCTATGCACCATGTCCTGTCATTACCATCAGGGCGGGTTTTGAATTTAAGAAAGAGATGGAACGGATTGTGGTTCCGATTGACAGCACCCTGGAAACACGCCAGAAAGTTCCATTTGCTGCCTCTGTCGCGCAGATTTTTGGTGCAGAGTTACATGTGCTTTCACTGTATTCAACAACCATTGCTGCAGTCAGGTACAAGGTTGAAAACTATTCAAAACAGGTGAAGTCCTTCCTGGAAGGGGAAAAGGTTAATTTCCTAATGGCATCTGTTGAAGCGGATAACATTACAAATGCTACCCTCGACTATGCAAAAACCATTGATGCTGATTTGATCGCCATCATGACCGAGCAGGAAACCACCACAGCCAACCTTTTTTTGGGAGCCTATGCCCAGCAAATGGTCAACCACTCTCCCATTCCGGTGTTGAGTCTGCACGCCAAAGAATACATCAAAATAGGTTCGAGATAATATTTCAATGAGAGGATTTGTGTTCATGTGCCTGATTTTGATTGGTTATACCATGCAAAGTCAGGGGGTTCAGGAGGGGAAACTTACTGTTATACAGGATGCCCGGGTTGATTCACTCATGAAGAAGTTTATAGAGGTAAATGCTGCCTACCCCCAATTGAAAGGCTGGAGGGTTGAAATCTTCTTTGAGTCGGGTAACTTTTCGAAAAGATTGGCCATGGAAGCCAGAGCAGCTTTCATTGAGAAATATACTGACATTCCGTCTTACGTCATTTTTCAGCAACCTTACTATAAGGTCAGGGTTGGCGATTTCCACTCCAAAATGGAGGCAGAAAAACTGCTGAGAGCCATTGAAAGAGATTATCCAAATGCTTTTGTCGTTTTTGATGAGATTAACTTTCCCAGGTTAAACTGAAGACCTTTACCTAATACTTTTGACTGTAGACATTATACCTTACCACTTCATTTAGTGACTTTCTGACTTTATCTCTTAATCTGTAATGATCCGGTGGATAACCAACAGAAATGATCAATCCTATGGTTTTGGATTCCGGGATAGCAAGCAGTTTTTTGATGGATTTTTCATTGTACCAGCCCAGCATGCAGGTTCCCAAGCCATCCTCAGCAGCCTGCAGGCAGAAATGTTCTGCCGCAATCCCTATGTCAATCCATGGCCATTTTTTCTTCCTGATGGCCATACCGATTTTTGTTATGATCTTTGGTTGTTCCATCACAACGACGACCAATATAGGAGCTTTACTCACAAATTTATTAAAGGTTAGCACCTGGTTATAAGTCTCTGCAGCCACTGCAGTCCTCACCGATTCATTCTCCAATACCAAAAACGTCCATGGTTGTGAATTACTGGCTGATGGAGCCAATCTGGCTGCTTCAAGGCACCTCCACAATTTTTCTTTTTCAACAGGTTTATTGGTGTACCTGCGTACACTCTGACGCCGGTTAATCAATTCATGAAAATTCATCCCTTCATTTTTTTCTGATCAGCATAATCCCATCCCTCACCTGAAGTAACAGATTATCAACCCGGGGATCATTCATCACAAAGTCATTGAATGCAATAATGCCCCTGGTTTCACTATCCGGCTTCCCTTTGCCGGTTACTTTTCCATCCCATAGTGCGTTGTCGGCCATTATAAAACTACCTGAAAGCACTTTATCAAAGACCAAAGAATAATATCTGAGGTAATCTTCTTTGGCAGCATCAATAAATACAAGATCGAAATACATTTCCATTCCCGGTATGATCTCCAATGCATCGCCCGTGTGTTGAACAATCTTATCCATCATTCCGGCTTTTTTAAAATACTTTCCTGAAAAGGTTGTAAGTTCAGGGTTAACCTCTATGGTATGCAGTTTGCCTCCCTCCTGCAAACCTTTCGCCAGACATAAAGCCGAATACCCGGTATAAGTTCCGATCTCAAGGATGTTTAAGGGTCTGACCATATAACTGATCATTTCAAGTAACTTTCCCTGAATATGCCCCGAAAGCATTCGCGGATACATCACCCTGAGATGGGTTTCACGCCAAAGCCCTTCAAGAATGGGGTCTTCAGCAGTCGTATGTGCTACAATATATTGAGTTATAGGATCCATTTTTTTACAGATGTGTTAATAAAAATTAATGCCCTGATAAATGACCTTTCGTATGAACACCAGCGCAATCATCAGTAAACCAAAATATATCCATCCTATCCTGCCTTGTTTTACTGAGGAACCTACCCTTATGTTTTGATTATCAGGCGTGTTAAAACTGAATAATATGGGTATGATCATCAATGCAGAAGCTATATAGAGGATCAGCAACTCTGGTGGGTTTCTGGGATAATTGATCATGGCCAGAACAACCATACCAAGAAACCATGGGAGGAAGACCTGGGCCAGGATATAGAATATTCTGATTTTGGATTCGTTCATGACAGGCATGCAGGTTGCGGCAAGAAAATGGCGGGTCAGAAAAAGACCGGAAATGACCAGAACGGAAATACAAGCAATCAGAAAGATAATCTCTTCTATTCCAAATACCTGACTGTAAAAAATCCATTCTGTCGTATAAACGAATCCTGTCCTGGTGATCACACCTGCGATGTAAGCACCAAAAAACAGATTGATCGAATGGAATAAAACCCACAGTGTCAATATTTTGAAGTTAACACACAGAAGCCTGATCCGAATAAATATCCTGTAAAACAAAATGGCGATCACAAGGGATAAAACCGGACCGGCTGCAAAAATAAAAATCAGGGCCTGGCGCGTATAAAGTGAAGAATAGGTATACAAAGGCCAAAATATCCGGTATGAATAGAGAACGGCCGGAATATCA
>JBLRXC010000005.1:0-59227 GCA_047920975.1 Bacteroidales bacterium | reverse complement strand
TATCCCACAACTTCAGTGTCAGATTATGTCTGCCATTTTCCAGGTTGTAGAAAGGATAGGTAATTATTCCATTTTTATAATCATTCATTCCGGCCTCATAAAAATCATTGATCACAAAAGTTCTTTCACCATTGAGTGTTACTGTGATATCGTGTCCTATACCGGTACCGACCGTATTTATTCCGCTTTCATCGTAAACAAAGGCAAGCATTTTTGGATTTTCATCGGTCAATCCCCCAAAGGAAAAATCGGTGTCATTCATGAATAGATCAATCACGGGGCCTTTCTCATCCCTTTCTGCAAATTGGTTATATCCTCCAATAACAACCTGGTCGTAAAACCCTGTCCCGTCTGTTGATTCGTCTTTGGCGTAAAAACTAATCTTGCCATATCCATACTGGTAGGCCAGATCTTTAGGCGCAATGAAGGAGAAACTCCATTCGCCGTCAACAATCTGCGCTTTTCCTTTGTAAAGAATATTTTTTTGATGATAGAAAATTGCGGGGTAGCTTCCAGGGTCATTCCCCAGGGTTGTCATTTTGGTGGGTTTGTCATACACGGTTGGAAACAGAATTCCATTGTAACCATTCAGTTTATTCCCATCATAATCCTGAATGATTCCTGTAATCGTCACCTTAAGCAGGGCTTGAATGGTATCAATTTCCTGTTTGTCAATATCGGTAATTTTTGTCAGAAGCACCTGATGCCCGGGAAATGCAAACCGCATGGCAGGGTCTCCCAGAAGAGAAAACTTACTCTTGTTTTCAATATTTCCGGTGGCATTTTTTGCGGATCTAAGGATATCTCCCATTCTGAGATACGCTCCGGATGGCCGTATAAGGGCGTATTTGTAAAAATTTTTGCTCAGTTGCATATTGGCTCCGGCATAGGTTGCACGGGTTGTTGAAAAGAGAGCAACAGCAGCGCCTTTTGGGCTTAAAGCGATCATCTCTCCTGCAGAAAGCCTGGCAGGGTTGTCGAAAGGACTGAAATCACAGGTGGCTGTCAGAAAAACAGGCATATTATTGAGATTGTTCCAACCCTGGATGTCAGAGGTTGACAATATACGTTCATGGGCAAGTCCACCCTCACCCCCATGACCAATATAATGGATCAGGAGAGCGCCTCTGTTCACCCTGTTGGTCAGATCGCGTGTTACATCCGGGTACCTCGATCCACTGGGTGTTGAAACCTGGTTGTAAGCATCAAGATAAATTTTATCAATATTGATTTCCGGTTTAACCTTGCCGATCGTATCTGCAAGTTCTTCAGCCTGGAGGAAATGCAGATTTAAATCTTCATCATCGGCTATAAGGCAAATTACATTGCGCCAATCACCCATCACCTGGTCAGCATTGACTGCATAATGAATGGTTTTGTCAACTACAGTTTTGGCTTGTGCATGGGTATTGACAACAAACCGGCCGACCCCGATATCTATCATCATATCTGTAGGACCATCAAGAAGTCCGTAAAAATCATCATTGATAAAGGAACTGATAGGGTTCAGGGATTGAATCGATTGCCAGGTTGGGATATAGTTTGTGTTATTCGCTATCCGGTTCTTATAATCATAGGAAGCGCCTCCAAAAAGCAGAAGATACTTGGGTTCATTGCCCGGACTTGCCTTGTCGTACAGCATCTTCATAAAATCCCTGAGAGCTGTAATATCCTGGGCTCCACTGGAGAACTCATTGTATACATATTGCGGTTCGATAACCAGAACAGACATATCATCATAAGAAGCATGGTGTTCTGCAAGCCGGTTCGCCTGATCAGTAAAATCAGAGTGGGTAAGAATTACCATTTCAAATGCTCCCAGTCCATGAAGGTTTTGATTGGGTATTTTTCCTAAACCCTGCGGTGTAAAAAAAGATGTCCCGTCGAAGGCTATGAATTCCTGCAAGGATTCTGATGCAAGCACAAAACGAAGTTCTGTATTGGTAAGGGCTGCGTCAACTCTTTTCACCTCCAGAGGATTTGAAACATTCCAAATGGTCACACCTTGATTGGCTTTTGATAGCCTGTATTCTGATACCCATTCAGCCTGGGCTGTTGTGAGGTTCCTGAAATTCAGCTGCCCGCCGTTAAAGGATAAATCCTGGAGATAATTGATGTTAAAGAAGTCGAGCCATCCCACGGATGCAGACAACGCCTTGTTAAAAGCTACCTTTATCGAGAGATTTGTTCCGCTGATGTTAAAATGCGCAGTATCACTTCTTTCCTTTGCATAATCTGAATTTGGATTGCTGCTGTTGGTGCTGAGAATCGGGAGATGTATTTTTTTGTCGTTGTTCACAAAAATCTCAAAATTGCTTGAAGCATCAGATCTGGCTGCGGCAGTAACACTGAGAATAAGGCTGGACCCCGGAACCAGATTCGGTAATGTGTATTCTTTCACCAGGGTTGTATTGAGATCAAAAACTTCTCCATACCATTTGCGGCCAGACCTGATCAGGTTCACCTCCTCAAGTTCATGATGGATAGCATTATGAAAATCAGTGATGTACTTATTCGGAGGAAGTTCTGATGAGTACTGAATGGAAATGCGTTTCCCGGGACCCAGATCAGCAGTAATAAAATAATAGGTATGATCGGAATAGAGGTGTATCTTTTTTCTAAGGATTCCCGATTCAGGAGAATATTGCAATAAATCAGGTGATTGCCCGTAAAACAGGATATAGTCTTCCTGGTCAAAACTACCATCCTCCTCTCCATAAACAAATATTGAATTTTCCTGAAGATCATCATGTCTGAAATGATTGGAGTTTTCTGGCAGCATTCCTCCGCCGTTTCCATAAATCCGAATGTGCTTGGGATTAATGTTATTTACAGGAATTCCCAGGTCAAGCAGGTTTTGATAGGTGAGTTTGTGAACCCCGGTGTTGGTCACTGCTATTTTGTACCAGTCACCAGCGGCCAGCACTGAGTTTTCAGCATAAGTTTGTGACTTGTGGACGAATGAAGCGGTAGGGTCTTCGGATTCAATCAGCAGTATGCTAAAGTGTGTTAGTCGCTCGTATTGCCCGGTCAACCTGTTCTTTCTAACGGGTGTAAATTTTATAACGGCAACCGGATTTTTTCTGTCGAATGCAATGCCAGATTCTAAGGCAATGTCAAAACCGATTTGTTCAAGCCAGGTGAGTTTTTTCGCGTCATCAGGACTGACAGGCTCGAAGATCATATCTTTAATTTTAGCCTGAACCCCTGTTGCAGCCAGAGAAAGAGGGAAAACTTCATAGAATTCAGGCCGGTAGTTATTTTCAAACAGGTTTTCAGCACCCGAAAAACCCATCAGATAAAACACCTCGCCGCTGCTGGTTGGAACGGCTTGAAGCTCCTGCCAGTTAAGTGTCCTCTGATAAGATTGTTCAGAGGCATAACTCTGCAATGCAAAGCAAAATAGACACAAAACAACAAGTGAGGTGATAGGTTTCATATAACAGTCAGTTTTTCCATATGGTTGAATGTATTAATTTTGCATCGCTCCCGGTTCAATAACAAAATTTCCGGAAAGAATGTTCCGGACAACTAAATTAATGTTTGAAACGTTATAGGTGCCGGGCATATTGTATTGATTGATATTGATCCAATTAGGTTGCGTTTGTGGTATATCTTTCAACATTTATTTCAGGAAAGCGGACTCTTAAATGGCTGATAGTCATTGGGATGATTTGGTTGTATGTTGAGCCAGCCCCAGCCCAGGATCCCTCATTTTCTCAATTCTATGCCAATCCACTTTACTTAAACCCCGCACTGGCTGGTACAGGTGAATGTAGCAGGGTGATGGTTAATTTCCGGCAGCAGTGGCCTGCCCTGAGTGGGGGATTTAAAACCTATGCAGTTTCGGCTGACAGTTACATCAGGTCACTTTCCGGAGGGCTGGGAGTGATGGCTTACGCGGACGATGCTGCTGGATTGGTAAACTCTCTGAAACTTAGTGGGATCTACGCTTATCATCTGAGAATGAGTTCATCCGTGAGTTTAAATGCCGGATTTGAAGCATCATGGTTTCAGCAGAGATTGAACTGGGATCAATTTGTGTTTTCCGACATGATCAATTATAATGATGGAACAATAAATCCAGGCGGTTCAGCAGAGATTCCGCCGGATAATTTAACAGTTTCCACTGTTGACTTTTCCGGAGGTTTGCTTCTCGGCATCCGTGAGAAATATTATTTGGGCTTTGCCACGCATCACCTGCATCAGCCGGTTCTGGAACATTACCTGAATGGCTCAAACCCATTGTATATGAAGTTCACACTGCATGCAGGGGCAATGCTTACCATCACTGAAGGCAACCGGAGAGACCAAAAGGGTAAACTTATTTTATCCCCCAACGTATTATACCAGCAACAGCATGAGGCCAGGCAGGTGAATCTGGGATTAAATGCTGAATTTTTTCCGTTGGTTGCCGGTGTGTGGTATCGTCACAATATAGAAAATCCTGACGGAATAATTTTTCTTGTTGGCATTGTTCATAAAAGTTTTAAATTTGCATACGCTTACGATGTCACATTGTCTGGTTTAAGGGGAAACAGCGGAGGAGGGCATGAGTTGTCCATGGCACTCCTGTTTAATTGTGATGTTAAAAGAAAAAGACCGGGTGCAATAAAATGTCCGGAGTTTTAGTTATGTTTGCATTCAAAATTTTTGAGAAAATGAAATACATCAGTTTCTATTCCTTAATGGCCTTGGCGGGAATGGCTATTCTTATTGCCTCCTGTTCAAAGCCTAAATCTGCCACAACCGGATGGGATTATAACAATCCGAAAAATGGTGGATTTCAGGTAGCTGAATTCCAGGGGCAGATGACCGGTCCGGGCCTGGTGCTTGTCCAGGGCGGAACTTTCACCATGGGAGCCAATTATGATGATGTTATATACGAATGGCATAACAGACCGCGCAAGGTAACAGTCAAAACATTTTATCTGGATGAGACAGAAGTAGCCAATGTTGATTATCTTGAATACCTGTATTGGTTGAACAGGGTTTTTGGAACAGATTATCCGGAGGTATACCAAAATGCACTACCCGATACCCTGGTATGGCGCGAGCGACTGGCTTACAACGAGCCAATGGTTGAGTCCTACCTGAGGCATCCTGCATACCATTACTATCCTGTTGTGGGCGTTTCATGGGTAAAAGCAACCAATTACTGCGCATGGAGAACTGACCGGGTCAATGAAATGCTTTTGGTCAACAGGGGTATTCTTGATCTCGATCCGGATCAGCTGAATGAAAATAATTTTAACACTGAGGCCTATCTGGCAGGGCAATATGAAGGACTTGTGAACCGTAACCTTCAGGATTTAAACCCCAGCGGTACCGGTGAGCGCAGGGTCAGAATAGAAGATGGAATACTTCTTCCGCGCTACAGGCTTCCGACTGAAGCTGAATGGGAATTTGCAGCCCTGGGATTGATCGGCAATACAATATATGAGCGCGTTGTTGACAGAAGGATCTATCCCTGGAATAGCCACGTCCTTCGAACCGATGATAAGAAATTTTATGGAGCTTACATGGCCAACCACAGGAGAGGTGTAGGAGACTACGCCGGTGTTGCAGGCGACATGAACGATGGGTCAATCGGACCAGCCATGGTTGGGTCATACTGGCCAAATGATTATGGGCTGTTCAATATGGCAGGAAACGTCAGCGAATGGGTCATGGATGTTTACAGACCGCTTTCATACCAGGATTTTGATGATCTCAACCCATACCGGGGTAATGTTTTCCAAAGGAAAGTGAAAGATGCCGAAGGTCTGATTGCTGAGAAAGACGAACTGGGAAGAATTCGTTATGAAGAAATTCCTACTGAAGAACTGGTTGATCGCAAGAATTTTAGAAAAGCAGACAATATCAATTATCTAGACGGTGATTTTCAATCTACCATCAACAGGGAAGAGTGGTTGAAAAGACAAAACGAAGAGGGCGGGTCAGAAACCATGTACGACTATTCAGTGACTTCCATGATCAATGATAAGGCCCGTGTTTATAAAGGGGGGTCATGGAGAGATAACTCTTATTATATGATGCCTGCAACCAGAAGATTTTTGGATGAAAATGCAGCAACCAACTATATTGGATTCCGCTGTGCGATGGATCGGGTGGGCAGCGATGACGGACTTTAATATATAATCACTTTACAGCAGCGCCCCAATTTTTCAATGAAAAATTGGGGTTTTGTTTTGCTGAATTCATAAATGCTTTTTACTTGATAAACCTGATGTTTGTGATATGCCGGAACAAATTCATAGACTTTATGAAATATTCAGGGAACACCCAGCCATCTCAACTGATTCCAGGAGAAATGTATCAGGAGCCATTTATTTTGCCCTCAAAGGAGATAAGTATGATGGCAACCGGTATGCTGCAGATGCACTTGTTAAGGGGGCTGTTATTGCTGTGGTTGATGATGCCGGTCTGGAAAATGTGCCTGGAATGTTTTATGTGGAGGATGTATTGCACACCTTGCAATCCCTGGCAAAATACCACCGCCATCAGTCAAAAGCTACAGTTATTGCGCTGACAGGATCTAACGGCAAAACCACCACGAAAGAACTGATGGCTTCAGTGCTTTCAGAAAAATTCATCACAAATTCTACCGCCGGGAACCTGAATAACCACATTGGAGTTCCGATTACACTTTTATCCGTTAAAAATGATACGGAGTTTTGCATTGTCGAAATGGGAGCCAACCATCCCGGGGAGATATTTCTTCTGTGTGAAATTGCTGATCCTGATTATGGTTTAATTACGAACATCGGGAAAGCTCACCTGGAGGGATTTGGAAGCATGGAAGGTGTTCTCAGTGCCAAATCAGAACTCTATGATTACATCAGGAAAAAGCAAGGCAGGATATTTATCAATGATGATAATCCTTTGCTCATGCGAAAAGGAAAAGGAATACCGCAAATATCCTACGGAAAATCCAACACCTGTTTTTGTTCTGGGACTCTGCTCAAAAAGTATCCAAAGGTCAGTTTGCAGTTACATTGCAGTGAGAATAATTTCAGGGTCGACACGAATCTGGTGGGTGACTATAATTTAGAGAATATCCTGGCTGCGGCTGCCGTAGGCTCCTATTTTGGAATTCCACCCTCAGCCATTGCTTCTGCCCTATCTTCTTATTCTCCGGAAAATTTAAGGTCGCAATGGATTGAGACATCGAAAAATGTACTGATCATGGATGCCTATAATGCCAATCCCACAAGTATGCAGACTGCCATCCAAAATTTCGCATCAGGACCCTATAGGAATACAATGGTAATTCTCGGTGAAATGCTTGAATTGGGGGCTTCATCCCAAGCTGAGCATCAAAACCTTGTTGATTTTGTGAATAGCAAATGTGACTCAATTAAGGATTCGGTATTTATTGGTAAGAATTTTTCTTCTGTTGTTCCCAAACCAGGTCTCTTTTTTGAGTCAACGGATCAGTTTTTGGATTACCTCAACAAAAAACCCATTGTTAATAAAACAATTTTAATCAAAGGTTCAAGAGGTAATCAGTTGGAGCGTATCATTAAAATGTTGTAATAGCTTACGATGATAGTTATTGGTGTAATGTCAGGAACTTCTCTTGACGGACTTGATCTGGCTTGCTGCCGTTTTGAATCCAAAGGAAAATGGAGTTTTGAACTTCAGAATGCTATCACCATTCCCTATAATCATCATTGGCGACGGCTACTAGAAGGTTTGCAGGGAGTCCCGGGTATAGACCTGATAAAGGCCGACATGGATTATGGTCAATACATTGGAAAAGAGATTGTTCGTTTCATCAATAATAACGGGGTCAAACCTGATCTGATTGCGTCGCATGGGCATACTGTATTTCATCAACCTGACAAAGGATTTACCCTGCAGGTTGGAAACGGACATGCCATTGCTGCAGTTACTGGAATTCCGGTTGTTTATGACTTCCGATCCCTTGATGTTGCCCTGGGAGGGCAGGGTGCACCGCTTGTTCCATTGGGTGATCAAATACTTTTTTCAGACTACACCTGTTGCCTGAATCTGGGTGGTTTTGCAAATATCTCATTCGACCAGCTTATAAGGGGAAGGGTCGCTTTCGATATTTGTCCGGTAAACATTGTCCTGAATTACCTTGCTCAAAAAACAGGACATCTATACGATAACAAGGGAGAAATGGCTTCTACAGGCAATCTGGATTTTCATCTCCTTGAAAGATTGAATAATCTTGATTACTATTCAGTGAACTACCCAAAATCATTAGGAAAAGAGTGGGTTAAACAATTCATTTTCCCGCTGATTGAATCATCAGATATTCCGGTGGAGGATCAATTGCATACTTTCTCGACGCATATAGCCGTTCAGATCGCCAAATCCCTTGAAATCATTGGTTCAGGTCAAGTACTCGTAACTGGCGGAGGTGCTTTCAATGATTTTTTAATACAGACAATCCGGAACCACACGCGATCGGAATTGATAATTCCGGAGAATGACCTTGTTAATTTTAAAGAGGCTATGGTTTTTGGATTTCTGGGGCTTTTACGTACAAGGAATGAGATCAACTGTTTAAGATCAGTCACCGGGGCCAGTAAAGATTCAGTATGTGGTCTGCTGGTGAATCCATCCCATTGAAAACTCTCTGGTTCCTGTTTTTTTTAGAAAATGTTTCTGGAGAGGATTTCCTCATAAAAAATAAATGTGCTGCTCATGCGTTGTTTGTGTTTGAAATACAATTGGTTTGGACAATCTTTTTGAATTAACATTCTTCTGTTAAAAATTTGCCAAATGCTTTACGCCGGAGGCTTAAGATATCCATACTTTTACTTAAAAATTCAATGCCAAATATGTTAACAGGAATCATGCTGCAAATTAATCAGGCAGGTCAGGCTGCTTCTGAAACTGCTCAATCAATGGCCGTCCAGTTCGATGAAGCATCCGGTCATTTGTCATTCTCCTTGTGGGAACTGGCATTAAAAGGCGGTTGGATACTTGCCATTCTCGCAGTTCTGTCAATCATAGCCGTTTATATTTTCATTGAACGCTTTTTTGCTATTTCAAAGGGTTCCAATGAACAGAAGAATTTTATGAACAATATTCGCGATTTTATCCATGAGGGGCGGATTGATTCAGCACTTTCACTTTGTAAACACAATGAATCACCGATTGCCAGAATGATTGAAAAAGGTTTGACAAGGATTGGCAAACCTTTGAATGATATCAACGCAGCCATTGAAAATGTTGGTAAACTGGAGGTTTCTAAGCTTGAGAAGAACATAGCCGGCCTGGCAACCATCTCCGGAGCGGGACCTATGCTTGGATTCCTTGGCACTGTGATGGGAATGATCAGGGCTTTTTATGATATGTCAATGGCTGGTAACAATGTTGACATTGCTTTACTCTCTACAGGAATCTATCAGGCGATGGTAACCACTGTTGCTGGTTTGATTGTCGGTATAATTGCATTTGTTTGCTACAATATCCTGGTCAGCAGGATCGAAAAACTTGTATTTATACTCGAAGCACGTGCAACTGAGTTCATGGATGTTTTACATGAGCCTGCGAAAAAATAATTAACGCTTATATCCGATGGCAATCCAATCAAGAAATAAACGAAGAGCAGATTTCAGCATGGCCTCCATGTCGGATCTTGTCTTTCTGTTGTTGATATTTTTCATGCTGACCTCAACCCTTGTTGCTCCCAATGCCATAAAGTTACTGCTTCCGCAAAGCAACAGCAGAACCATTGAGCAGCCTCCAAAAATTGTAATTTCCATCAACAAGGACTATGATTATTTTTTACAAGGGGTGCAAGTGAATGAAGATATGCTTAAATCCGGTTTATTTGAAAAACTTCAAGGTCAGGAAAGTGCATCGATAAGACTTGAATCGGACAAGATTGTGCCCGTTCAGTATGTTGTAAATGTAATTGACATCGTGAATGATATCAATAAACGCAACAATGCTACACACAAAGTGATCATGGCTACAAGCCCCAAAAGACAATAAAGGCAATCATCAGTCACTTACAATTATAACGCAAAGAGATACAGAGTTGACCCCACAAAAGAAATACAGGATCAACGGTTTGATGGGAACATTGCTTTTCCATCTTGGAGTTTTATTGATATTGCTTTTTCTGGGATTCACCACACAATTGCCGTTGCCCGGAGAGGAGGGTGTTGAAATAAGTCTGGGCTATGATCTGACAGGTATGGGCGATGTTCAGCCCAGAAGGACAGCAACGGTTGAGCAGAAAACACAGCCCCAGCCGGTCACTGATAAAATGGAGGAGGAGATCGTAACCCAGGATATTGAACCTGCTCCGGCTGTTATCGAAAAGAGAGAGGAGAAAAAAATAGAAGAAGTTATTGAAAAACCGGTGGAAGAGGTGATTGAAAGGCAGCCTGAGGTAAATCCGGCAGCATTATACCAGGGGAAAAGTAAGGACCAAAGTCCCCGGCAAAGTGAAGGTATCACTGAAGGAGATGGTGATCAGGGAAAACCCGAAGGCTCAGTTGACTCCAAAGCGTATTTAGGCCGCGGAGGATTTGGTGATGGAATGTCCTATAGCCTTGAAGGGAGAGACCCCAGGTATTTACCAAAACCATCAAGTCAGTTCCAGGAAAATGGCACTGTGGTCGTTCAGATTACTGTTGACAGGTACGGTAAAGTAGTCAGGGCTGTTGCCATTGATAAAGGTTCAAATACGACGAGTACTGAATTGCGCCGTTTGGCAGAAGAAGCTGCCATCAAAGCCCTGTTCAATGCAAACCTATCAGCAGCAGAGTTCCAGCGGGGTACGATAACCTACCATTTTGTCATTAAAAATTAATGAATTACCGGGAAACGCTCGATTTTCTGTATGCCCGGCTCCCTATGTTTCATCGGATAGGTGCTGCCGCCTATAAACATGACCTGAGCACTACCATTGAAATCTCCCGGATACTCGGAAATCCGGAAAAACTATTTCCTGCCATTCACATTGCCGGAACCAATGGAAAGGGGTCAGTTGCTCATCTCATGGCTTCCGTCCTCTATGAATGCGGGTATAAAACCGGATTGTTTACCTCTCCGCATCTGAAGGACTTCAGGGAGCGGATCAGAGTAAACGGAACTATAATACCTAAAAGCTATGTGGCAGGCTTTGTGAATAAATATAAAAATCGTTTCGACCATTTGAAGCCCTCTTTTTTTGAATACACCTTTGCCTTGGCCATGGATTATTTCAGGTCACAGCAGGTTGATATTGCTGTGATTGAGGTTGGTATGGGCGGCCGGCTTGACTCGACCAATGTGGTCCACCCAATTCTGACGGTAATAACCAATATTGGGTTCGATCACATGCAATTTCTTGGAAGCACACTGGAGAAAATTGCTTGTGAAAAAGTAGGTATTATCAAACCCGGAATCCCTGTTGTCATTGGCGAAACCCAGGAGGATGTCCGTCAGGTTTTTATTCAAAAGGCTTCTGAAAGGAATGCTTCCATCACGTTTGCTGATCAGGAATGGAGTATCACAAAAATTGAACAAAAAGGTTTTTCCATAACGAAAAGCCTTTACCGTATTTCGGATGTAGAAGGAGTGCATGATCTGAACATAGATTGTCCCCTGACAGGGAATTACCAGGAAAAAAATCTGATAACTGTCATGCAGGCACTCACAGAGTTAAACAATCAGGAAATGAAGATCACATCCGAAAAGATAATCAAAGGAATCCAAAATGTGATCAAAAATACTGGTTTGATGGGCAGATGGCAGATCCTTGGTCTTTCACCATTGACAATATGTGACACCGCCCATAATGCTGCCGGGATGAAATGGGTAACTGAACAGATCAACGCGATGACTTTCGACAATCTTCACTTTGTACTGGGTATGGTGAACGATAAGGACATTGATTCAGTTCTTGCCGTCCTTCCCTGTGATGCCTCATATTATTTTTGCAAAGCTGATATTCCGCGGGGACTTGACACGCAAATATTACATCAGAAAAGCTTATCCCATGGATTGAATGGAACAACACATGCCTCAGTCAGAGAAGCACTGAGAAATGCGCTCCTCAATGCAGCCAAAAAAGACCTGGTGTTTATTGGGGGGAGCACTTTTGTTGTAGCTGAAGTGATTTAATCCGCTGTCAGCTTTTTTCCATTGTCATTGGACAAATTGTTCCTGATCCATTATTAGGTGCTAATTCTCGACCATATTGACAGCACTCTCCGGTATAAAGCCCCACTTGTTTCTGAATCTTACCGCGAAGAATGAAGTATTATCCGCATTTTTGTAGATTTTCACCTGTGTTCCCCGTGGAATCAGGCTATTGCTGTTGTGAGCCCGTGTTGATGGTTCTGGCTTTAGCCAGCAATCATGCATCACCCTGGCATCCATTGCTGAAGTAAGATCAATCCCAAATTTTTGAATAAACTGGGATCTTTCACCTTCTTCTGACTTAGCAAGCGATGAAAGTGACCGGAGGTATTTTAGGTTTTGAACCTTTGCCTCCCCATAAAGCACCTGCTCTTCCTGCTGTGATATGGCTGTCTGATTGACTAAAAATCCAAGACAGACAAACAGGATCGTTTTTATATACCTCTGATAGAAGATGTGTTCTCTTGTGGCTCTTTTCCCTTGCCAAAATTTTCTTATTTCCTTTACCATGATTTGATTTTTTATGACCGGTTTTTTACGTTTCAGGGTAAAATTTGGTTACACCGGGTCCGGTATCGGTCAAAAAGAGGTAAGGGTCTGACAATAAAGAAGGTCAGCCACCGCTGATCATATGTATGATAGCAACCTGATCACCGTCGTGGATAATGGTCTCATTGCGTTGCTCTTTTCTGATAAGTTTTCCATTGACTTTGGTCACCAAAAGTCTGAATGAAAATGATTTCAGTTCAATCAGTTCGGTAAGTGTCATACTTTCCCGGTCATATTCTTCCTGTCGGTTGTTAAGCGTAATTTTCATTTCCCATTCGACTTTAATAAAATTTCAAGTGCCGTGTTGGCTTGCATGTTTGCAACAATTCCAACCTTTGGGGCGAGCGGTGGCAGGTTTTCTGCTGTTTCTGACTGTTCATCTCCACAAACATATATGTTGCCGGTCTGCCATGACCTGATGGCTTCATTGCTACCCCATCCTGCTATTCCTAACCCTAATATAACAGGTATCCAGGGCATTTTGGTAATTACTGTTTCCACAAACATTGACTTCATCTCTGCACAATCAAAACCTTCAACTAAAACATCACAGCCATCAAAAACAGTGGTCAGATTTTCTGAATTTAATCTGATATCATGTGCCTCAACATTAATTTTTGCATCAATAAAAAAAATATTATCCTTGAGGGCAAATACCTTCTTCTGACCAACCTGTTCCCTGAAAAAATATTGCCGGTTCAGATTCTTTACAGTGACGTTATCAAAATCTGCCAGTATTATCTTACCAATCCCAACACGCGCCAGTGAAATCGCACAGTTTGAACCCAGTCCACCTGCACCTGCAATCCCTACAGTCTTTCGTGTGAGTATCTTCTTTATTTCAGGAAATGTAAACATATCACATGCTTATGAATTCATAAGCAAATATAATTATATTTTAAGGTACAGGGTCTGACAGGTGCAATTTATAATAATTCTAATTATCATTTATGATTCTGCAATCAGGAGTTTAGTCATTGTGGGTTTGTAATGAGCACGAAAACAGTGTGTTATATTCGATTCCAGGCAAATACGGAGGTGACCCTGCACTTGTAGCATTTCAGTCGTTTTAAATTGGAAATTCATCCATAAAGTATATTTTTGTCCCTTCAATGGTCGGTTAAAATTCAATAAAAATATAAATGTTATGGCACAAGTATCGGAGATGAAACAGGCACACAAGCTGATTAAATCCTGGAAGTACAATTGGAAACCGCTGGACAAGGGTTATACGGATAAAATATTGTATGTGAATCTCAACCGGAATGAGATCTCTGAAAAAGATGTACCCGGCGAGATGAAGGAAAAATTCATTGGGGGCAGGGGGTACGGATTAAGGTTGTTGTGGGATGCAACAGAACCGGATACCAAATGGGATGATCCGGCGAATGAGATTATTATTTCTTCCGGACCAATCGGGGGCATTACGCAGTACTCCGGAACAGGTAAAGCAATATGTGTTTCCATTTCACCGCAAACTGACATCCCGATTGACAGCAATGTGGGTGGTCATTTCGGTCCTTTTCTGAAATTTGCAGGTTTTGATGCCTTTGAACTTCAGGGAAAAGCTGATCAGGAGGTCATCATATTCATTGATGGTGTGAATCATGTGGTTGAGATTTGTGAAGCGCCGCTTGAGCCGGTTGATAGTCATGTTTTGGCTGAGAATCTGTATGAAATGTATGCTGATGATGAGAAGGACAAAAAAAACATTGCTGTCGTCTCGGCAGGTAAGGCAGCCGATCATTCACTCATAGGGATGCTCAATTTCAGTTTTTATGACCCCAAAAGAAAGGTTGTCAGATTGAAGCAAGCGGGCCGGGGTGGAATAGGAACTGTTTTCCGCAACAAGAAAATTAAAGCGCTGGTTGCCAAAATTCCAGGAGTAAAAGGGAATTTAAACAATGTAGTTGACCTTAAGGCCATCATGGAACGGGGTCAGCGGTTTAACCGGGAGATGAGGGAACTGGATGATTCACAAGCTGAAATGCGCACAAAGGGAACGGCACACCTCACCAACATCATGAACGACTATGACCTCCTTCCGGTGCACAACTTTAAGTTTGGAAGCCATCCTGATGCCGAGAAAATCCACTCTGAAATATACAAGGAGCTATTCACGCAAGGTGTTCCTGACGGATGCTGGATTGGTTGTAATATGTCATGTGCGAAAGGAGTTGATAACTATACATTGAGAACCGGTCCATATAAGGGTGATACGGTGATCGTTGATGGACCGGAATATGAAACGGCATCCTCCCTGGGCTCAATCATGGGGATTTTCAATCCAGACTATACCATTGAAGCTAATTTTTATTGCGACACTTATGGCATTTGTACGATCACGTGGGGTACCATTGTTGGATTTGTGATGGAGTGTTATGAAAATGGAATTTTAAATGAGGAAAGAACCGGTGGTTTGAAACTGAATTTCGGAAACGCCGATTCTTCCATGGAGCTTCTTCATCAATTGGCCAGGGGAGAGGGGTTTGGTAAAATTGCCGGGCTGGGAGTCAGGAAAATGAAAAAGATGTTCATTGAAAAGGGATGGGGTGATCCCCAATTCATCAATGATATCGGGATGGAGAACAAAGGACTTGAGTATTCACAATATGTATCCAAAGAATCTCTTGCGCAGCAGGGAGGTTATGCCATGACCAACAAGGGCCCGCAACATGATGAAGCATGGCTTATCTTTATGGATATGGTGAATAATCAGATCCCTTCGTTTGAGGATAAAGCAGAAGCATTGCACTATTTCCCGATGTTCCGCACATGGTTCGGATTGGTAGGTTTGTGCAAGTTGCCCTGGAATGACGTAGAACCTGAAAGCAATGCAGAAACGGATGAGCCGGCCAAGGTGCCTGAGCACGTTGACAACTATGTGACTATATACAAGGCTGTTACCGGTAAACCTTTTGACAAGGAGGAATTGATCAGGCAATCCGAAAGGGTGTACAACTTTCAGAGAATTTTCAACATCCGCCGGGGGTCCGGTTTAAGGCAGCATGATGCCCAACCTTTCAGGGCAGCCGGTCCCGTCACAGCAGAGGAGTATAAATCACGGGAGGAGCGCTACGATAAACAGATGAAAGAGAACATCGGTATCGACCCGGCTGGAAAATCCATTGAAGAGAAGTTGGCCATTACCCGGAAATACCGCGAAGAGAAGTACGAAAAATTGCTTGATGCTGTTTATCAGAGAAGGGGTTGGACAAAAGGCGGTGTTCCTAAAATTGAACATCTGAAAAGGATCGGAATGGACCTTCCGGAGTTGATAGAGATCGTTGCACCTTTGCAAAATCAGCAGGAATAAAATAATCGATTGGACATTGGTTTTCTTTAGCGAACGGCCTCCAGTATCCCTGTCAATATAATCAACTGCATCATGTGTGATGCAACAGCTTTTAAGACTCTGATTTAGGTTGGTGATACGCCGCAAGAAACCTGATCGGAGATTGAATGATGTGATCAATCCTGATCCCGTTCTCCCTTGCTACCTCTCTTAGCAGTGGTTCAAAAAAATATGCTACCGACCCGGTGAAGCCAATGGACGCCTCTTTGTATTCGGGATATATTTCAATATAACCATTGAAAAATTCACGGAATGAGTTGGTTATCAGGTTAAATATGTATTTTGAGGACAAATGATCCGCAAAAAATTCACAAAATGATGCAAGAAACCGGTTTGGAAAGGGAAGATTGTAAACTGCATCAAGTATATTATCACGGGTATAGTTAAAATTCTTCCTGAAGGCTTCATTCAGTTCTTCAGGCAGGGTACCCATCAGAAAGTCTTTGATGAATTGCTTGCCCATATGGGCTCCGCTTCCTTCATCACCAAAAAAATAACCCAGCGACACTGCTCTTTGTACAATAGTCTCTCCATCATAGTAACATGAGTTAGAGCCGGTGCCAAGAATGCAGGCAATGCCTGGTTTATTGCCAAACAATGCCCTGGCAGATCCCAACAGGTCAGACTTAATGATAATCTCTGAGTTTTTAAACAAGGCTGAAAAAGCCTCTTCGAGCATCATGCATTTATAGGGAGAAGCACACCCTGCCCCATAGAAGTAGAGCTTCTCAATTTTTTTCGCTTCAATGAATGGTGTGAGCTCTTTTGACAGGATATTTCCCGTCTCTTCCGGCGTCAGGTAAAAAGGGTTCAGTCCAATCAATTGAAAACTTAAATGTTCCCCGTTCTTGTCAATCAATATCCAATCCGATTTGGATGCCCCGCTGTCAGCAATTAATATCATAATTTCAATTCAATTTCGTGCCCAAATTAGACAATTTTTCATTACCTGTCCGGCGAAACTGTTTATTTTTACGCAAGATTTTTCAATGCCAGTCAGGATGAAAAAAAATTTCAGGTTTTCTCACATAATGTTCATAAGGCCATTCAAATGAAAATAGTTAAGAGAGTCGAAGATATTATCAATCAGACATATATCAAGCCAGGCAGTCTGATTTACACGGCCGGTAATGCTGCTGCTCCACAGGTTTTACTAAGACAGCTGGCCAAAGATCCCTACATCTACAATGTAGAATTACTGAGTGTGTTACTGTTGGGTGATTTGGAGGAATTGTTCACAGAGGTGGCCTGTCAGAAGATTAAGCACCGGATCATTTTTTCCGGGCCACATTCCCGGGGACCATTGAACCGGGGGCTGGCCACTTATCAGCTGATGCACTTGTCGGATATTCCAAACCAGGTGATCCGGTACCTGAAGCCGAATGTTGTCTTGTTTTCTGTTTCCGGACCCGACAATGGTGGTAATTTTAGCTTTGGAACAACGGTTGAAGGGGTTCAGTCTGCTGTACATTCGATCCGGGAAAACGGAGGACTAGTGATTGCAGAAAGGAACAAGCAAATGCCTTTTGTTTTGGGAACTACTATTCACCAATCAGAAATTGATTTTCTGCTGGATACAGATTATCCTTTACCGATCAGTCCTGTCCATCAGCCGGATGAGGTCGCACGGAAAATTGGCCGGTTGGTTACGGAATTATATATCGAAAACGGTTCAACGCTTCAGTACGGAATTGGAGAGGTACCTGAGGCAGTCACTGAAGCATTGATTGAGAAGAAGGCAAAGGATCTTGGTATTTTTACGGAGTTGTTTGCCGATGCCATGCGCAAGCTTATTGATGCAGGCATTGTTACAAACCGTTACCTCGCAGTTAATTTTTCAATTGCTTCCATCTTTCTTGCAGCTGACAAGAAGGGCTATGAGTGGCTGAACTATAACAGCTCTGTTCAGTCGCGGCCATGTAATTATACAAACAGCATCATCCGCATTGCCCAGCAGCATAAAATGGTAGCAATCAACAGCGCCATTGGCGTGGATCTGCATGGCAATATCTGGGCCGACTCGTTAAAAGGGAGGGAGGTCTACAGCGGGATAGGGGGCCAGGCAGATTTTCTCAGAGGATCATATCTCTCAGATGGCGGTAGAGCTATCATTGCCATGAAATCAACCACATCAAGCGGAATTTCCAAAATTGTGAATATGTGTCCTGAGGGTATCACAACATCTGCCATATCCGCCGATCCGGTGATCATTGTCACTGAAAACGGAGCCTTTGACCCCAGGGGGCTGAATATCACTGAACATGCTGTAGCTATTGCACACCTTGCTGAACCAAAAACCCGGGAAGAGTTATTGAAAAATATATACAACAGCCCCGAATTCCATAAACCCAAAGAGGCGCTGAGAAACAAAACACCTAAAGGATTTATACCTTACGAGGATGTTTTTGGTTATTCTGGTTGATCTTATCAACAGGCAGCTATTTCATTCATAATAGAATTCTTCTATAAGCCGGCCATTCTGGTATATCTCTTTTTTAATGATTCGACTCTCTTCGTTAAGAATGATCCACTCGCCAGTTTTCTGGCCTTTTGAATAGCTGCCTGATATTTTGAGTCTCCCATTGGGAAAATGATAGTCGAAGGTGCCATCCATTTCATTGTGAACATAATTCCCTGAGGCTTTAATGATGCCGTCGGAGAAGTATTGCTTCCATATCCCATGTTTTTCTTCTCCTGCCCATGTTGTCTCTTCTGCAATACGACCATTGTCGTAAAATGTCTTCCAAACGCCTTCTTTACTGCCATTCCTGTAAAACTCTTCCTTTAACAGAATTCCGTCCTGGTCGAAGTATTGCCAGGTGCTGTCCTTCTCCTTGTTTCGGTATAGCCCTACCGTCATCATCTTTCCGTTGTGGTGATAGGTGGTGGTGGCTGAAGTATTTCCGTTATCATAAAAATAGGATTTAGCTTTGACTGTTTCATCGGGATAATAATAGATAAAAAGACCGGCAGGGGAATCATGCTCAAAATGACCTTCATAGAGCAACAATCCGGTTTCATTGTATTTTTTCCAATAACCATGTTTTTTCCCTTCCCTGTCAAAACCATTCACTGTGTCGGAAGGCAGTTGACCGTAAAAAGGGACTGACAAAATACACGTAAAAAATAACAAGATTGATTGAATAAGCATCACTGTTTGACTTTCATTTGGGGTTTCAAAACGTAAAACTAATAATTTTATTCAGTGGCCGGTTAAATTGATTTAGTTTTGCCCGGAATTTATCCCTGTAAATACATTTTGATGAAAAAATATTCCGGATGAACACCTATTCTTCCAAACTGCTGGAAAATGCTGTCAATGAATTATCAAGACTGCCTGGTATCGGCAGGAAAACAGCCTTACGGTTGGTTTTGCATTTGTTGAAGAAAGATTCACAGGTTTCAGTTGCCCTGGGTAATGCCATCATTCAGATGCGCAGTGATATCAAATTTTGCAATGTCTGTCATAATGTTTCTGATACCGATTTGTGCGAGATTTGCTCCAACACAAAACGAAATTCATCTGTTATCTGTGTGGTAGAAGACGTCCGTGATGTAATGGCCATTGAGAATACGGGACAGTTTAATGGGTTATACCATGTTTTGGGGGGTATTATTTCACCCATGGACGGTATAGGTCCCGCGGATCTGAATATTGACAGTCTGTTGCGCCGGATAGAGCATGGGGTTATATCAGAGGTTGTCATGGCACTCTCTACGACAATAGAAGGAGATACTACCAATTATTTTTTATATAAAAAGCTGAAGGCGTTTCCTCAGGTCGAGATTACCACGATCGCAAGGGGGATCGCTATTGGTGATGAACTTGAATATGCTGATGAGATCACTTTAGGCCGGTCAATCCTTAATAGAATGCCTTATGAAAAACTTATGGACAGAAGGGATTAAGGTTGTTCATCCAATAACCGGGGTCCCATCCGGCCGATCCGGATTTTTAACAATGCCGTAACTATCCGAATAGCTCGAGCTGCCTCTCGCTGACAAAATATTCCTCTGGAACAGCCCGGTCAAAGCCATTGATGTATCTTTGGATTGACTTTTTGATCAGTTTATTGGGTGTTGTTTTTCTGGCTTCGCAATAGTTTACCAATGATTTTTTCTGACGGGCAGTTAACTTAAGGATTACAGTCGAATAGCGGGTCTTCTTCCTTTTTTTTCTTTGACGTTTCTGAACAGGCATTCTCTCTTTTTGGGGTAAAAATAAAAAATAAACTCATTCATAATCTCATTTATAAAAATTTTCAGGGGCTGATTTATTTGGGAAATTGGGGTGGATTTACTATTCTTGCATCATGAATTCAAAACAAGGGGTAAAACGACGGATATATACCATTGGCGAAACGGTATTTGATCTTCAGATGGTCAAAGCCCAACCCGTTTCAGGCCGACCAGGTGGGGCGATGCTCAACACCGCCGTGAGTCTTGGGAGGTTGGGTCTGAATGTATCCCTTATTTCGGAATTTACAAATGACCAGTTAGGGGAGTTCATATTGGGTTTCCTGAAGGACAACAGGGTGAAGACGGAGTATTCATGTTATTTCAAAGAGGGTAAAACCCCGCTGGCAATAGCTTATCTTGATGAAGAGCGGGATGCATGTTTTACTTTTTATAAAGATTATCCGCAGGATCGTTTCATGATTAAAATGCCAGCTTTCAATAACAATGACATCGTTTTGTTTGGCTCATTTTTTTCGCTGGAACAAGCTGTCAGAACCAGGCTGGTCAAGCTGCTTCAACGTGCCAGTGATGCAGGCGCTATGATTATTTATGATCCCAATTTCAGGAGAACCCATCTCAAAGAACTCCCTTCAGTGCAAAGGTATATTGACGAGAATATCTCTTTTGCTGATATTATCCGCGGCTCGACGGATGATTTTGAGATGATTTTTAAAACACATCATATTGCCGATACATTTAAGCTGGTCCGTGAAAAGGGTTGTGAACATCTCATTTGTACATCCGGGGACAGACCGGTTCATTTCAAATCACACCGCAACACTTTCGCCCTTCATCCACCCAATGTTCAGCCTGTGAGTACTGTTGGCGCCGGCGATTCGTTCAATGCGGGTCTCATCTACAGTTTGTTTAAGCTCAATATTGGGAAAAAGGATTTATGTTCGATCAAAAAGCAGGAGTGGCAGGCCATTGTCGAAATGGGGATGGCATTCGGGGCATCTGTCTGTGAAACATTTGAAAATTATATCAGCAATGATTTTGCAGCACGGCTGAGCTAGGTTCATTTACCATGGTGCCACATGCTATAGTCGTTATATCACCACTCATCAGTTCTATCCTGCTTTTTATTTTAGTCTATGCGCGGAATTTTGGTTACAAACAACTGAGAAGTCTGATACCCGGTTACCCGAACCGGTTCCCCTTTGTCAATAAAACCGGCTTCGGCAGTGGCATCAAATATGTTGTCGGCAATTATGACCTTTCCTGCAGGACGAAGCACTGTATATGCTTCTCCGGTCATCCCAATCATATCTGTGTAATTGGAATAGGAGGAGGTAAAACCGGATTCTTTTCTTTGTTCAGCATCAAGTGCAAGATGGCCAAAAATGGTTGTTGTGAATATTTTTCTACTGAGATAGAAGGATAAGATCATTGAGAAGAAGGTGGCAATGATCACAATAAAGAATGGTTTGAGAACTCCAGAAAGTTTAATTCCGCTGAAGTCAAACCCGACATTATCGATCATACTCAGGGTTAAACCTGAAAATACCGCCAGAATACCCAGGATTCCCGGAATACCAAATCCGGGTGTTACAAATATTTCAACCGTGATTAAGACTACACCCACAATGAAGAGAAGTATTTCCCAATGTTCAGCAAGCCCTTCGAGGTAGAGCGGAGCAAAGTAGAGAAGCGCAGCGGTAAAAGAGGCGGCAATTGGGAATCCTATTCCGGGTGTCTGTAATTCAAAGTAGATACCCCCAATAATAACCATGATAAGAAGACCACTGACAATAGGATGGATCAACAGAAGGATGATCTTTTCAAGCAGGGTGAATTTTTGCTCAATGATGGTGTAATTTTCGATTCCTGCGACAGCAAGTACCTCTTCAACCGAATCACCAATTCCTTCACAGAAATTATATTTCAGGGCTTCATTGGCAGTAAACGTCAGAACCTGACCTGTGTCAATGATCCCCTCAATATAAATCCGGGGGTCAACCATCGCTTGCGCGATCATGGGATCCCTTCCTTTTGATTCGGCAGTTGACCGCATCATGGATCGCATGTAGGACTGATACTTATCAGGAAGCTGAGCACCCGACTGATCGACGACTGTAGCCGCACCAATATTTGCGCCGGGCGTCATATAAATACTGTCGCAGGCAATTGATATCAATGCTCCGGCTGAAGCAGCATTGTTGTCAATGAAAACATAAACTGGTATGTTAGACCGAAGGATCATCGTACGAATGGAATCAGCAGCGTCAACCATTCCTCCGTATGTGTTCATGTGAATAAGGATAAGATCCGCATTGTTTTCTTCAGCTTCCCTGAAAGCCTGCCTGGTTTTTCGCTGCACAGGCGGGGCTATTTGTTCCTTGATGCTGAACTTGTAGATAACAAGTTCTTTTTCACCTGATGCTGTCTGCGTTTGAACAGGATTGCGGAAAAAAGTAACCGCAAGTAGTATAACCGCAAACTTCGCAATTCTAAAATTGTTCATTGAGATGTTTAATATGATTCTTAAAACAATCCACGCAGATTTTGTCCTATTCTACATGCGTGATGGTTACAGCATATACTCATTTTTCACATTCATCGCATCGTGTAGTTCTGTGAATCTGCCTTTGTTGATCAGAAGCGATCCGTAATCACCTCCAGAAATGATTTATAAATCAATTTGTTACTGGCTAAGATCTCTTTGCCGAATATAAAATTTCTTTTTCCTTCAAACCCTGAAACAGCACCTCCTGCCTCTTCAACAAGCAATGAACCGGCAGCTGTATCCCAGGGGTGAAGACCATATTCGAAAAATCCATCAAACCGTCCACACGCCACATAGGCAAGGTCAAGTGCGGCTGACCCTAACCGCCGGATGCCATGTGTGTTTTTCATCAGATAGGTGAATGTTTCTATGAACCCTTCCATTCTTGAATAATTGGAATAGGGAAACCCGGTTGCAATTAAACTGTCGTTTAATGAGCCAGCCTCTGAAACTAAAATTTGCTGTCCATTCAGATAAGAACCGCCATCTTTCCAGGCATAGAAACATTCCTGCTGGTTGGGCTCGAATACAACACCGGAAACTATCTCATCATGAAACATTAAACCTATGCTTATGGAGAATATCGGAATCCCATGAATAAAATTGGTAGTCCCGTCAAGCGGATCGACTACCCAGTTATAGCGATCTTTTTTGGTAAGCCGGTTATTCTCCTCTGCAATGAAACCTGCTTCCGGAAGTATCTTTGCAAGCTCACCAACTAGTTTTTTCTCGGAAGTTTTATCAACATAGGTCACAAAATCATTGATCCCTTTGTGTTGGATTTTAGTCTTTTCAACCCTTTTAATCTCATTTCTCACGTAGCTCCCAACTGATCTTGAGAGATTGGCAACCTGCTTTGTAATTAACTCCAGATTCATAGCTCACACATATTTAGGCCAAAATTAGTCATTTTAAGGGATAAATCATGAGGAGAAGCTAAAACTTAACTGGAAAATATTCGTATTGGGAATAAAAACAAATCAGGATAGATTATATTTGTGTTCTGCAAAATTGCATTTGCAGAGATTAAGACAGCGTAATCATTTTTTAAAAATTACATTTGTGTTTTTATCTGATAAGACTGATCGTCCGAAATTACCCTGGAGCAATTTTCCTGAGGAATACATGAATCAACTGGTGAACTCTGCCAGAGGTCATCTGTTTCTGACGGCTGACGAAAAGGGTAATGATTTTACGGTAACAAATGAACTTTCCAATTCCGTATCAGCCTCTCCTGATAATAAAGGTTCCTTATACATTTCCTGGGAAGCTCTTCCGGAAAAAGCCAGGGTGCTGGTAAGAAAAGTTTTCCTGACAGGTGCTGCTGATTCTGTGCTCCTGGCAGAACCTGATTTGACTGGAAAAGAAGCAGTGCTTGAATATGATGCAGTTAAGGTATCACCAACGCAGGTGCTGGTATACATCCGGGACTTTGGCATACATCAGCAAATTATTTCTGACATTTACAAAGGTGGTGAGCATTTAAGGCGATTCCAGGACCATGTCCCGATTGGACTTTTTTCACTGACTGCAGAAGGTCGTTTGATTTATGTCAACAAATGGTTTGCGAATATCCTTGGATATGAAACGGAAACAGAGTTGATATCGATGCAGTTAAGCAGACTGTTTGATAATGAAAATCAGGAAAAACAGTTTTTTAAGTCTTTGGAGGATAAGCATAACAGGGATGAAAAAGAGGTCCTGCTGAAGCGCAGGGATAATGCCGTCCATTGGTATGGAATCAGGATACAATCGGCCAGTATGCAGGCAGATGGTATTGAATTGTATGAAGGATATCTCTATGATATTTCAGATAGAAAAATAGCACTTGAGGAAATCAACGAATCCCGGGAAAAATATAAAACACTTTACTCTTTTTTCAGAATGATGGTTGATAATGTTCCTGACATGATATGGGCCAAAGACCTCCATAAAAAATATATATTTACCAACAAGGCAATGTGCGACCATCTGCTGATGGCCAAAGATACAGACGAACCCATTGGGAAGACTGATCTTTTTTTTGCTGAAAGAGAGCGGAAAAAATATTTGGAGAACCCCAACTGGTACACATATGGAGCTAATTGTGCCGAATCGGATGAAGTGATATTGAGGACAAAAAAACCTCACCAGTTCGATGAGTTTGGCAATGTGAAGGGTAAGTTTTTATACCTGGATGTGAATAAAGCACCGCTGCTGAACGATGAAGGCAAGATGATTGGAATTGTAGGCAGTGCAAGGGACGTAACGGTTTCAAAACGCATTGAGGATCAGCGGGAGAAAGAAGAAAAGATCAAAAACCTTGTCTACCGCATCGGTAACGCAGTGAATACAACAAAAGATATCAGTGAACTTTTATCGGTGATCCGTATGGAGTTAAGCCAGATCATTGATACTTCCAATCTGTTTATTGCATTGTACAACAGAACAACTGATGAGCTGAGTCTTCCCTATTTTGTTGATGAAAAAGACCGCTTTAAGGCAATACCCTCAGGAAAATCTTTGACAAGTTATATGATCCGAAAAAAAAGACCGGTATTGCTGCGGGAAGAAGAATTACTTGAGCTTGTTGATAAGGGCGAGATCGAGCTGATGGGTACACTGGCAAAAGTATGGCTTGGCATTCCTCTTATGTTCAAAGGTGAAATCATAGGAGCTTTGGTTGTTCAAAACTATCAAAACAAAGATGCATTTGGAGATGATGACCTTGACCTGCTCCAGTTTGTTTCTATTCAGATCAGTATTTCCATTAATCAAAAAATGGCAGATGATGCTTTGCGTGAAAATGAATTTACACTCAGGCAGATCATTGATAATGTTCCTGTCATGATTTTTGCTAAAGATAAAAATCTAAGATATCTCCTTGCCAATAAAGCGCTTGCAGATGCCTGTGGGAAACGGGTTCATGAAATAGAAGGAAATTTACAGTCTGAAATTCATTCAACGGGATCAGAAGTAGCCTTGTATGAAAAAGATGACCTGGAAGTACTTCAATCAGGAAATATTAAAGTGATTCAGGAGGAACCATTTACCGATAAAAACGGTGAAGTAAAAATTTTAAAATCCATTAAGATCCCGATGAAGGCCGGAAGTGAGAGTGGTATTGCATTGATAGGCGTTTCCATTGATATTACCGAGCGTATCACTACTGAGAAAGAATTAAAAAGTGCAAAACAGAAAGCTGAGGAGTCAGACCATTTAAAGACGGCATTTTTGGCTAATATGTCGCACGAGATCAGAACCCCCATGAATGCTATTGTCGGGTTCTCTGAGTTATTAAACGACCCTGATCTTCCTGCAAAAACCAGAGAAGAATTTATTGACCTGATCGGGATCAACAGCAACGCCCTGCTTAAGCTAATTGAGGATATTATTGATGTTGCAAAAATTGAAGCCAATCAGATCAGGATTGTTAAAGGTGCCTGTCAGGTAAATCAGATCATGGATGATTTGGAAGCTTATTACCGCGACCAATTGGAAAAAACCCGTTGTAAAAAGATCGTTATTCAATCAAAGAGGGCTATTTCCGATGTATATTTTGCCATTGAAACAGATCCTTTGCGTTTCAAACAGATCATGAATAACCTCATGGGAAATGCGATCAAATTTACGGAAAAGGGGTCGATTGAAATGGGGTACTTTCTGGAAGATGAATCAGGTATTGTATTTTACGTGAAGGATACAGGCATTGGGCTTGCTGCAGATAAAATATCGCTCATATTTGAACGCTTCAGACAAGCGGAAGAGTCCAGCACAAAGGAATATGGTGGAACCGGTCTGGGACTGACCATTTCACGAAGGCTGGTAGAAATACTGGGCGGTGCAATGTGGGTTGACTCAGCATTGGGAGAGGGTAGCACCTTTTATTTCAGATTACCTTTTAACTCTGTTGAAATTCACCCAAAGATGCAACCTTTTAAGGCAGAATTGCATAAACATGATTGGTCGGGAAAAACAATCCTGGTTGCAGAGGATGAAATTTCAAATTTCGAATTGATCAGGACAGTACTTGAAAAGACCCGTGCAAAAGTTTTAAGGGCTAACAATGGTAAGGAGGCAGTTGAAATTGTGGAGAAAAACATCGAGATTGACCTGATATTGATGGATATCAGAATGCCGGTTATGGATGGTTATGAGGCTACCAGGATCATTAAAGGGATCAGATCCGGGATTCCGGTTGTTAGCCTCACGGCTTATGCCATGCCTGATGACCGGGAAAAAAGCAGGCTTGCAGGGTGCGATGAACATATTTCCAAGCCCTTTCATCCCGGGAAAATGTTAAACAAGTTGGAGTTATTTGTACAGAAAAGAAAAAACTGATAAAACTGAGGACTCATGCTCAAATATCCTGTTGGATTATTTGCTTTTGTTATTTTGATCTTGTCGCTGAACCAAACCTGTTATGCGGATACCGGAGATGTGCGTGAAAAAAGAGTAGAGATTGACAGCCTTCTGAATATATTGCCCTCCGCAAGGGATGCTGCAAGGATTGATATTCTGATGCAGTTGTCCAATGTATATCTTGCCATCTCGATGGATTCATCCCGGGAATATGCAAAACTTGCCTTGAATCAGGCGAGGGATTCAAGGAACAGTATGAAAATGGCTGAAATTTACAGGATGATGGGCAATATTTCGTTATACCAGGGTCAGTTAAATCATGTTGTGGGATTTTACGATTCAAGTATTGCTGCATACCAGTTACTAAAGGATACAGCCGGTCTGGCTAAAGTTTGGAATAATCTGGGAATTGTCTACCATAACCTTGGTGATTATCAAAAATCAATCAATTATCACCTCAGGTCGCTGGAATACAAGACAAGCAAAAATGACTCTATCGGCATTGCTGCTTCATTGGCCAACATAGGCTCCATTTATCTTGAACTGGAGGATTATAACAAGGCTTATGACTTTCTCAGGAATGCGCTCATCATCTCTCAAATCCTTAATCAGAGAACTGCTGTGGCAGGTATTCTCAACAACCTGGGAATGATCAATCAGGAAATTGGCGACCAGGAAAAAGCTATGGACTATTTCAAGCAATCGCTGGAGGTTGGGTTAGAGATCGATTATAAAAAAGGAATTGCTGATAATTATCATAATCTGGGCAAGAGCAGTTTCTTAATGGGTAAATTTACCGAAGCACTTGGGTATTACAACAAGGCCATTGAAGAGTATGGACGATTGGGCATAACCAACAGCAATACCCTGAATAACATAGCCCAGGTATACATTGAGCTTGACTATTACAAACAGGCACTGGTATATCTTGACCAAGCACTGCACGTTGCCAGAGAAAGCAACCAGATCAAAAACACCCGTGATATTTACAGGAATCTTTCAGT
Source organism: Bacteroidales bacterium (assembly GCA_047920975.1). GTDB lineage: Bacteria > Bacteroidota > Bacteroidia > Bacteroidales > JAADJA01 > JAADJA01. Next base: position 31,116 of record JBLRXC010000005.1, on the reverse strand, counting down.
CGCGAACAGCAGATTGGAGAATTATCAATTAGCATACGAACAATTCCTCCTCTACCATGCATACGATGATTCACTGAAGAACCAGATTTATTCGAGCAAAGTTGAGGAAATTGTTACCAAAAATGAAGTCGAAAAACAAAGAGAACAAATTGAAAAAAGCCGGCTTGAACTTGAGAAGAAAGAGTCTGAAATCCGGAACAGAAACCTGATCATTTACTCATCAGTTTTGGGGATGGTTGTCGCTTTGGTTTTTGTATTGATCCTCTTCAGGCTATTCCGCCAGAAAGAAAAGGCCAATGTGCTTCTAAAACAAAGAAATGATGAAATTCTCCGGTCACAGAAGACCATTAAAAAAATTAATAAGGCCCTGACAGAAAGCGAAGGCAAACTAAGAAGTATTTTCGACATTTCACCGTATTCGATTTTTGTTGTGGGTAAAGATTTGACAATTTTTGACTGCAATGATACAGCCATGAGTGTTTTTCAGGTAAAAAACAAGCATGATCTTTTGCAGAAAAACATGACTGATTTTATTGTTTCGGGAATAGATACGTCCGGGAATCATGAGATCATCAGCGAGTTTCTATCCAATGAACTCCAGAGGCGACAATACAGGCTCAAGCGGCCTGACAGGAGTCTTTTTTATGCTGAGATTGCGGGCAGAGAGATTGTCGACCCCTCTGAAAAGCCTAATTTATATGTCATTGTCATCACTGACATTACTGAACGTCTCAATTTTATTGACTCCCTCAGAGAGGCCAAGATAAAAGCAGAGGAATCGGATAAGCTGAAAACCGCCTTCCTGGCCAATATGTCGCATGAGATCAGAACGCCGATGAATTCAATCGTTGGTTTTGCCAATTTACTAACGGATCCGGTTCTGACAACCGACAAGCGGGAAGAATATTTGTCTCATATCGTACAGAGCAGTAAGTTGTTGCTCAATCTGATTGATGACATCATCGATGTTTCCAAAATTGAAGCAGGGCACCTTAACTTTTCTGTTGAAACGTTTTACCTGAACCAACTTGTGAAAGATGTTTTTCATACGTATAATGAAACCAGTTCAAATACCGATCTGCGTTTTGTGCTTAATCTTCCACCCGGAAGCGATAAGATCAGGTGTGAAACAGATCCGCTACGGTTGCGGCAGGTGCTTTCGAACCTGCTGAGTAATGCAGTGAAATTTACTAAAAAGGGTGCTGTTGAAATAGGGTACAGGCTGTCCGGTAGCGGGCAGAAGCCTATGGCAGAGTTCTATATCAGAGATACTGGAATTGGAATTCCAAAAGAAAAACAGCAATTGATTTTTGAACGGTTCAGACAGGTTGATGACTCAAGAACCAGAACTTATGGGGGAACAGGTCTTGGACTTTCCATTTCAAAACGATTGATTGAAATAATGGGAGGTAAGATCTGGGTTGAGTCAGTGTTGAATGAGGGCTCAGCATTCTATTTTACAGTACCATATATCCTTGAAAAAGAACCGCCTAAAGTCAATATTGAAAAGGATGATGTAACCATTGATTGGCAGGATAAAACCATTCTTATTGCTGAAGATGAAAATTCAAATTATGAATTGTTAAGAGCTACCCTGAACCAGACCGGGATAAAGGTTCTCCGGATGATAAATGGTGAGGATGCGGTGAACTATATGAAGTCGGGACAGCCGGTTGATCTGGTTTTGATGGACATCAGAATGCCCAAGATGAATGGGTACGATGCTACCCGGCACATCAAATCCATCAATCCTGAATTACCGGTCATAGCAATAACGGCTTATGCCATGTCAGAGGATGAGGCCAAAAGTCTCGATGCCGGTTGTGACCTGTATCTGTCAAAACCTATCAAACCCTCAAGACTTCTCGAAATCATTGAAGGTTTCTTTGTCGAAACCTGACCCCCTGATCCATACCTTTCATACCTGTATTAAACTTTTTTCTTAAGATGTATGAACTGTTGTATCACAATCCCTAAAACAATCAACGACAATCCGACAACTGTCGAAACAAGTATCCTCTCGCCAATGGATAACCGGATAATCAACAGCGAAATAAATGGAGAAATGTAGACCAGGTTGGATATTCTCGCTGTGTTTTCAGCAAGTTTAAGCGCTTTCAGCCAAAAGAAAAAGGCAAGACTCATTTCGAAGAGTCCAATGTATGCAGCACCTGCTATTCCTTCAAATGAAGGCCATACCGGCTCACTTAACATGAGGACGGCAACCAATACAAGAATGGTTCCGGTTGCAAAATTGAGAAATAATTTCACGATCTCATCCTGTTGATCTTTGACATTCAGAATCCAATAAAATGACCAGAAGAGGCTACTCCCCAGTGCCAATAAAACACCAACCGGTTCTCTGAATTCAAGTGCCGATATCCTGCCCTCAGTGGAGATAATGACTATGCCCAGGAAGCTTACAGCAATGGCTACCATACTCCAGGGGCTAATCCTCTGCTTTAAAAATGGAACTGACAATAGTACCAGTGTGATCGGCCAGATATAATTTAGCGTTCCAGCCTCCTGCGCTTTCAGAAGCGTATATGCTTTAAACAATACGATGTAGTAAAGGAATGGGTTAAGGAAACCCCTGATTGCAGCATTTCTCAATTCGATTACCCGGAGTCTCCGGAGAGTTTGCCATTTTTTTTGAGTCATCAATAAAACAAAAAGCGTCAGGGTTGAAATGGCTGAACTGAACAGCAAAAGATTCAGAGGATCAAGGTGCCGGAGTGAAATCTTAAATGCTGAAGCCACTGTTGACCAGCACAGAATGGCCAAAGATGCGTAGATCAATGCTTTTCTTTCGCTAATCATATTTATGATTAATTAAACAAATCCCGCTTACAATAAGGTAAACAGGTTTGTTACCCTGTCAAACAGGTGTTAAAAGTAACCTAATTTATGTTGTTAAATGCTTAGAGAATTGATTTTAAATAAGGCCATGTTGGCTATATGGTGTACTTTCCTGACCAGTAGCTCAGTGGTACGTGACCCAGTCGGGAAGCAATTCCATGTTGATTCCGAAGACAAACCTTCCATAAAACCAAACGACCAGGGAAATGATAACAATTCCAATGAAGTTCAGCATCAAACCATTTTTTGCCATATCTGGTATGCGAATCCTGTTGGTTGCAAAAATGATGGCGTTGGGTGGTGTAGCAACGGGTAGCATAAAAGCCATGGATCCTGCCAGGGTTGCAGGCAGCATGAATAACAGCGGGTGAATCTTCACCGAAACCGATAGCGCTGCCATGATGGGAAGGATCATTTGGGCTGTGGCGGTGTTTGATGTAAATTCAGTCAGAAATATCATCAGGCCTGTGATGCAAATTATGATAATCAGGGGATGAAAACCGGCTGTTATTTCCAGCGACAAACCGATCCATTCCGACAAACCTGAAACAATAAAACCTTCGGCGAGCGCAAAACCTCCACCAAACAGGATGATGATCTTCCAGGGCAAAGATCTTGCTGTCTCCCAATCCAGGATATAATCATTGTGTTTTTTAGCGGGTATCAAAAAAAGTGTAACGCCGAGCATAATGGCTATGGTTCCATCGTTGATGAAAGCCGGAACCGGAAAAAGGTTTGACCAGCCAGGAATCCTGAACTCCCCAATCAGTATGTCAGTTCGAAAAACCAGTGATACTGCAAACAATAGAAAGACAATCAATACGACTTTTTCCTCGAATCCGGGTTTGCCAAGCTTGATTAATGCTCCTTTAACATATACCGGCGTGTCACTCACGTTAGCCCTCTTTTTACTTCTGCAAAACAGGAAGTAGAGGTAGATCCAGATCATGACCAGGAAAAACAGGGAAAGCGGCATAGCGAATACCATCCATTGGCCGAATGAAATCTCAGGTGCACCGGGAAACGAAATGCTGTAGATCCTTGCAAAAGCAAGATTTGGCGGGGTTCCTACGAGCGTTGCAATTCCTCCGACAGATGCACTGTAAGCAATGCCAAGTAACAATCCGACAGATAATTTTTGACTGGCTTTTTTCTCCAGATTGTTTTCCATCTGGTCCAGGATCGAAATGGCAATCGGGATCATCATCATGGCCGCGGCAGTATTGGAAATCCACATCGAGAGAAATGCCGTGGCTATCATAAACCCTGCGAGCAACCGGCCCTGACTCACACCAGAAACCAGCAGGATGTGAAGGGCTAATCTCTTGTGCAGCAGCCATTTTTGCATAGCCAGCGCAATAAGAAATCCACCCATGAATAGAAAAATAATATCGTTGAAATAGGCTGATGAAACCATTTTCCCATCCATCACTCCAAACAAAGGGAACAAAATGACCGGCAACAATGCGGTGACGGCAAGCGGCACAACTTCAAAAATCCACCAGGCTGCCATCCAGACTGCGATTGCCAGTGTTATGGTGACAGCTGGTTTTCCTGGCTGAAGATCCAGGAAAAGGATGATGAAAAGAAAGAGGATAATTCCTGTAGCAAATCCGGCGATGAATCTTTTATTGACTGTCATGTCGAAGGATTGATAACAGAATTTCAAAGAATTCCCGAAATTAATAAAATTTATAGCTTTGCGGGAAATTTACTTTTACCGGGATGAAAAAACTAGCGGTGGTTGCGTTTGGAGGGAATGCACTGTTACAGGCAGGTCAACAGGGGACTATTGATGAACAGGAAGCAAATGCATGGGAAGCCAGCAGAAACCTGCTCAATCTGATCAATATCAATTATAACATAGTCATTACCCATGGTAATGGTCCGCAGGTGGGTAATATCCTGTTGTCAGATCAGGCTGGTCATCAGGTTCATGGATTGCCGGTGATGCCACTTGATATTTGTGTAGCCTATTCGCAGGGATTTATCGGTTACATCATCGAACAACAATTGAGGAATGTTTTGGCTGCCAATGATATGGACAGGGATATCATCACCATTATCACCCAGGTCCTGGTGAATAAGGATGATCCTGCGTTCAGGGAACCTACCAAGCCAATAGGTCCATACTATTCAAAAGAGGAAGCAGAGAAGTTGTCGAAGGCCGCAGGATCGGTTTTTCAGGAAGATAAGAAAAGGGGAGGATGGCGAAAGGTAGTGGCTTCTCCGAGACCTCTGGTGATCAGCAATAAGAAATCGATTGAGCAATTGGCCAGAAATGGCCAGATTGTGATTGCTGTTGGCGGTGGGGGAATCCCGGCTTTTTATGTTGAACCAAATAAATTACAGGGAATCGATGCAGTGATCGACAAGGACCTGGCTTCGGCCTTGCTGGCCAAACAAATAGGTGCCGACCGCCTGTTCATCCTGACAGATGTACCGAAGGTATGCCTCCATTTCAATACACCACAAGAGGTTTCTCTCGATAGGATGACCATTGCTGAAGCGAGGATATACCTTGATGAGGGTCAGTTTGCCGAGGGAAGCATGGCCCCTAAAATCCGTGCGGCCATTGACTTTGTTGAAAATACAGGCAAAGACGCCATCATCACAAAAACAACATTGCTTGGCGTGGATGATGGTGGAACAAGGATCACCATTGTGTAGTGTTGTATGAAGGAATTCATTTTAACAAATAAAAAAATATAGTTATGGCATTTAATTTAAGGAACAGACATTTTTTAAAACTGTTGGATTTTACTCCCGAAGAGATCAGGTTTTTACTTGATCTGGCCATTGATCTCAAAAAGGCAAAGTATGCAGGAACCGAACAGCAAAGACTGAAAGGGAAGAACATTGCACTTATTTTTGAAAAAGCGTCCACCCGTACCCGGTGTGCTTTTGAAGTGGCTTCATTTGATCAGGGTGCGCTGGTGACCTATCTGGGGCCTTCGGGTTCACAGATCGGTCATAAAGAGACCATGAAAGATACCGCCAGGGTGCTGGGACGTATGTATGATGGGATCGAATACCGGGGGTTTGGACAGGAAGTAGTGGAAGAACTGGCGAAATATGCCGGAGTTCCCGTTTGGAACGGACTCACCAATGAGTTTCATCCGACCCAGGTACTCGCTGATTTTATGACCATGATAGAGCACTCAGATAAGTCATTAAACAAAATTTCATTTGCTTATCTCGGAGATGCCCGCAACAATATGGGTAATTCGTTGATGGTGGGGGCAGCCAAAATGGGTATGGATTTCAGGGCAGTGGCACCTGCCTTGGGACAACCGGAAGCTGCTCTGGTGAAAGAATGTCAAAAGATTGCAAAACAAACCGGTGCCAAAATTACCATTACGGATGATGTGGCAAAGGGTGTTAAGGGCGTTGACTTTCTTTACACTGACGTTTGGCTATCCATGGGTGAAGATGCTTCCATGTGGGGCAAACGGATCAGGGAGATGTTACCCTATCAGGTGAACAGGGACATATTGAAAAAGACCGGAAACCCGAAGGTGAAATTCCTGCATTGTCTGCCTGCATTTCACAACAGGGATACAAAGGTTGGAGAGGAGATTTATCAGAAATACGGGATCGAAGCAATGGAGGTGACTGAAGAGGTGTTTGAATCTGAAGCATCCATTGTTTTTGATGAGGCCGAGAACCGGCTTCATACCATCAAAGCAGTGATGGTTGCAACGCTGGGTTTGTGATCTGTTTATCTGTAATATTGACCGGATGACACATATTGAAAACAGGAAGCTGAAAAATCTGATCGTCGTTGGCGACCGGATCCTGATCAAACCGGTAGTGCATGATGCAAAAACCAAGGGAGGGCTGCTGCTTCCACCGGGATATAAGGAAAAAGAAGATGTTCAATCGGGTTATATCATCAAGGTTGGGCCCGGATATCCCATTCCCCTGCCAACGGAGGATGCTGACGAGCCCTGGAAAAAGGCAGAGGAGAAGGTAAGGTATATGCCCCTGCAGGCCAAAGAGGGTGACCTGGCTATCTTTATGCAAAAAGGCGCGGTTGAGATCATCTATGACAACGAAAAATACTACATTGTTCCGCAGCATTCCATTTTGCTCCTTGAGCGGGATGATTCATTGTTTGAATAACATCAGTCTGATTCTATCTTTTTGTATCATGCCCAGGTAAATAATCCGTTGACATCACTCAAGCTCAGCTTGTTTTATAATTCCCTGGCTCAGTAGCTCTCTCATGACGATCTCTGTCATGTCGCTTTTGAATTCAAACTCATACCGGATGTCCATGACATAGGCCTTGATCCGCATTTTTAAATATGATTTACGCTGATGCATCTCGTTGAAAAACAAAACGACAATAGGCTTGTTGAGATAAACGAATTTTGAAACCTGGGCTGATTCGATGGCTATTTTTCTTGCTTTCTGAGTATCTACTGAGATGGGCAAAATGATCTCTGCAACAACCTGGCAGTTTAACGCTCCATAGTTCACGTTTGAAACAGGAGTGTTCATCAGTTCCATATTGGGAATAGAAACTGTTGAGTCATCGGGTGTTACAATCCGGGTTGCACGTAAACCTATTTGAATAACTTCACCGTAATATTTCCCGCTTTCAATTTTATCGCCCACCTGGAAAGGGCGGTCGAATAAAAGCATGATCCCGCCAAAAACGTTTTTGAGCAGATCCTGGGCAGCAAGTCCAACAGCAATGGCAATGGATGCGGTAGCGGCCAACAGTGTCTCTATCGGTGGATTGTATATCCCTTTTACAATGGCAAAAATTATGATGGACCAGATAACAACCCGGATGATCGGAATAAGGCTCTTGATCGTGATGCGGAGCCTTGCACTTCGTTCGGCAAACAGCTCAAGTATTTTTATCAGGAACCGGATCAGTAAATACCCAATCAAAAGCAATATGATTGTCCACAAAATGTTGGAGAAAGATATAATGTTCAGCACTTCAGAAGGTTTAGCTGTGAGTTGCTCTTCAATTTTCCTCGAAGTTGATCTACCTGATGATGCTGATATAGTATCAGTTTCAGGTTCATCCGCAGGTAATAAAGTCTCGGTGAATGCTTTTGCTGCAGTATCATTGATGAATATTGTATCCTGGACGTAACCATACGTTCCTGATAAAACCATAATGGCGATGATGATGCGTTTCATTTTCAAGATCCTTGTTAATGAATAAAATTTCTTGATGCCAGATAGGCCAACACGTCTTTGTAGATGATAGGATTAATGTTGAACTTCTTTACGGGCCGGATTAAAAGCCCCTTTTCAAGCATGGGGATAAGCAGATTCCGGCTTACATTTTCAGGTTGGTTCATCACGATGGAAAAATCTTCAAGTGTCAATCCGTCGTGAAGAAGCAAGACCTGCAGCGCAAACAGAAAATTACCAGACAGTGTTTTAACAAAAGCAAGGTCAAAACTCCCGATAATTGCAATTCTGATATATTTTTCATCCACCGATTGTGTGGAGTGCAACCAATACATCTGCGCAAGGCTGATGTTCCCGTTTGACCGCCGGTACAGGTTCATAAAAAACTGCTTCCGGAGAAACAGTTGTTTATTTTCCTCATCCAGCTTCTGGAATAACTTGCTTTGTAAATTTATTTCACTGGGAGTAAAAATAATTTGATAACCGCTTAGCCGGTTGCGCTTAAAGACAATTTCCTGTATGATCTCATTATTGAGCAGCTCCATCCTTATCTCGTCGATAAAGTAATTCGACACGGAGATTGTCTTATCCAGATATTCCCAGGAGGTTGGTGTGTAAACGCCAATCCACAGCGCTTTCTTTTGGGTGTGAGTCATCAGCTCAAACAACATCTTCATGCAATCAAACCCATTCACTTTTTTCAGAAATAAGTGCTGAAGGTTTTCGAGAACCACGATGCGAGTGCCCTGAGCGCCATTTAAGTGGTCAATAAGCTCCTGGTTTGAGCTTAAGCCTTCTGTTTCAAATAATGCATTGAGCAGAATAAAATATTGTTCGCCTGTATAAACCTTTTGATTCAGTGTATGCCTGTAAACCGGCATATCCGAATTAATTTGACGCAAAAAATAGTTGATCAGTGATGTGGTACCACTTCCCTTTTCTCCTATCACTGCAATGGTGACGAAGCGATCTTTTGTCCAATTTTCATACGCCTTCAGCAGCAGTCCCAGTTCTTTTTCCCGGTTCACAAAAAAACGCTCTTCATCTGTAGGTTGAAGCTGGTATAACCGCTGATAAACAAAAGGTAGCTTTTTCAGGGCAATGCCAGTCTCTCCCATAAATTCAGATAATTCATAGGTAGCAACCGGTTTTTCAGCTGGCAGACCAATCCGGTTTCTGATCTCCTTCATCCTGAACCTTAATTTTGATTTTGCCCTGGCAATAAGGTTGATTGTTTCGGGTACCAGATTCCGGAGATAATGCGTCATTTGTTTTCTGTACAACCTTGATTGTTCCATGGTTTTAATCCGGGCAATCTTCAGGTTGAGATCAAATATATTTTCCGTATTCTTAAGTCTTTGAACATCACTGTTGAAAACATGCACTGCATTGCGCAGGTCCCTTGTAATACTGGTCTGGATTTCGCCGGTTATTTCTTTTACAGCTTCAAGTTGTGTGAGTGCCCGGTCGTATCCTTGGATAGCAACTTCAAGTGCCTGCTTTTCAGCATCTGTTTCCTTTTCAAGGAGCAGAAGCGATGACTCAAGATTGAAATCACTTACCGTGCCCAATGAAAGCAGTGTAAAGCGAGCCTTTTCAAGACTGGCTTCAATCATTTCCTGAATCGAAGCGACTTTGTTCCGGAAGTTTGGTAATGCTTCAAAATTCAGCAACTCCCGCGGAGAGATGTAATTGATTTCCGAATCACGAACAGGTCGCTCATAATCTTTACTTTTGATGAATCCCCGCTTGTCAGATACCTTATTAACCAATCCGCTGGTGCCGGAAGTAAAGTTTATAAAATCCTGAGAAAAACAATCAGTCAGACTTTCAGCAATTTGAGTTAGTATCTTGTCAATCAGTTGTTTGTTGATTGCAATACGTTCTGCGCTAATAATTTCTTTTATACCTGCTGTTGAACCAGACGAGTTTTTAATCCGGTCAACACTAGCATTTATAAATGAACTGACCTTCATGAAACGTTTTCCAAGATCCAGTGAAATAAATTTATCTATATTGCTTCTGAGATGATTGTATTGATCAAAAACGGCGTAATACAGATTTGTTATTTCCACATCAACCGCCCAATCGTCCAATAGGGTTAAGTGTGCGTTTTTCCATCGTCCTATCTCCCGTTTATAAATATTATTAATCCTATTTTGATTTTTGGCAAGTTTCTGCAGATTAAATTTTGATGCGGGCAGTTCTGTCGTGTCAGCCATTCCAAAAGCGTCATCGAATGACTTGAAAACCATATGGGTAACTTGTGAGATTTCAGTCCTGAGTTTATTGATGAACTCATCATTCTCTGCCAATAACCTGTCAAATAAAAGATGTGACGTTTGATGATTTGTCTCTTCAATTTGATGAGGTTGGTGATCTGAGGAAAGGAATTGCTGAAAAGCTTTGTCCATTTCATCATCAAGAAGCCAAAGTTGCAGTAAGTTTTTGCTTTCCCATTGCAAACTTTGCGTCAACTGAACCAATGCTTTTTCTGAAAAATCATCGATTAAAAAGTGTCTCGCCATGCGTTGAAAAGGGATATGACGCTTCCGCATGATCAAAGAACTGAGCTTTTTCATTCTGAGCAACTGCCTTCCAATGTTCGAAACCGATCGGACAAGATATTTTGTCTGCAATTTTGCATTGATCAAAGCTTTTTGAACCATCATGAGCAGATTGTCCCCTTTTTGCCGGGAATACTTACGATACACTTCTTCTCTGGAAATGACGTGCTCGAGTTTGTCGATCTCCTGCCCGGCAGCGGTTATAAAATCCCTGAAGGCATCCTTCAAATCACCTTCCATAAGATTTTGCCTGTGATGCAGGATCAATGTCAGCAGGTTATGCTTGAAGGATTGATTTTTCCGCACCAGGTCCGGCAGCGATTGGTTTTCAGATTCAGTCAAAGCCAATTTTTTGTAATACTCCCTGAATGTTGATATGAATTGACTACGTTCTTCTGCCTTTGTCTCTAAAATTTGCACGAACTTATTCACGATGCCGTGACTAAAAGCTTCGAAAACAGGCTTGATCTCTCTGGCATGGATTTCCATAATTGATGTGGATGAATTATTGATATAAAAGTAATTATTTTCAGGGATAATATGACCCTTTTGAGTAAATATGCTTCAAATTGAACAGCCTGCAGCTAAACATACAGCCACACCCAGGTCATCACTGCTACCATGGCTGCTATTGGACCAGCAATCATGAAGAAGAAACCGCCTCTCCGGAACTCTTTCTGTTCAATCAGTCCGGTTGCGTAGGATATGGCATTCGAAGGCGTTGAAACCGGCAGCAGAAGAGCACTGGAACAACTGATGGCAACAATGACAGGGACAGCCACACCAAAAGGTGCAGGAAGTGTTATGGACAGAGGGATAAGGATTGAGGCAGCCGCTGTATTGCTCATCACATTAGAGAGTAAAACCCCGATCATGCTGAAAAGGAATGCCACAGTGACAACAGCCACAGGAAGACTGTTGATTTTCTCCATGATAATATCTGCCAGTCCCACATCTACCAGCGCTATTCCCAGGGCAAGGCCACCTGCCACCAGCATTAGCGTATCCCAGGGCAATGCCCTGACCTGCTCTGAATCGACCACCTGGGTTATGGTGAGCAGCAGGATGGGCACTGCAGAAGTAGCGGCCACGGGAATACCGTGAAGCGGTTCGGTTATCCAAAGCGTTATGGTAGCCACCAGGGTGAATACTACAGTTTTTTGTTTGAAAGGATCAACCTTTTTTTCGCTGCGGGGGATTTGAGACAGGTCGATCATTGCTTCTCTGATACTCAGTTTCCGGCTCAGGTATCTGTAGAAAATGTAGACCAGGAAAAATGCAGTGGGTGTTCCAACAAGCATCCAGTCGATAAAAGTGATATTCAGTCCTTGCTCCTGGAGTGCACCTACGGCAATTGCATTGGGCGTACTTCCAATAATGGTTCCAATGCCCCCAATGGTTGCAGCTGCAGGAATTCCTGTCAGCAAGGCCTTTGAAAAATTTGACCTGGCTCCCAAAACATGGATAAGAGGTATGATGGATGAGATCATCATGGCTGTAGTAGCTGTATTCGACATGATCATACTACCGGCGGCGGTCACAAACATCAATCCCATCAGCAGTCGCTCCGGCTTGTCGCCAAACCTCCGGATGGTGAATCTGAAAAGATACCTGTCAAGTTCAGCTTCTTTCATGCCTTCTGCAAGAAAAAATCCACCCAGAAGCAGCCAGATAACATTGCTTGTCCATGTACCTACATATAGTTCCACAGGAGCACTTTCTGAAAACAGATAATCGGTACCGAAACCAAAAATAAGCATGATGATGATGAATATTCCGACTGCAAAAGGTGGAACGGCCTCGGTAATCCAGAGTCCCACTGACAAAATGGCAATCAGAAAAACGTAATCCACCGCTTCGCCATAACCAAGTTGCCTGAAAAAATAAGTTACAACCAGCGCAATGGCCAGGTTGCCAATAAAGGTGGAGGTGTTGAATAGCCAACCAATCCGTAACCTTTTGTACAATCTTATGGCCGCATACCGCGAGTCTTGTGAAGCCATTTTACCTGAATGAGTGAACCGACAAAATTCGGAATTTTTAACATAATGATTAAAGGAAATACTTACCAACGTGACTTAGTTCATGTCCAGACCCTTGATATTCAACTGTTTCACCCATCGGGAAAACTTTCACCTTATGTGCTGCGTCTTCGTGATTCTTTGAGTTTTAGTGCTTTTGTGGCAATAATACCATAGGAAAAATCAGATCAGCCCGGATCCCAACGCAATTGAAATGATGATAAGCATCACTGCCACAAGCAACTGAACAGATCTGAGTGTGACTTTTTTCAACAACCTTCTCCCGATGAAGGCCCCGGTCATGGCAGCCAGCGTCGCGGAAACAAGCAAAGGAATCTCTTCTGACAGACCGGATTGCATAAACCGCGATGCATAAACAGAAAGCCGTGAGATATCAATAAAACAGGCAATTGCAACCCCTGTGGCGATATAAGCCTCTTTCGATAAACCGGTTTTTATCAGGAACGCGCTGCGAATCGCGCCCTGTATACCGGTAAGTCCGCCAAAAAAGCCGCTCAATAACCCTCCGATAACCAATTGATCCCGTCCGAACTGTATTTTCTGAACCGAAGGTATGATCTCCATCAATGCAAAAAAAATCAGCAACAACGCAATGATTAACTTAACAGGGGTGACTGAAAGCTCTTTGGTTCCCAGCTGGTAATGAAACAGTACAGGTAATTCCACTATGCGCAGTAATAACCAGGCTCCTGCAAAAGCAGCGAAGATGGCCGGAATTCCAAATCTGACCAGAACACCCTTGTCGATGTTTTTTCCGATCAGGACGATCTTGAAAATATTGTTGGAAAAATGAACGACCCCTGTCAAAGCAATGGCCAGATCAACAGGGAAGAAGATCATGAACAAGGGTGTGAGAATGGTTCCCAATCCAAAACCGGAAAAAAAGGTGAGAATGGCCACCAGGAAAGCAGCAAGGGATATGATGAAGTACTCCATGTCAGTTCAACATTTTCAGGCTGCAATGCTACAACTATTATTCGCTCGGAAACACTGTCATCATGGCCTGAATATTTCAGGTTGATAACCGAAGATGAGCGTTGCAAGACGCCGATCAACACCCATTACCGGGGCGGCAATTACCATGAGGTTATTGCCTGTCTTTATCACAACAGGCATTTCTACGCTCAGGAGCTCTGAGTCAATCTCATCACCTGCCGCCTGGCCTTCAATCCGTTTATTTGTAGAAAGAAGAATAATTCCATCGGGTTCAACCAGGTGAAGGTACTGAAAATTATTTTCCTTCACTATATCAATCATCAGAATATTGACCTGCTCCATATTGCCCCTGAGCATTTCTGCACGAATACTCCAGACCAATGGTTTTGCAAGCAACAGAAGCATCTCTTGTTGCCTTGCTCCGATTTGCTCCGTTGCGGCTTTCATCACTGTATCCCTGACTCTTTTTCCCTGAAGATCCTTCCACAGGTAAATGATTACCAGTGCAATCAGGCAGATAATGATTGTAGTCAGAACAGGTCTTTTCTTCAGGTTCAAAAATAAGTTGGATGAATTACTGCTCTTACTTTTCTTCGGATTCCCCGTATCCATATCCGGGGCACTGTTGCTTTGATCATGATTGTTTGTCATCTCTCTGAATTTTAAGTGAAACCAACATTTGAAAAGATTTACTGGATTTTATCCTGTATATTGACATCAGGTGGAAGCGGTAAATCCTCTTTTTTCAGCACCGGTTCATCAGCCAGGTCAAAAATAAGCAGTCCTGCTTTCTTGATCAGGAAATATGCTGTGGCTAACCCGGCTATCAGCAATCCTATACCAATGATAATTTCGCCCGTAAGGTCCTCGATCTTGAGCACGACGACCTTTCTGGCGACGGCTATAATGGCTACAAGGACAACCACCTCCACGTGAACCACACTTTCCCGAAGGTATACCTTAATGGTATCAAGCAATTCTATGCCAATCAGAACCAGCATAAACACTCCGAACAGGTCCATCAGGTCATCGAGATCAATCAGGAGGTAATCAGAAAAAATGATGCTCCTGGTCAGGTAATAGCCCAGTTCAACTGTGGCCAGGACTAAAACAAGGGCCATCATGATAATCAGACTGTAGATGATCCCTTTCTCAACCTTCCTGGCTATTTTATTCAGCGACAATTTATCTTTTGTTTGAGACATACACGTGATATTTGGCGTAAATATAATAATTAATTCACAATGAGTTTCCTTGTTTCAACCGTGTCTCTATGAAAAACAGTGAGTAAGTAAAGGCCTCTGCGAGGCAGGATAAGTTCTGTCTTCACACAACCACTGGATTGTTCCAAAACTTTACGTCCGGATGTATTTGTGATCAGTATGGTCTTCAGTTCATCATTACCGAACCTCAGGGTAAACTTTCCATGAGATGGGTTGGGAAAGAGTTCGAAGGAGGAAACTGTTAAATTCTCTGCCCTTATGCCGGTAGTCAGCTGATCTTTGCTGAATTGGCTTAAAAAACGCCATATCTCTGCGCTCGCACTGAAATCCATGTTGGTGATGTTGATATTTACCGGTGCACCGGGCCATGAATGTCCTCCTCCGGTGATCTTGAAAAATTCAACCGAATTGCCATAATCCCCGTTTGCATAAATAAATTGTTCGGCTGTGCATCCATCGGTGGTGTCAATGTCAGGTATCTGAATAATTATTGGTTCCGGATCACAATTGTTGTGCTCAACCCAAAAATCAATAAGAGTCTCAACAGGGACAAAAAAGAAGTTTCCGTTGTATGGAACAATTGCATCAAGGGTTCCGTGTATCTGCAATGCCGGCACAGTGTGCTCCGGATCACAGGTGTTGTAGGCAGCAATGGTCATGCTGCCAGTCACGGAAGCCACTGCAGTCACCCTGGAGCTGAGGAAGCAGGCCAGGTGGTAGCTCATGAACCCGCCGTTGCTCATACCGGCACTGTAGATCCTGTTCTGGTCAATGTTGTATTGGGCGATGATGGTATCAGCCAGATCCGCAAGAAATCCTAAATCATCCACATTTGAACCCCCGAAGGTATTCCAGAACCGGTTATTATTGTTGTCATATGTACCATTCGGATGAACGATGATAAAATTGGCCGTGTCGGCTATTGGCCTGAAATCGCCATAAAACTCCTGTTCCAGGTTGTCAGAACCGTAACCGTGCAGGTTGAACAGCAGGGGAACTTCTGCAGACGGATCGTAGATTTCAGGAATATAAATGCGGTAGGAGCGCTCAACTCCGTCATGGATAAAACTTTCGTCAATTGTGGTTTGGGCAGGTGCCAGGATTGTAAGGCAGGTTGCGGTAAAGAAGCAAAGCCCTTTTGTATTGGTGAAGATTCCTGCCATAAGATGCATGATGTTTGAAGTCCGATGTCAGGACAAAAATACCGGTTTTTTAGCACCTGGTACCCGGCACGGGTCTGAAAATTATCAGGATAAGGATATTTCTGCTTCTCTTTACGCTCTCTGCGCCTTAGCGGTGAAGAAAAAGGAAACCGCAAAGTCGCGAAGGACGCAGAGGGTTTTCGCAATGTATTCCGGAGCTCATCCTGCCGTGTTCAACACCTTCAGGTTTATCATTACTGACCGAATATAAGAGAATAAAAATAGAGAATGATTGAGATATATCGTTCCTGCGGGACTTAATAGATTCGGGGGTTACTTTTTTTCTACCCATATTTAGCCTCTTAAAGGGGCTATCCCGTTAGGGATAAAATATTGGTAGTAAGAATTTTAAATACTATTTCAAAGTCCGGTAGGGATGAAATAGAGTTTTTAAAGGACAATAATGTTAATGAGTAAAAAAAATATAGCATCGAAGAACCAATTTTGATCCATAATATTTTTTTCATTTACGTTTCCTGGGAATCTCTCTGACTAGTTTTCTATGTGTCCTATGATCCTATGTGGTTCAAACCTTTTCAATTGCAAATTCACACAAATGGGTTGAAGTCAACAATCTTTTGCGAGCTTTGTTATTTTCCAAAATACCATCAAATTTATGGATACCGTAACAACAACCCAGGTTTACAAAAACAGTCTTGAAGAGGTTTGGCGGGCGCTCTCGGATGAGCAGGCGCTGCAAAAATGGTTTTTCCCGGTTCGTAACTACCAATTTGAAGTGGGCAGCGCGTTCACATTTCACGAAAGTGAAGACTCACAGAAATTCCTGCACAAATGCCGGTTTACGGAAATCGTTCCTATGAAACGGATTGCTTATTCATGGGAATATCCTGAATACTCCAAAGGCAGCTCAGTGGTAACATGGGAGCTGGAACACCTTGGAGCATCAACAAAAGTTACCCTCACACACTCCGGACTGGAAACCTTTGCCGATGCCGGCGATGAATTTAAACCCGAAAATTTTCAGTTCGGCTGGGATCACTTTTTACATGATGTGCTCAGGCTTTACCTCAATGGCATCGAGAAGCTGGTATTTAAAACCATCATCAGGGAAGGTGCTAAAAAAGTCTGGAAAGTGTTGAGGGATAAAGAACAATACAAAATGTGGACTAAGCCTTTTACCGCAGGCTCATACTATTCGGGCGAGATTGCACAGGGAAATCGTATTCATTTTCTTACCCCTGAAGGACACGGCATGTACAGCGATGTAGCTTATGTTAAGGAAAATGAGCAGGTTGTTTTCTTGCATATTGGCGAGATGAAGGATTTCAAAGAACTGCCGGTTGATGAACAAACAGAGAAATGGACCCACAGCAGCGAATCATACCAGTTGATGCCTGCCAATGAGGGCGTTTTGTTGCGGGTGGAAGTGGATTGTGATCCCCAGTATCTAAACGCAATGAGGGAAATGTTTCCCAAAGCCCTCCAAAAAATAAAAGAGATCTGTGAATGATGACCAGATGAAAATAGGTTCTTCAAATAGTTAAAACTCGTGATGCACGACAGCCTTGGATGAAAAAGATCACAGAGAAATTAAAAGAGCAGTTATTATACTCTGTGGTGATGTTCCTGCGTTCATCACTGATTTTTTACAAACAGCCCGGTAAATTCAAATAACTGCTTCATGAGGCAAGAGATTATTAACCATTTAGAGCATCCCGGTCATCTTGAAAAATTATACCGGGACAACAAACCCACCTTTAAACGGGAATT
Organism: Bacteroidales bacterium; assembly: GCA_047920975.1. Classification (GTDB taxonomy): domain Bacteria; phylum Bacteroidota; class Bacteroidia; order Bacteroidales; family JAADJA01; genus JAADJA01. The sequence goes on along the minus strand of JBLRXC010000005.1, from coordinate 13,396 downwards.
CAATTTGATCTATCCCGAAATTCAGGAAAAACCAATTGCCCGGGTATGGTATGAAAGGTTAAATTTTGAAAAAGAGGAGATTTCATGGGGAACAGGCAAGGATCTGACTTTTGTTATCCTGGCTTCATTGGTCGCCGGACTTCTGGCAAAAATTCCTGAAATTACCGGAATCAATGAAGAGTTCTTTTATCCCCGCAACATCGCTTTTATAGTCTTTCCTTTGCTGATAGCCTATTTTGGATGGAAACAAAAAATGAGGACCGGAAAAATTCTTATCCTTTCAACCTCCATCCTGGTTGCAGCAGGCTATATAAACCTGCTACCCGGAAACAAGGACAGCCATACACTTATGTTGGCCTGTATTCATCTGCCATTGGTTTTGTGGGCAATGTTGGGCTTGACGTTTGTGGGTGACCACTTGAACCATTCCCAAAAGCGGTTGGATTTTCTGAGATATAATGGCGACCTGGCAGTGATAACAGCGATTATGCTCATAGCCGGCGGCTTGCTTACAGCCGTCACACTCGGACTTTTTGAATTGATTGACCTCAATATTGAGGAATTTTATTTGCAATACATTGTGATCCCGGGGGCTGCTGCCTCGCCGATCGTTGGAACCTACCTTGTAAGGTCTAATCCACAACTGGTGAACAAGGTCTCACCCGTAATTGCCCGGGTGTTCACACCAATAGTATTCGTGACATTGCTCATATACCTGGCTGCTGTGATCTATACGGGTAAAGACCCCTATAACGACCGGGAATTCCTCATCATTTTCAATGCACTCCTGGTTGGTGTAATGGCCATCATTCTTTTCTCGGTAGCTGCCATCCCTGATAAATCTGGCAACAAAACAGGGGTTTTATTATTGACAGGGCTTTCGACCGTAACAGTCATCATTAACGGGATCGCGCTATCTGCAATCCTTTTCAGAATTGCCGAATATGGGATTACCCCAAACAGGCTTGCTTTGTTGGGCAGCAATGCGCTGATACTTTTCAACCTGCTGGTGGTGACCGTTGGCCTGTTCAAAATACTCAAAGTCGGGAATGAAACGAAAAAGGTTGAGCTCAGTATCGTCTCATTTTTACCAGTCTATGTTATATGGGCCCTCCTGGTGACTTTTGTCTTCCCGGTTCTTTTTCGCTTTCAATAAGAAGGATGATTTACCGGAAATCTTCCTGATCTGGCCATAGCTATTTGTCATTTGTTTTTGTATTGCTTTTCAGTGACCTTAATTGGTAAACTGTAAAGGCTGGATCGCCAGTTAATCTTCTTCCCGCATGTGCTCGGTCCTCCGGATGATTTCGTCCTGGAGTTCGGGAGTGAGATCAATAAAATAATCGCTGTAGCCCGCTACCCTGACGATCAGATCACGGTATTGATCAGGATTCTTTTTTGCTTTGCGAAGAGTTTCGGCTGTAACAATGTTGAACTGGAGATGATGTCCATTGAGCCGGAAATAACTTCGGATGAGGTGCAATAAGGCTTCGATGCCTGTTGCTGATTCCAAGAAGGAGGGCGTGAATTTCTGGTTGAGCAAGGTTCCGCCGGTTCGTATATGGTCAATTTTCGAAGCCGATTTAATAACGGCGGTAGGACCGTTCCTATCGGCTCCCTGAACTGGTGAAATACCTTCGGATAAAGGCATGCCGGCTTTCCGTCCATCGGGCATGGCACCTGTTACACTTCCGAAATATACGTGGGATGTGGTGGGTAAAAGGTTTACCCGGTGATAACCACCTTTGTAGTTTGGTTTGCCGTCAACAGCCCTGAAATATATTTCAAATACCTGTTGAAGGATGCTATCGGGATAATCCTCATCATTACCATATTTTGGAGTTTTATTCAGCAGGACATCCCTAAATTCTTCATAATTGATGAAATTGCTTTCCATGGCTGCAATCATACCTTTCATGGTAATGGTTTTGTGATCATAGATATGATATTTTAAAGCGGTAAGTGCATCAGTGATACTCCCCGTCCCTACACCCTGTATATAACTTGTGTTATACCGTGCGCCGCCATTGTGGTAGTCTTTACCATTTTGGATACAGTCATCAATCAGCAGTGATAGAAATGGAACAGGCAGGTGTTCAGCATATATTTTCTCAATGATCAGGTTTCCCCTTATTTTGATATCAATAAAATGATTGAGTTGCAAGGTAAAGGCCTCCATTAGCTGATCGAATGAGGTGAACGTTTCAGGATTTCCGGTTTCGATACCGGTTTTTGTTCCGGTCATCGGATCGGTACCATTGAACAGGGTTATTTCGAGTACTTTGGGGATATTGAAATAACCGGTAAGGATATAGGCTTCTTTGCCAAAGGCTCCGGTCTCAACGCAGCCACTTGCGCCACCCTCCCTTGCATCCTCAATGGTTTTGCCAGCGCGCAGCATCTCCTGGATGATGGCATCGGTATTAAAAACTGATGGTTGACCGAACCCTGTTTTGATGATTTTAAGAAACCGGCGGATATAATCGTCGGGATTTTTTTTGCTGACCTGAACCATCGAGCCGGGCTGAAGCAGGCGCATCTCCTCTATGACATCCAGGAGAAGGTAAGTCATGGTATTCACGGCATCGGAACCATCGGCTTTCAATCCGCCCAGGTTGATCAGCGAAAAATCGGTGTAGGTGTTACTCTCTTTGGCGGTAATGCCTATTTTTGGTGGCGCCGGATGGTTGTTGAACTTGATCCAGAATGACTGGAGGAGCTCTTTTGCCTGTTCATCATTCAGTGTTCCGTCAGCCAAATCTTTCAGGTAAAAGGGGAGGAGGTGCTGGTCAAGCCGTCCCGGATTGAATGAATCCCAGGGATTAACCTCTGTGATCACACCTACATGGACAAACCAATAGTATTGCAGTGCTTCCCAAAATGTCCCGGGTGCATGGGCAGGAACCTTCCGGCAAACAGAAGCCATATACTCCAGCTCTTTTTTACGACCGGCGTTGATTTCCTGTTGCGCTAGTTCATCCAGTTTTGCTGCATGACGTTCGGCAAAAAGGATGATCGCTTCTGCAGCAATACGCATGGCTTTTAATGCTTCCCGCTCAGTCTTGTCTTCATCATTTGAGTCTGATTTCATCAATTTCACATCAATTTCCCGAATGAAATCAAGCATGCCTTTGCGGTAAATTTTGTCATCAAGTACGGTGTGACCGGGCGGTCGTTGCTCCATAAATTCCGTGAAAACACCTGCCTTATAAGCAACATGCCACTCCGGCGGAAGTTCGCTGAACATTTTGTCGCGAATGGTTTTGCCTTTCCAGAAGGGAATGATTTCTTCCTGGTAGATCTGTTTGGATTCCGAATCACACCGGAAGGGAATCTTTTCACGTGTATTTAAAACATCCAGGTCATCAGTTGAGTGCAGGCAGATTTCAGGATAAGTGGGGGTTGCCTGGGGGCCAGGTCCTCTTTCACCTACGATCAGCTCACCGGGGTTAATGCAGATGACTTTGTGCTCAAGGATATATCTGAAGCAAAGAGCCCGCTGAACGGGTATGCTCTCCTTCGCAGCGCGTTTGCTTTTGTAAAATGCTGTAACCAGCCTTGCACGTTCTGAAGAGATGGATGGTCTGGTCAGTGTGCTTTGTTTTTTTAGTAGTGAAATCCGCTCATTCATGTTCGCGATTCAGTTTTAGTGAGTTTCGGGTCCGCTTACTTTAACCGATATGAACATCAAACCCGTTGCGCTCAAAAACCAATGACATGGTTTTGATCTCATCCCTGGTGAGTTCAGCATCTCTGCCGATCCGGTATTTCAGATTGAATTTTCTGTATTTCGCCTCTCCAATGTTGTGGAAAGGTAACAAAGCAATGGCTGGTTTCTTTTCAAACCGGTTTAGAAATGAGGATATCTGGTCAAGGTTTTCATTGGTTGCAGTCACATGCCTGATCATTGGTATTCTGATCATAACATTGGCATTCTGCGAAATTAGAAACAGCAGGTTGTCCAGTATCTCTGTATTGGATGCCTCAGCGAAACGCAGATGCTTGACAGGATCCATCAGTTTCAGGTCATACAGGAAGAGATCAGTTTTCCGGATGATTTTTTTGAACAAAGCTTTTGCAGCATATCCTGATGTATCAATGGCAGTGTGAATACCGCTGGTTTTGCAAGCAGAAAGTATTTCCATGAGAAATTCTGGTTGCGCTAAGGGTTCACCTCCGGAGAAAGTGACTCCACCTCCTGATTCCTCATAAAAAACCCGGTCTTTGTCGATGATTTTGAAAAGTTCATCGGTTGTAATCTCACGACCAATGGTTTCTCCGTTCAATTTTTCAATGCTGTGTTTCCGGCCTTCAGGATTATGACACCACCAGCAGGCGAGGGGGCACCCCTTCATAAAAATGGTTGTCCTGATACCGGGCCCATCATTGACCGAGAATCGTTGTACATTAAATATGACACCTTTGGCCGCCATTATCCCCTGAATTAATCGTTGCGTAAATCAGCCCCAAAGTTATGGAATTTTTGGTGAGATGGTCCTGAAGTGCTATTTTTAATCTGCAGACTCAGATGATTACCTCTGTTTTTTGCTTATGTGTTTGAATGCTTATTCAGGATCCATCACGCACCTGAACCCAACTGTTGCATTTCTTTCAAAGCCCTGCGATAATCGCAGCAACATCTGGGTTTTATTCAGGGGTTGTGGCCCGCCTCTGACGTACCATCCGCTGGAAGTTGGGTTATAATAACTACCTCCCCTGATGATGATATACCTGTAGCTGCCGTTGTCATAAACATCATTGGTCAGCTGCCAGACATTTCCTACCAGGTCCATCACCCCGAAAGGGCTTGCACCGCCTGGAAACTGGTTCACAGGTGTCATCTCATTCCGTCCGGTGTTGCATTTCGCCGGATCCAATTCATTACCCCAGGGATAGAGTCTTTGACCTGCACCCTGCGCTGCAAATTGCCATTCGGCTTCGGTTGGAAGCCTTTTTCCAGCCCATTTTGCATAAGCCAATGCATCTTCATGGCTCACATAAACCACCGGATGGTTCCTTTCGCCACGCGGATATTTACCGTCATTCCAGTTCTTCAGGAAGTTTGCGGTATCATCAGGTTTGTAACCTGTTGCCTGTATGAACTCATAAAACTGGTTGTTGGTAACCGGGTACCTGTCCATAAAGAATTTTGATATAGTCTGAGCTGTTGCTGCATAATCGGGATAGGCGATGAAATTTTCATGGGCTGTAAGCGAAAGAGTCACTTCACCCGATGGTATTTCAACCATATCGCGTGGCGGCGATGAGGCTGGTTTTGTCCGCTCTGATCCACTGATAAGCCAGGGTAATCCCGGTTTAAGAGGAATGATTTTTACGTCAAGCAGATCGTTGTCTTGCAACAATTCTATGACCAGTTTACCCTCAACAATGCCAAATGATTCCACGATGTTGACCGAATGTTCCCTGCCTTCAAGTCTGAACGGATCGTTCTGATATGATGGCTCGCCAGCCCAAATTCGGAAATATTCACCTTTTTCAGCTGAAAGCTTCAGTATGTTCCTGTGCCGATCATAATGGATCAGGCGGGGAAGTTCAGCAATTACATCCACGCTGCTTTCGCGCCGCGTTCCAAGGTGTGATTTGTTAAATGCATCCGCTTTTGCAGGGATGTATTGCCTGCCATTGATGGTTTCGGGTACCAGTTCTTCATAGTGCCAAAGGCTTACAAAGTGTGTGTTGTCACCGGGAGGGGCAACAAAGAGTGCTCCTGAGAATCCTTCCGGTTTCATATTGTAAACGGTAAAGATTGTCTTTGATTGACCGGGAAATCTGTTGACCCAGATACTGTCGGAGAATGAGGGGATAATTGGAATAAACTGTAAACTATTAAAGGCCCGGCTGTTTTCACGCATTATCCTGACTGCTTTTCCGAGGTAATTTAATTCCCGCTCTATCCAATCGGGTCTCCCCGGAGCAAAAGTATTCAGTTCAATTCCATAGCCATTGAACAGTGAGATATTCACTTCGCGGAGGATTGGTCCCTGGCTTAACTGACAGACCCTGAAGATTGAAAAGTCCGGTTTGATCAGTTTGTTAAGATTTAGAGGAGGTGGCATAAAAATGGCATCATGGACCCTGCCTGAGCGAATTCCGGGCATGTCGCCGGGGACAGCCATTCCTTCGGAATACATGATGACACCTGGTTTTATACTGTCCGCTGCCTGTTGCAATGCGCGGCTTGATCGTCCCTGGGTATCCAGCACAACACCATCGGCATCAAGGGCATCAATCAGCATTGCCATACCCGTGTAAGGGTTTTCGGTCCGTGTGCTTTGATCCCATGGATTGTAGGATATAAAAAACCTTGTTCCTTTACTTTTGGCATAAGTAGATAGTTCTTTGAGTTTTGAGAGACCACCCGGCAGGTCACGATACAAATCCCATTGGTTTCGTTGATCTGTTCCAAGTGCAGGCCAGGTCGGCCAGATGCCGAAAATATCAATACCTCCTGTTGACCGGCTAAAACGATTTAAAAAAGCTTCGAACTGGTATCCGCCTTTGATTGGATCATAAAACGCCTTATCCCATGCAAATTGCAGAACCATAAGGTATTGACCGCTTATCCACTCCAGGTCTTTTCTCTGGTAGAGTGAATTGTCGAATTCATCAAGATCAAACAGAAAACTCTCCTGAAACATGTGCTTCAGACCATTCTGCCATTCGCCTGAAAATTCTCCGAAATAAAAATCATATGCAACCGAGCCTTCCGGAAACAGGCGGGTAACGTACCGTTCTTTCTCTCCGCCTAAGATTGTTGACCTGCGTGCGATGGCACAAACAGATTTTCCCTGTCCGGCGGGTGCAGCTCCATACCCCATCTCCCAGGCATTATCAGGCAGGATTACGCCAACAGGCTCCCTGTCGGGTCTGAATAAACAGGTTCTGGCCAGCGACCACGGTCCTTTAGCGGTGATGTAAGTGTTGTTCCTGGATCGACCAAAAGGAACAAGGTTTTCAATGATAAGGTTCTTTCCGCTGATATTTTCGATGATGAGGGTGATTTTTGCATTGGATCCTCCAATTGTGTCGTGCATGATCCTGAATCCAACAAGGGTATCAAAAACAACAAGACCGGTGTCGCCATCTTTCTTAATCGCCTGGTCATCAGATGTGAGCACCTGATGATTCACTTCAACGGAGAAGAGCGGAATCTTTTGCTTAACAACAGGCTGACCGGCTGTATCTGTCAGGGATTCAAAAAAGATCCCGGGACTGTCAGAAATGATGACCTGTTTTTTCTGGGTATATCCTGGAGAAACCAGGAGCAGCAGGTTCAGTAGTGTTATTTTAATTTTTAGAATTTTCATGACCGGTATAAGTGAATGAAGGTTTAAACTTGAATTATACACACCATTAAATATCTGACGAACAAATTTAATTAATTTTGGGTCACAAAATATTATTATGTCGCTGGACACCATCATTGAACTCGAAAACATATCTGTTTTTCAACGTGAAGTGCTTATCCTCAGTCAGGTAAATGTCAGAATCGAGCGGGGAGAGTTTGTTTATCTCATCGGAAAAACAGGAAGTGGAAAAAGCAGTCTGTTACAAACCATCTATGCTGATTTGCCCGTCAAAGAGGGTACCGGAACTGTTGCCGGGTTTCAGCTTGAAAAAATCAAAACCAGGGATATCCCGTTCCTCAGAAGAAAACTGGGTATTGTTTTCCAGGATTTTCAGTTGCTTACCGACAGGTCGGTAGCCGAAAATATGCATTTTGTCATGCGTTCAACCGGATGGAAAGACAAACGGAAAATGGAAGAGCGTACACTTGAAGTGTTGGAAAAAGTTGGCCTGGGGACGAAGGGATTTAAATTGACCACGCAATTATCGGGAGGCGAGCAGCAAAGGGTTGCGATCGCCAGAGCGTTGATCAATGATCCTGAAATCATTCTCGCTGATGAACCGACCGGTAACCTCGACCCGGATACTTCACACGGTATCATGAACCTTTTGTTTGATATCAGTAAAACAGGCCGGGCAGTATTGATGGCAACCCACAATTACTCGTTGTTTAAAGAGTTTCCTGCAAGAACACTGGTGTGTGAGCAGGGAAAAGTTTTTTCAAAACCGGGTGGCTGGGAACTATAGTGTCTCCGGTTTTGAGTGCCGTCTTCATTTCCCTGGCTGCCAATGGCTTTGTACAAGAGGTCATGATGACCTTTAAAAAATGAGCCGGATCAATCTTTCACCGTTTTTTTGGTTTGAGTAACGATTGTAAAGGGTTTTTTTGCGCTTTTCAATCTCACCTGCTTCAAAGTCTTGGGCAAACAGATGCTTCAACTTTTCTTTCAATGCCTTGGGGTTGTTGCCGATTTCGCACAGATCATCCAGACCTGTTCCGTTCAGCATGGGTTCATTGACCAGGCAATATCTTCCTTTGTAAAGCGTGTTGAGCAGTTTCAATTTTAGTCCTGTGGCCTGAAAAGTAACAAGAATATTGACATGAGCATTTTTGATCAGATCAAACATGGTTCTGTCGTCGGGGTTGGCAATGACCTGAATTTTGGTATTTCCGGCTGCCAGCTTTGTTATCCTTTGGGGAGGATTCATTCCGGCAATCACCAGCGGGATCTCGAGGTTGCCGAAAACTTCCCTTATCAGGTACTCCACGGCATGGGCGTTCTCAGGCACTTCAATGTTGCCGTTGTAAAGTGCAAAAGTACCCCTGCCCGGAAGTGATTCAACTTCATCATTGGCGTGGAAACTGGGCAGGTACACTACCTTGTTTCCGGGAAAATGCTTTTGCAGGTATTCTGTATCTTTTTCGGAAACCACCAGCATGAGGTTCGCATGTTTCAGAATCTTCTGGTAGAGTCTCAGTTTCATGCTTGCCAGCAGGTAATAGAACTTTTTTAAAAAACTTTTGTCGACTTTGAAGAGGTTGAAATAGTAATGGTGCTCAATATTGCTTTCGCGGTAGATCTTCATTCTGCTTTTGAGTGCCGGATGGTCAAGATAGTAGCAACTGTGCAGTCCTTCGAAAAGAATAGGATGATTGTCCTTTTTAAGGTTATCCAGTAGCTTATCTGACCGGCGACTGGAGACAATATAGGGTTTTAATGAGAGCGCCGACTTCAAGCCCAGCAGCCTTGGGTAATAGTGAACCTCTGAACAATACTTCTGAAGCTCATCGGAACGATTGCGACCAGGGTATTCGTAAGCGTGCAGTATAATTCTCAACCCCATACGGTGAAGGGCTTTGAGTTTGTAATAAACATCAATCACACCGCCGTAATTGGGTGGATAGGGTATGTCGAACGCAATGATATGGAGTGTATGTTCAGACATATTTTTGATAAACTGCCGAAATTATTTCCTCTTCTTTTTCCCAGCACAATTCAAGGGCAGCAAACTTACAGTTTTCTTTCCATTCGTTGACCTGATCACCGTCGGATAAAGCAAGTATGATCTGTTCAGCCAGATATTCCGGTTCATGATTATTGAGTACCCGTCCTATATTGTATTTTTCAACGATTTTTCTGACCTCAGTCAATGAAGAAGCAAGAACCGGTATGCCTGCGTGGATGTAATCAAATAATTTATTGGGCAGGCTGTACCTGTAATTCAGGTTGGTGTTTTTGTCAAGGGTGAGTCCAAGGTCAGCGTTTCGCGTAAACTGATAAAGTTCATTCACGGGTAATCTGGGGTAAAACCATACAGATTTTTCAAGCGCAAACGTTTTAACCATCGTTTTTAAGGTTGCGATCACATCACCATCGCCAATCACCAGGAGGAGAAACCCATTGAGTTTAGTCATGGCGTGGATCAGCTCCTCGGCTCCGCGCTGGATGTTAATACCCGAACCCTGCAGGATCAGGATTTTCTTATCAGCAGGCAGGTGCAGTTCTTCGCGGCTTTTTTTGTGGCTGCAGATTTTTGTGATGGGAACATTCCTCACCACCCTGACATTGACTTTGTATTTCTCCCGGAAAATCGCTGCAATAGATTCACTCACTGTGAATACATCCTTCAGTTTCGGGAAGATCCATCTTTCAATTCTTTCCCAGACCCCTTTCACAAATGGCCGGTGGATCACTTCCGGGGTTTCGGTAAAAAGTTCGTGGCTGTCATAAACCAGGGGTATTCGCTTAAGTTTGTGCACAAGGAAATTGGGTAGGAGTGTATCAAGATCATTGGCAACAAGCAGAGCGGTTTTACGGAAAATAAGGAACAGAAAAAGCCGAAGATTGTATTCGGCATAAAAAAGGAATCCTTTTTCAAAAAGGAGTTTCATGCGGCGCATGTTGTAGTTACGGGGGCTTAATGCCGGGCTTCCGGTTTTTTTACGGCCAACAAGCAAGACATCAAAATCAAGTTTGACAAGTGTTTTGCACACCCTGTCAACCCTCTGGTCTGTTACCAGATCATTGGTCACCGATACAATGACATGTTTCAAATAGGTGTTGTTTTACCGGCGAAAATAATTATTTCGGTTGGTTCACCAATTCCCCTGAATTAAAGTAATTTTGACTTATGAAATTGAAAACAGATTACCCGCTCGATTCCCTGAATACATTTGGTATAAAGGTAGATGGGAAATATTTTACACGGGTTGCTTCGGTGGATGAAATTGGTGAAACTGCTGAATTCGCAAGGTTGCATAATATTCCGCTACTTGTGTTGGGTGGGGGAAGCAATATGCTGTTTACGCGAAATTATGACGGATTGGTCATGAAGGTTGACCTCATGGGCATCAGCAAGGTCGGTGAAACCAACAACCATGTATATATAAAAGTGGGAGCCGGTGAAAACTGGGATGATTTTGTGAAGTATTGTGTTGAGCGCAACCGTGCAGGTATTGAAAACCTGTCACTCATCCCGGGTAATGTGGGTGCCAGCCCGATACAAAATATAGGTGCCTATGGTGTGCAGATGGAGGATCATTTTGAAGAGCTTGATTTCTGTCATTTTGAAAAAAACCACATTGTTAGCTATAGCAAGGAAGATTGCGCATTTGGCTATCGTGACAGTATTTTTAAAAAGACCTTGAAGGGAAAAGGAGTGGTGACCTCGGTGACTTTCAGGCTTGACAAGAACCCTGTTCTTAAAACAGGATATGGAAATATCAGGGAAGAGCTGGAGCAAATGAAGGTGAAAGAGCCGACCATTCAGGATTTACGGGAGTCGGTTATCCGCATCCGAACCCGCAAACTACCCGACCCAAAAGTGCTGGGAAATGCCGGTAGTTTTTTCAAAAATCCAACTGTGGCTGTTGAGATGCGCGAAAAGTTGCTGGCATCTCATCCCGGATTGGTATCGTTTTCGCAGCCTGATGGAACTTTCAAGCTGGCCGCCGGATGGCTGATCGAGCAATGCGGATGGAAAGGTGTCAGGGTCGGAGACGCCGGGGTGCATAAAGACCAGGCTTTGGTGCTGGTCAATTTTGGCGGTGCCACGGGGAATGAAATTTTTGATCTGTCAGAGCAGGTCAGGGATTCCGTGAAGAATAAATTTGGCATTGAACTCGAAAGAGAGGTGAATGTTTATTAGGACAACTCATTGATCCTGTTCATACAAACTTTGAATAGAAGTCAAGAAACTTATCGGCAATGGCATTCCAGCTAAATTCACTCCTGATGGTATCGCTGCCGGCCATACCAATATGCATCCTCAATTCTGAATCCTGCAGAATCTTAATCATTGCATCGGCAAATTCCCTTGCATTGGAAGGGTCAACCAGCATTCCGTTCTTTTCATGGACAATGACATTACGGATTCCTCCAAATTTTGAAGCAACAACCGGTACTCCACACGCCATAGACTCCTGGCTGGTCATGCCAAACGGTTCGAAAATAGAGGGCAGTACGAACATTTCAGCCTGCTGGTAATAGGTCACCATTTTATCATCGGGAACATACCCGGCAAACATGACCCTGTCTTCCATTTTCTCTTCTGCGATGATGGTGTCCATCATGGCAAATACCTCTTTTTCCCGCGGCTTGGGGTTGGGTGACCCTCCACCTATAACCAGGGTTACATCATCAATCACATCCTTTACAAGCGAGAAAGCCCTGAGTAAGAAATCATGACCTTTGTTACTGTCTATTCTGCTTAAGCAATAAATGTAACGGTCGGGCAGGGGAGAGGGTGCCTTCAGGTCAGCCACGGTAGGTATTTTGAACTTGTCGACGTCTACCCCGGGAGGGATGATGGCAATATTGGGCGCATCAAAATTGTAAAGTTCAACCAATTTCTCATGTTGTACGGTCGAGGTTAGGGTTTGTCCGTTTACTTCTTTGAATATCCTCAATTCTTCTGCATTCCTGTGCCTGAAATTAAATTTTCGTTCCATCTCTTCCGGATCTCCTCCCATCTGATCCTGTTTCCAGGCACCCAGCGAATGGGCTGTGAAGAAAGCTGGTTTGTGAAAAACCCTTGCAACCTCTAGTGCGACAATACCGGCATCAACATAATGACCATGATACAGGTCATAGTTTAAGTTATTGCTTTTTATGAAATCAATCATGTTGGATGTCAGTTCAGGGAGAAGGTCATATATAAATTCTTTCGGTACAAACTCCCATTTTCCAGAGGGTATTCTGATGACCCTGACGCCAGGATAGCCGGGTATGGGGTCAACCTGCTGCTTGCGTTTTTCAAACCACCTGGTGTAAATATCAACTGTGATTCCGTGTCGTGCCATCGCCTTCGCCATTTCAATCACGTATACCACCTGGCCACCTGTGTCGGTTCGTCCCAGCTGGGGTATGGGATCAAAATACCCGTGTGTACTCAGCATGGCGATGTTTTTGAATATCCGTTTGTTCATCTTGTGTTATTTTCGTTTGTCATTAAATCAGGACTTCATTTGATCAGCAATTGTCACAGCCTGATTATCAATGATTCAGGCTGGCGTTAAAATTCCTGCTAATCACGATATCTGCCTTTTGCTTGTGTTTTGATATGATTTCGTGCTCGATGGACAATATCTTTTCGAGGAATGCATCCTGCCTCTCCCGGTTGCGCTTTTGCCTTGCATCTCTGGTGTCCCACCTGTTCCGGTCTATAAAAACACGGCAATCAGCATGTTCAAGCAAGGTTGTATAAGTGCCTTCCGCGATAATTATCTTATAACCAGTGGTTTCAATCTCCTCTTCTCCAATCATGTCAGCATTAAAATCTACCAGTGGTTTTCGGATCTTCTCCCTGCCTTCAAGTATGTCCTTAATATTCCGGTCAAGCAGATCCAGCCTTACTTCATCCGGTCCAACCCACGAAATATCGTTTTCTCTCTGTTTTGCATTTGTTTTTGGAGGAAGCCTGAAATAATCATCCTGTCCGAAAATCAGGGAATTATAACCTGATTCAGCCAGTTTTTCGGCTATGGATGCAGCTATTTCCGACTTACCTGCGCCCGATTCACCGGCAA